>SLIN01000205.1 GCA_007135605.1 Spirochaetales bacterium | reverse complement strand
GAAGCATACATGGCCGGTCGAACGGCGATGCTCTTTCTGTGGAACGGCGCCGATCTCATTCGCCGACAGAATCCCGATCTGCTCGATGTCACCGATATCGTGATATTCCCCGCCGGTCCGCAGATGCACGTGACCGAGCAGGGTGGACGGTACATATCGTTGTGGTCGGAATCGGAGAACATTGAAGCGTCCAAGGCGTGGATCGAGTACATCTTCCGTCCGGAGAACTCCATCAAGTTGACGAATATGGAGCCGGGGATGTATCCGCCGAAGACGGAGGCCGAATGGGAGCTCGCCGAGCAGTCGACTGCCGAATCGTTCCAGATGTACGGCGACGCGCTGTTCAACGAGGTATTCCCATCTGCCGAGGTGGCATATAACCAGATCTTCCATGCAGGCGGTATTAAACCGGAGTACGACGCGCCTCAGGAGACGTGGATTCTCAACCCGCTGATCGATGCGGTGTGGGGAAGTGATGTGTACGCCACGGCGGTGCAGAGGGTCGCCTACGAAGGATGGTCGGTCGACGACGCTGTAGAAGCGATGACCGACGAGCTCGAGCGGCTGTCGGGTGAGCTGCGGGCGGAGCTTGACCTTTAACCTTACGGCTCCGTATATCCACCCACACATCGGACATGCGCCTCAATGCGCGTATGTTCGTGGTAATGGGCGGCCGACAGAGTCGGCCGCCCCACCGACCGCCAGAGTCGGTTCCGAGCGGGTTCTGGTACAATTGCTGAATGAGTCACGTTCGAATCGACGTTTTGCAGCGTGCCGCCCGCAGGGGCGGCTATGCTATTCCGCACCTCCTCGGCGGCACCACAGAGTTGGTCGTGGGACAGCTTCGGGCCGCCGAACAACTTCGGTCGCCGTTGGCCTTCGGTTTCGCACCCGAGGTGCTCCCGATGATTCCCCTGGAAATCGCGTTGCCGGTAACGGTCAGCGCCGCCGAGCATGCCGCGGTCCCTGTCGCTACGCAGCTGGAGCACACCGCCGATTTCGAGATGATCGTGCGGGCGATTCGCCTCGGAGTCTCGTCGGTTATGTTCGATGGCTCGCAGCTTCCGTACGAGGAGAATGTGGCCGGCACTGCCGAGGTTGTGCGCGTCGCGAATGCGTTTGGAGTAGCCGTCGAGGCGGAGCTGGGAGCGGTCGGAGGCTCGGCGGTTCGTACGCAGGCACCGGTCGAAGCACTGCTTACCGAGCCGGAGGCCGTGGTCGACTTCGTCGCCCGCACCGGCGTCCATTCGCTCGCAGTATCGTTCGGCAATGCCCACGGGACTTACGCGACGCTGCCGGAGCTCGACTACGACCGGGTTCGAGAAATCTGTTCGCTGGTCGATATCCCGATTGTAATGCACGGTGGCTCCGGGCTGACGGCTGAGCAATATCGGCACTCTATCGAAGCGGGTATCAGCGACATTCATTGTTATACGGCGATCGCGGTGCGCGCATGGGATGACGTCGGTAATCGGATCTCGGCTCTCGACGACACTCCGCCCTACCACGAGATTGTCGGTCACACGGTGGATTTCTTCTGTGAGAACGCGTTGAGGATTATCGAGATACTCGGTAGCCGACGAACCTGTTGAATCCGAAACGAAATCGTTTCCCCAACTTGCGCGAGAAGATCCAATTGGTTCACCCGTAGATCTTCTCACCGGATGCTAGTCAGGATTTCAGTATGATTCGCACAAGCGAGACGCCGCCGCAGGTGCGCAACGACGCAAACGCCTCGAGCCGTTCTCGTTGAACTCCGGCGTGTGGTTCGCGTATTCTGTCGTGACTGAAAAAGGCGGCATATGGACGACAGCACGACGAACAGTTCGATAATCCTCCACGAAGGCACAGACAATGTTGCGATCGCTCTGCGAAAGCTTGAACCAGGCGACACCGTGCGTGGGGCGAGCGTCGTCGAAGAAATACCGCGGTACCACAAGGTCTCGGTTGCGGCAATCGCGTCCGAGTCTCCTGTGGTCAAGTACGGCCAGATTATCGGTTACACGACGCAGCGGGTCGAGCCCGGGGAGTGGATCCACAGCCACAATTTGGCGATGGGGCCTCTGCTCGAGCAATCGCGCGTAGCGACTGAACCGACCCCGCCCGAGAGTCTGCCTGCGGTTGACGATCGTTACTTCGCCGGGTTCCGCGATCGTAACGGACGAGCCGGCACGCGGAACTACATCGTCATCGCCAGCATGGTCGATTGCTCGGCGCGTGTCGTCGAGCTGGTCGTCGACGAACTGAATCGCCGCAGCGAGTGGTTTTCGCGCAGATTTCCGAACGTCGACGGCGTTATCGGGCTTACACACGACAGCGGCTGTGGGGTCGTCGCGTTGAGTCCGGGGCATATGCGGCAGAATCTCACGATGAGGAATCTACTCGATCATCCGAACGTCGGTGGCAGGGTAGTCGTCCAACTCGGTTGCGAAAAGAGCCAGGCCGCACTCGTTTTCGGGAGCGAACGGGTAGTCGCGGTCGAGAATGCGAAGGAGACCGACGACAGCGAGTTCCCGTCGATAACGATTCAAGAAGAGGGCGGAACGTGGCCAACCGTCGAGAAGATTTTACGATACGTTGAGAACGTCCTGTTTCCTCGAGCGAACAGGCGCCGACGCGTCCTCATTCCCGCGGCGGAGTTGATCGTCGCCACGCAGTGCGGCGGCAGCAACGCCGTAAGTGGTTTCACCGCGAACGCCGCGATAGGCTACGCGTCGGATTTCATTGTGCGGTGTGGCGGAGCGACGTTTATCGGCGAAACGACCGAGACGTTCGGCGCCGGGCACCTGCTCACTCGGCGCGCGCGTACGCGGGAGGTCGCGCAGGCGTATCTCGATCACGTAGCGTGGTACGAGAAGTACCTCGAACGCGGCGACGGAAACGCTCAAGCGAACCTGGCGCACGGGAACAAGGAAGGAGGGCTCACGACGATCGCGGAGAAGTCACTTGGGTCGGTTGCGAAGGGCGGGACGACGGCGCTCGAGTGGGTGGTTGATTATGCGGAGCGGATTACCGGGAAAGGTTTGGGATTCATGAACAGTCCTGCGTACGATCCGGCCTCGGCGACCGGTCAGACGGCCGGCGGCGCTATCGTTGGCGTTTTTTCGACCGGTGCCGGGAGCTGTTTCGGGGGGATCCTGATACCGTGGATAAAGGTCGTCAGCAACAGCGAAACGTTCGAAAAGATGGAAGACATGGAGATAAACGCCGGTTCGATCGCCGACGGCGAAACGAGCGTCGAGCAGGTTGGGCGGTTCATTTTTGAGCAGGTCGTCGCGTGCGCCGGAGGCGCGCGTACCTACAGCGAGAAGGTCGGATACTCGGTGGTGAACATCTGGAACTCCGGCGTCGTGACGTGAGACTCCGTTGCTCGAGCTCCTACACAATGCTTCGGGAGAGGTTGTTATCTAACGAGGCATGGTTTCTTGTTATCAAATTCCCATCCCGGGATCAGATACTGCATAGCTGCTGAATCGTCCCGTCCGGCGAGTCCATGCGATGTGTACAGCTCATTCGCTTCGCGAGCCCTGTCCATATCGAGCTCGACTCCTAATCCGGGGCGATCCGGGATCTTGATCTGCCCGTTCCGGATCTTCAATGGAACCCTGGTGAGCCGTTCCGAGCCTTCCTGCCAGATCCAGTGAGTGTCGATTGCGGTTACCCGGCCCGGGACCGCGGCGGCCACGTGCGAGAACATCGCCAATGAAACGTCGAAGTGATTGTTCGAATGCGAGCCCCAGGTCAGACCGAAGTCATTGCACAACTGTCCGACACGGACCGAGCCGGCCATGGTCCAGAAGTGAGGATCGGCTAACGGTATGTCCACACTGCCGAGCAAGACCGAATGTTGCAGCTGCCTCCAGTCGGTTGCAACCATGTTCGTGGCGGTTGGAAGCCCGGTTGCTTTTCGAAACTCCGACAGAATCTCTCGCCCGGAAAACCCGTTCTCGGAGCCGCACGGATCCTCGCAATAGGCGAGCACACCATGCATGTCGGAGCATAAACTGACTGCCTCATGCAGGGCCCACGCACCGTTGGGATCGATGGTGATCCGCGCATCCGGGAATCGCTCCTTTAATGCATGTACTGCTCGCATCTCTTCGATTCCGTGGAAAACACCGCCCTTCAGTTTGAAATCCCGAAACCCGTAGAGCTCCCGAGCTGCCTCCGCCAATCTGACAACCGCCTCCGCTGTCAGCGCCTCTTCGCGGCGAATGCGGTACCATGAAACATTCGAGTCAGACTCACGCAGGTATGGCAGATCGGTCTTGCCGGGATCTGCGATGTAGAACAGGTATCCCAATACGTCGACAGTGCTACGCTGCATTCCCTCGCCAAGAAGGGAGGCAACCGGAACATCGAGATGCTTTCCGAGAAGATCCAGAAGGCACGATTCGATAGCTGTAACCGCATGGACCGTTGTCCGCAGATCGAAGGTCTGAAGACCCCGCCCGCCGGAATCTCGCTGTGCGAAACTGTTCTTCACCTTTCGCATTACGTTCTTGTGCTCTCCGATCGATGCTCCGCGAAGCAGAGGGATCGCATCGTCGAGCGTTGCCCGGATCTTTTCCCCGCCGGGAGCCTCACCGATTCCGGTGTTCCCGGCCTCATCGGTGAGAATGACTATGTTTCGGGTGAAGAACGGAGCGTGAGCGCCGCTCAAATTGAGCAACATGCTGTCGTGTCCCGCGACCGGAATCACCTGCATGTCTTCGATCGTTGGTACGCTCGCCATGCGCTTGGAGTCTCCCTGAAATCGGGCTACCTTGTCACTATAGCGTTTGCGTTTCCGTTCGGCACCCCTACTCCAGCGGCTGCAAGTCGTCGAAGATCCACGGTATGAGCTCGGAAACGGTCGGGTGCGGCAACACGGTGTCCTGCAGGGCGGTGTAGGGTAGTCCGGTCTGCATGGCTAAGGCGAGCATGCCGATGATCTCGTCGCCGCCGACGCCGAAAATTGTGGCGCCGAGGATCGAGCGGTCGTCCGCATCGACGAGCAGTTTTACCACGCCGCGCGTTTCGTCCTTTTCCCGGGCCCGGTTGATCCTGCTCATCTCCCTGGTAGCCATGAGAACGGTGCGCCCCGATGCGCGTGCTTCGCTCTCGGTCATGCCGACTCGTGCGAGCGGTGGATCGATGAACATGGAGTGAACAGGGGTTCGGTCGCTGATCTTGCGCGGCTGTCTGCCGGTCGGCGCGCCGAGGAGCTGATCGAGCACAACCTGCCCGTCGTGAACCGAGGTATGCGTGAATGCGCCGCGGCCGTTCACGTCGCCCACCGCATAGATGTGCGGAACGGTGGTGCGGGTGTGATCATCAACCGTAATGAATCCTTTGCTGTCGACCTCGACTCCGGCGGCTGCCGGATTCAGCGTGTCGGAGTTCGGCATTCGCCCGATGCCCACGAGCACGTGCGAGCCTTCGACCGATCCGGCTTCGCCTTCGCGCGTGAATCGAACACGTACCCCGGTGTCTGCGGTCTCGAGGCGCTCGATCCGGGTGTTCAATTCGATCGAGATCCCTTCGTCGGTGAGTGCGTCGTGTACCATCGTGCCGACGTCGGCACCCTCCTTCGTGACCAATCGATCGGATCGCTGGATGACGGTGACCTCGCTGCCGAGTCGCCGAAACGCCTGGGCAAACTCGAGGCCGATGTATGAGCCGCCGATCACCAGAAGATGCGTCGGAAGCTCGGTGAGATCGAGGATTCCCTTGTTGTCGAGCCAGGGAACGGTATCGATTCCCGGAAACGCCGGATTCCGGGCACGCGTGCCGGTATGGATGATTATCTCGCGGCCCTGGAACTGCCGGTCTCCAACCTCCACCGTCCGGTCGTCGACGAACGAGGCCCACCCCTTGTAGAAGTCGGTCGCCTGCTCGAGCCATTTCTGGAATCCTTCGGTCGCCGGCATGCGCATTGCGTCGACCCGTTCGTGGACTCGCGAGTAATCCACGGAGAAGTCGGAGACACGAACCCCGAAATCGTCCCCGCGCCGCGCCATGTGTGCGGCACGGGCGCTTGCTACGAGCGTCTTCGTCGGGGTGCAGCCCCAGTTGACGCACGAGCCGCCTACGCGGTCGCCTTCGACCACCGCGATCGATTTGCCATCCTCGAGAAGTGAGGAAACCAGAGTTCCGGTCGCCTGGCCGGTTCCGATGAGAACAACATCATATACTTGCATATGCAATGAATATAGCACACGGATCCGCCGGGGGCAAGGTTTTGCGGTGGTTGATTATCGCTTGCGCACCGGAGAAAGGGGGGCTACATTTTCGGTAGGGAGCCGGTTTCGGTAGCTTCCGGACTTGACGTCGGCGTCGATCTCGGCGCGTTTTTTCGGTTAGGGGGCGCCAGAGCGATGATGTTCAAAACACGCATTGTTCCATTTCTCCTCGTGATCCTGCTTGTCGGGTTGTCCGTTCGTCTCTTTGGTCTCGATGAGTTCCGGGAGGGCGTCGAAGCGGAGCGAGCCGAAGGCGAAAAGGGCGAAGAATCGGAGGACGAGGAATCGAACGACGAGGCGGAGGATAACGAGGAAGAAAACGGTGATTCCGAGGACTCGGATAATGGAGACTCGCTGGGATCGCTCCTGGTTCAGGTGACGATTGTCCTGTGGAGCGATCACAACAGCAGGGTCACGTACGGTAGCTATCCGTACGATCCGAGCGGTCCCGGCCCGGCGGTAGTCGACCGGAACTTCATCTACAATATACCGCGGTCTCCGCTCGGCTCCGACAGCCGGAACGGTGTTGCCGGCCGGGAGAAGGGGTACTGGTTCGAAATTGCGGCGGCCGGACTCGGTTCGGGTCTCCCTGCGCGGCCGGCCGACCTGAAGTACGGCGGCTTCGCGTCGCTGCAGGGGCGCATCATCCCTCATTTCGGTCCGGATCTCGACACGCGCGTTATCGTGGATGGGGACGAAGAACTGTGGATCAGCACCGCGGGCGTCGATATTTCTATCGCGCAGCACGATTATTTCAGTCTGTCGATATACGGAAAGGCCGCCTTCCTGCGGGGAATCCTCGACCTGTCGGGCGCAGCGCTCGGCTTGCAGCTCCGCTCGTATCCGTTTTCCCCGATCTCGATGCAGTTGCGCGGCGGTTTTCAGGGGTACGAGGGCATCACCTTCGGGCAGCTGGAGGGGAGGCTCAACGTTCATCTGGGGAGATTCGCGATCTTCGCCGGAGGCATGTTCCTGCAGTCGGAGCGTGCTCACCTTCACACCATCGAGTCGGGCATCAGCCTGACATTTTAGTCGGGTGATGGTCCGAGCGTGGAGGGTGGGAATCTACGCTCGGACGGCGTGGACAGCGGCGTGGACGGGTTCTTGACTAATGCGTACTGCGAGTATATGCTGCTGCAACTTCATCCGACGAATCATTAACGGAGGCGGGAAGATGGAAAAGTATCAGGCATTTGCGTTCACCGATGACGGGCCGCAGGCCGATCTGTATGTCCTGCCGTCTGCGCGACAACGTGAGGAGTCGGGTGTCCTGACCGGAAGTTAGACGCTTCGTTGTGCCTTGATTCGGCGCGGTCGGTTACCGCGCACCGAATCCACTTCCAGCCCAGCTAATCAGCCAGCGACATTCGAATCGTATCCTCACCACTTGCGCCGTAGACGCGGGCACGCGGTCGGGGGTGGAGTTGCGTCCACGCGAGATGGAGCTTTGTCCATCCGGGATGGGGCTCTGTCCATCCGGGATGGGGCTCTGTCCATCCGGGATGGGGCTCTGTCGAGTGTCCGGCCGCCTGTCGTGTTCGCCGCCTGCCGTCCGGCAGGACCGGGCGTGTCGGTGCGTGTGCGGTTCAGTTCGTTTGTAGTGTTTGTTCATGAGGTTGTATGCGTTCATTCAAGTTGTTAATGGAGAGCCTGTCGGGCTCGAGAAAAACCTACGTTTTCGCAATCGTGTGTGTCGGGTTCGCCGCGGTAGCGAGCTACGCCGCGCCGGTGATCGTGCGCTTCGCTATCGACAGTGTGCTCGGAGGCGAGCCGGCGGTCCTGCCGGGGAGTATCGCGCAGGTGATCGATTCGGTCGGCGGTCGGAGCGCGCTGCGGGAGAGCCTGTGGATGATCTCGGTTGTGATCGTCGTGATTACGACCTTTGCCGGCGTGTTCAGCTTTCTGCAGGGGCGGCTCGCTGCGGTGGCCAGCGAGAATATGGCGCGAAACCTGCGCGAGCGGCTCTACGATCATCTCCAGCATCTCAGCTTCGACTACCACGTAAAGGCGGAAACGGGTGATCTCGTCCAGCGCTGCACCTCCGACGTGGAGACGGTCCGGCGCTTTATGTCGATTCAGTTCGTCGAGGTCGGGCGCGCGGTTTTCATGACCGCGGTTGCGCTTCCGATCATGTTCGGCATGCACGCGCGGCTCGCGGCAGTGGCGGTGGCAATTATCCCGGTGGTGTTCGTGTTCGCGTTCGTCTTCTTCCGCAAGGTTCAGACCGCGTTCAAGGCGGCCGACGAAGCCGAAGGGGCGCTGTCGACGGTGCTTCAGGAGAATCTTACCGGGGTCCGCGTGGTACGCGCGTTCGGACGACAGCGGTACGAGGCGGACAAGTTCGACGTCCGCAATCAGGCGTATCGCGATCTCGTTTACCGGCTGATCATGCTGCTTGCAGGTTACTGGAGTGTCAGCGACTTTCTGAGTCTCGCGCAGATCGGCGCGATCGTAATCGTCGGCTCGGCGTGGGCGGTCGGCGGCGGAGTCACGATCGGAATCCTGCTGACATTCGTGACGATGGAGACGATGCTCCTCTTCCCGATCCGACAGATGGGTCGCATTCTCGCCGACATGGGGCGAACGACGGTCGCCCTCGGGCGCATGGCGGACATTCTCGAGGTGCCGCGAGAATCGAACTCGACGAACGATGTAGCCTCGGAGTCGCTGACGCCCGAGATCCGCGGTGCAATCGAGTTCCGCAATGTGAGCTTCTCGTACGATGATCGTCCCATTCTCCGCGACATCAGCTTCCGGGCCGAACCGGGAACGACGATCGCGCTGCTCGGACCGACCGGCAGCGGGAAGTCGAGTCTCGTGAGCCTGCTCAGCCGGCTCTACGACTACGATTCCGGCTCGATCCGTATCGACGGGCTCGAGCTCAAGCATATCGACCGGAAGTGGATGCGCCGGAATGTCGGGTTCGTGCTGCAGGAGCCGTTCCTCTTCGCGAAGACGATTCGCGACAATATCCGGCTCGGCCGGCGCGATGCGCCCGACGACGATGTGTACCACGCCGCACAGACCGCCGCTGTGCACGACGTGATTGAACGGTTCGAGTCCGGCTACGACACGGCGGTCGGCGAGCGCGGCGTTACGCTCTCCGGCGGTCAGAAGCAGCGCGTTGCGATCGCCCGCGCGCTGGTCATGAAACCGCCGATCCTCGTGTTCGACGACAGCCTGAGCGCCGTCGACACCGAGACCGACGCGCGAATCCGCCGGGCTCTTGCGATTGCCAAGCGAGAGGCGACGACCTTTATTATCAGCCATCGGCTGACGACGCTCGCACAGGCAGACGTGATCTACGTGATCGATGACGGGCGGATCGTGCAATCGGGAACCCACGACGAGTTGCTGGCCGAGGAGGGCATGTATCGGCGGTTGTGGGAGATCCAGGAGGCGCGCGCTGCGGAGTTCCGTCGGGAGACCGAACGGGAGCAGGCCTGGAGCGATGGTCACGACGCGCCGATACCGGTCGCCGATAACCGAACCGGTCCGGCGGGAGAAGCATCATGAACGTGTTCGAAGAACAGGAATACTCGAAGAGAATCGATCTCAGCCTGTGGCGCAAGCTCTTAGGATACGCGAAGCCGTACCGCAAGCATCTAATCGGGCTTGCAATCGTCATGGTCGGAGTCGCGCTGCTCGACGCCGGATATCCGGTCATGACGCGCATCGCGGTCGATCGCTTCATCGTTCCGGGAACGAGGGAAGGGCTTCCGCTGTTCGCGCTCGCGTATGCGGGCATGGTGATAACGCAGGCGGTTCTCATCTATCTGCTGATCGCAATTGCCGGCCGGATAGAAACCGGGCTGTGCTACGACCTTCGCACGAGGGGATTCCGCCGGCTGCAGGAGCTTTCGTTCACCTGGTACGATCGCACTCCGGTCGGCTGGATCATGGCGCGGATTACCAGCGACAGCGAGCGGCTCGGTGAGACGATCTCGTGGGGTATCGTCGATATCGTATGGGGCGGAGCGATGATGGGCGCCATCGCCATCTTCATGCTCATCATGGACTGGCGCCTGGCGTTGATCACGCTGTCGGTCGTGCCGCCGCTGGCGCTGGTGAGCTTCTACTTTCAGAAAAAGATTCTCGAGAGTCACCGGCAGGTTCGCAAGACGAACTCGAAGATCTCCGGAGCATACAACGAGGGGATCACCGGCGCGAAGACGACGAAGACGCTGGTGCGAGAGCGGGAGAATCTGCGTGAGTTTCAGCATCTGACCGGCGATATGCGCCGGCACTCGATTCGCACCGCGGTGTTTTCCAGTCTCTATCTGCCGGTGGTGCTGACGCTCGGCAGTATCGGGACCGGCCTGGCGCTGTGGTACGGCGGACGCGGCGTGCTCGCCGGTGCGATAACCTACGGGGTACTGGTGGCGTTTATCAGCTATACGGTGCAGTTCTTCGATCCGGTGCGTGAGCTCGCGCGGGTGATCACCGAGTTTCAGAGCGCGCAGGCGGCGGCCGAACGGGTCATGTCGCTGATCGAGACCGAGCCGGGCATTCAGGACCGCTCCGAAATCGTCGAGCAGTACGGCGATGTATTCGACCCGAAGCGGGAGAACTGGCCGAGTGCATACGGGCGTATCGAGTTCCACAACGTCAGCTTTACCTATCCCGGCGGCGAGCAAGTCCTCGACAACTTCAACCTGACCGTGGCGCCGGGGCAGACGGTCGCCCTCGTCGGCGAGACCGGCAGCGGCAAGAGCACGATCGTCAATCTCGCCTGCCGCTTCTATGAGCCGACGAAGGGAGCGGTGCTCATCGACGGCGTGGACTACCGCGATCGCGGTCTGCTCTGGCACTACTCGAACCTCGGCTACGTGCTGCAGGGCCCGCACCTGTTCAGCGGGACGGTGCGCGAGAACATTCGCTACGGCCGCCTCGAGGCAACCGACGAGGAGGTCGCGCGCGCAGCGGAGCTTGTCGGAGCCGACACGTTTATCGCGCGGCTGGACGGTGGATACGATGCCGAGGTGGGGGAGGGCGGAAACCGCCTGAGTGTCGGGGAGAAACAGCTGCTCAGTTTTGCGCGTGCTGTAATCGCCGACCCGGTCTTTTTCATCTTCGACGAGGCGACGAGCAGCGTCGATACCGAAGCCGAGCGACTCATTCAGGAGGCGGTGCAGGTAGTGCTCGAGGGGCGAACGAGCTTCGTGATCGCGCACCGGCTCTCGACGATCCGCAACGCCGACCGGATTCTCGTCATCGACGGCGGACGAATCGTCGAAGACGGCACGCACGACGAGCTGGTTGCCGCCGGCGGCGCGTACTACCGCCTTTACACGAACCAGTTCGCCGTCGACTCGGAGATCGCCGTGTACTGAACCGGCGGCCCGCCGGCGGGGATCGCACCGGCGCCGCCCGTTAAGCGTCGGTCAAGCCCAACGCCGGCCGGCGAGCGCCGGCCGACAGCGGCCGGCCGCTCCACCCGGCCCGCTACTCCTCGGCGGCGAGCAGGCGCTCGGCCTCGAGTGCGGCCATACATCCCATTCCAGCGGCGGTCACCGCCTGGCGCCACACCTTGTCCTTGACATCCCCGGCGGCGAACACACCCGGCACACCGGTCTTCGTTGAATCCAGCTCGGTAATGAGATAGCCGGCCTCGTCCATTTCGAGCTGTCCGGCGAGGAAGTCGGTGTTCGGCTTATGGCCGATTGCATAGAACAGGCCGCTCGCCTCGATCTCTTCCTCTTCTCCGCTCACCTTGTCCTTGATGCGGACCTTTTCCAGCTTCTGCTCACCGAGAGCCGCGACCGGGACGGTATTCCAGAGGATGTTGATCTTCTCGTTCTTCTGGACGCGCTTCTGCATTGCCTTGCTCGCCCGCATCTGATCTCGGCGAACGAGCATGGTTACCGAGCTTCCGAACTTCGCGAGATAGCTCGCCTCTTCACACGCGCTGTCGCCGCCTCCGACAACCACGAGCGGATTGTTGCGGAAGATCGGAAGCGCTCCGTCACACACCGCGCACGCCGAAATACCCCGCTGCCACAGCGAATCTTCGCCCGGCAGCTGCATGCGCTTTGCCGTGGCGCCGGTTGCGATTATGAGCGTCTCGGTCCGGTATTCATCGCCCGCGGTTCTGACCGCGTACGGGCGGCTCGAAAGATCCACACTGTCGACTGTTTCGGTTTTAATGCGCGTGCCGTGGTGCTCACTCTGGGCGCGCATCTGCATCATGAGCTCCGGACCTTGAATCCCTTCGGGGAAACCGGGGTAGTTCTCTACTTCGGTCGTGGTTGTCAACTGTCCCCCGGCCGCCACGCCGCCGGCCATAAACCCTTCGAACAGCAGCGGACTGAGATCCGCCCGCGCGGCATAGATCGCCGCGGTATGCGCTGCGGGGCCGCTTCCGATAATAATCACCTTTTCACTCATATTCCGGGTCCTCTTTCTCGACTGTTATATTGGTATTCATCGTATCGGTGTCTGCCTGAGCCCGACGATACATCAATATATAGAAAAGTATATATGATGTAAAGTGCCGAGCGGCCGGCGCGCGGCCGCACTAATCTGCCGGCGCACGTACCTCCGGCGCGCGGCCGTGCCACCGAGCCGGACCTCCGGCCGGTCAACACATCGAGTACTATAGCAGACTGAATGCTCGCAAATACTTGAGCTATCTCATTTGCACTGTTATGATCTACGATCAGAACAATAAGTCTATGTAATAATGTAGGGGTATTATGGAGAATCAAGCCGAACAGGAACTACGTCGGCAGATCGAGGAGTTCTACCTTCCCCGTCAGCTTGTCGATGCGATATTCGAGACCGGGGAGATACCGTCGGTTTCCGTATTGCGCACCGTCGGCATCGGGTTTATCGATATTGCCGACTACTCCTATCTGTCCCGTTTTCTCAGTGCCGCCGAGAACCAGGCGCTCCTGAACGGGTTGTACACGGCGTTTAACTCGGTGCTGCGATCGCACGGCGGATATCTGAACAAGATCGAGGGCGACAGTCTCATGTTTCATTACGGCGGGCCGATCGATCCGTCGACACGCGGCCTCGACGATGATGCTGCGGCTCCCGAGGTTGCTCGTAAGCTCTTCCGTTCGTGTGTGGAGATGCAGCGCGTGTGCTCGTTGTTCAACCAGGCCGATGTGCGGTTTCTCGAGAACAAGGCCTCCCCGCAGGATATGGAGATGCTCGACAACGCCTTTAAGGTCATGGAGCAGATACGTTCGACCGCGGATGTATCGCCGAGTCTCAGTGCCTTCTTCCAGATTCGCATCCGTATCGGAGCGCACATGGGGAAGGTAATCGTGGGGAGCTTCGGCCCGGTCGGCGCCCGTCAGTGGGACGTAATCGGAGAACCGGTCATAACGGCGAAGCGAATGGAGCAGACTGCACCCGTGGGTGGACTGAGAATCTCGAAAGAGTTGTACGAACAGCTGGAGCAAGCCGGAGAGGTAGATGCGTACCACGCCGACTTCCAGCGCAAGGCCGCGGAGATCGGAAGCTCTTTTGACCAGGTTTCCCGCGAGGAGCTGTTTGCCAAGCGTGGTGTGACGATAGCCGAGAAGCAGAACGCGAAATTCGACTCTTTTAGTGTGCAGGTGCACCCCGATCTTCCCAATACGCTCGCCATTCAGGTAGGACGACTGTGCGATACCGGCGAGGAGGGTGTATCTCGCGCGCTCGATATTATGCGCTATCATCGAGGGAACCGGTATGTCATCGATGCGATCGAGGAGAGGCTTACCGACATGGGGGTTGAGCTGCGGAAAGCCCCCATGCTGCGGGCGATTCTTCCCAAGGCGTATGACAGGCTCGTCGAACGAGGGCTTTCCGAAGAAGAGCTCGATGCCAAAGTGAACGAAGGCTTCTCCCTGTTCGAGATCCTGATTCGTCTCGGGGAGTATCAGGATGTTCTGAAAGATGACGAATCGGTGAGTGTCGACGTCGGGACCTTCAACTCGTACGATCAATACCTGTCGCAGACCCGGCGTGTCATCGAGCAACGGCACAAGGGAGAG
Source organism: Spirochaetales bacterium (assembly GCA_007135605.1). GTDB lineage: Bacteria > Spirochaetota > Spirochaetia > DSM-27196 > SKKC01 > SLAN01. The sequence continues at coordinate 5,794 of SLIN01000205.1, read as the reverse complement.
CGACAAAAGGCGATGCAGCGAGCGTACTTCTACCACGTTGTCTTTCCGACGGTGTTCGAAAGCTTGCGGGCGAGTATCCTCGAATACTACTATCTCGGTCACGAGCTCGAGGCGGTGGAGTCCGCGTAACACCGTTCCGGGAGTAACGGTTACGGTGTTACGCTGATCGCTGACGCACTCCGGCATCCGGGATGGAAGATGTCGACAATGGAATATCGGTCCGATCCGAGCGAAACTCCGGTAGATCAAGAGCAGCTGTTGCGGGTGCTGACCGCCCGGCGTGGCCGAATCGACGAGTCCGAACTGCTCGAGCGCTTTCTGCCCGGTGAGCCGACCGATACTCCTCTGGAGCTGTTCCGCAGGCATTTCGAGCTGTACCATGCGCTCTATTCGATCCAGGATCGTGTGCCCGCTCGCGGGTTGAAGCTCCATATCGGGCTCGCCCGGGTCGAGTTGCACGAGTTGCCGCCCGACCGAGAGTGCCGATATTTCGACTCAGGCTTCTGTCGGGCCCCCTCCGGCGGAGACGGATACTGTGACCTGCATCGCGATCTGATGCGGCGGCGCGAGGAAGCCGGAGCTCTCGGTCGAGCGTCTCTGAAGACCTACTACCTCGATCGCAGCAACCTGGAAACAATGGACGGCACGCGTTTGGAAATGATGATGCAGGGCGTCTATCGCTATGCATCGAGCTATGACGAGGTTGAGGATGCGCGCCGTACGCTGGGATTGGACCGCGACTTCTCGATAGACCGCCTGCGGCGACGGTTCCGGTATCTGAGCAAACAGGAGCACCCCGATTCCGGCGGTGACTCCGAACGATTCAACCGGATTCAGAAAGCGTATCGGCGACTTTTCTGGGTTCGAGGCGCCGGCGCAACGCCGGACGAGCGCGCCTGAGTGCGAGATGAGCTCCGACGATGTTCGGCGCCTGAGGCCCGATGATCAACTCGCCCCATCGCCCCGTACAGTATAAGCCGTCGTCCCATGCAAGGTGTTTGTCGAGTTTCGGATGCCCGCTCGACTCGAGGGGAAGGTCGAGCTCCCGGGACAGAACCAACAGCAGGTCGCGGTACGGGATCTCTGTTGTCAGACCGGTCGCATATACGATGTGATCGACCGGGCCGACATCGTCACCCTCATTCAGTTGCAGGATTGCACGGCCGTTCTCGACTCGTGCCGACATCACCGTCCCGATATGCAGAGAAACCTGTCCGGCATTGCACGCTTCGGATGCGTCTCGAGCGATTTCCGGCGGAAGCGTGCCGGGAAATCGCACTTCTTTTAGGCGTCTCAATCGCTCGCCGGTATCGAGAGCTGCGTATTCGCTTCCGCGCTTCGGACCGATGTAGCCGGGGTCCGAGTCCCAAATCGACTCGAGTATCGGATGTGGGGAGATCACCGATACCGAGGCTGCCCCTAACCGACAGTAGCGCAACGCTGCCTGCCAGGCGCTGATACCGCCGCCGACAATCGCGATGTGCCGTCCGTCGCGAGCAGCTTTAGCGTGCGCGTCGGGTTGACCGGGAGCTGAGTCGAAGAGATGCTCGCCCAGCGTTCCGACGTGCGAAGCCCACTCGGGAAGTGAAGGCTCCCCGGCACCGATTGCAAGAAGAACGCTGCCGGCGCGAATCGGCGTCATCTCTTTCCCGCTCATGGCCATGGAGACCTCATAGCCTTCGCCTGCGCGTCGAATGGCGGTCATGCACGCGCGCACGTGTGATTCCTCGAGCCGATCGTTACGGATCGTTGCCTCGAGATGGTCGTCGAAAAGGGTGAGTGAGGGCCGGGCGTACGGCTCGAGGAAGTGCTCTTCGCGCCGGTATCCGTGCTCGCGGGCGAATCGTCGCAAGCTACGGTAATCGGGATCGATATTGTGACTCGAGGAGCTGCGCAGACGTCGCATTCCGACGCGAGCGGTTCGATCGCGCCAGACGGCCGCCAACGATTCATTCGGATCGACGATCGCCAGTTGCGTTGTTCGCACGAACCGGTCTCTAATGAGTGAGTGAGCGAGGAAAATCCCCTGAAGTCCGCCTCCAACGATCGCAACCTTGTACATCGTACGTATAATGCTGTCATATCGGCGAGTGAGTGCCAAGTCCGGGACGCCTCACCGGTCCGACCGGAGGATATCCCTCGCACGCGCCGGCGGGGTTTTCACATATTCGCTGCGACGGTGCGTAGCGCACTTGCGTTGCAATCGAACCGCGCATACATTGAGTCAATTATGGATGCAGATGTGCTGCTCGTCGGCAGCGGACACAACGGTCTGGTAGCCGCCGCATACCTCGCAAAATGGGGATACAAGGTCAAGGTATTCGAGCGTCGATCTACGATCGGCGGTGCGGTCTGTACCGAGGAGATGTTCGGTGGTTTCCGGATGGATGTCGGCGGCTCCGCACACTTCATGATTCACCATACGCCTATTGTTGAAGATCTCGAGCTCGCCCGCTACGGGCTGGAGTACATTCCGCTCGACCCGTTCATGAGTGCGCCGTTCGAGGACGGAACCGGCATCTCCTTCTATCGCGACCTCGATGCTACCTGTGAAAGCATCGCCCGGATTAGCGAGCGGGACGCGGAGGCATACCGTGCGTTCATTCGAATGTGGCAACCGCTGAACGAAGCGATATTCGAGCTCTTTCTCAAGGAGCCGACGGCCGCGAATATCGGCAGAACGTTTGCCTTCCGCAGATTGCACCGTTCCAGGGCGGAGCGGAAAGAGGTGCTCCGTAAGATATTCGGCAGCTATGGCAAACTCCTTACCGACACATTCGAGAGTGAGAAGATGCGTGCTGCGCTCGCGTGGTGGGGCGCCCAGAGTGGCCCTCCACCGACCGACGCGGTGACCAGTGAGTTCGTCGCATGGCATTCGGTCATTCACAAAAAGGGACCTGCCCGACCGAAAGGCGGAAGCGGTATGCTTACACAGGCACTCGCTGCCTACATAGAAGACCACGGCGGTGAGATTCACAGCGGGGTTCCGGTCGACCGGATTCTCGTCGAGGGTGGGCGTGCATGCGGCATCGAGCTGGAAGGTGGAGACCGGTACTTCGCCTCGCGTATCATAAGCAACGCTCATCTCTGGGTTACCTTTCTGCAGCTGCTTCGAGACTGGACACCGCCCGACCTCGAGCGCAGCGTGCGTTCGGTGCGAGTCGGCAACGGGTTCGGAATGGTTCTCCGCTGTGCGATGGATCGCCTGCCGTCCTATCGGCTGCACGATATTCCGGATACCGAAATCGTGAAAGGTATGCAGCTCCTCTGTCCGAGTGAACAGTACCTTATCGACTCGTACGCCGACTATCTGCGGGGAATGCCGTCGCGCGACCCGGCGGCGATCGCAATGACGTTCAGCGCGGTCGACCCGACACTCGCCCCTGAGGGTAAGCATACGCTCTTCGTATGGGGGCAGTACTATCCGTACTCACTGCGCGACGGATCGCAGTGGCCGGATATCCGTGACACGGAGGCACGAAAGCTGCTCGGCGTCGTCGACCGGTTTGCCCCGGGGACCTCCGAGGCGCTGATGGACTGGTACGTCCAAAGTCCGGATCAAATCGCCGAGAAGCACAACATGCCGAATGCCAACGTTATGCATGTGGAAATGAGCATCGACCAGATGTTTATGTTCCGCCCGCTTCCGGAGTTATCGCGGTACTCCACTCCGTTGCCCGGTCTCTATCTTGCCAACGCGGGCATGCACCCCGGCGGCGGTATCTTCGGTGCTCCCGGCTATGCGTGCGCTCATGCGATGCGCCGCTCTATGCCGCGCCGACGAAAATAGCTCCGCGCCGGCGACGTACGGTTACTTGCGAATGTGGCGCTTGAATTCCTCCCACGCCTCGTCACTCTCCGCTCGTGTATAGGTGCGCTCTTTCCGGGCGGTTGTTTCCTCCGTGGCGGAACCGGAACGTTGTTGCTGCCGTAAACCGGGGTTACGCCGGGATTTGGCAGGAGTCCGGTCTTTCGTCGCCGGCGCGGAGGGCGGTCGATCGGTCGTGGTATCGGGCGATGAAGCGGTCTTATCGAGAGCCGGAGTACCCTGACTCCAGCCGGTCGGAGCCGTGGACACCTTCCTGCTTTCCTGGTCGTAGCGATCCCGCATTGTCTCGTAACGGCCGAAGAGGCGATATATCATCTGCCGGATCGGTGAGAGGCTTCGAAAAGCATCATCGAATACCCGCGCCATGTGCAGGTCGAGGAGGACTGCGAGGTCGTAGAATCGTGCTCCGGCGCCGGGAGCGAAGTGACGGAGCAGCAGCTTACGCAGGCTCTCGGTATCGGCCGCGTATTGTCTTTGTCGGGCCCAGTGCACGAGAGCCTCACCCATTATATCCGGCGACTCGTACATCTGAAGGAAGTGAGGGTCATCGCGCCGCAGGCGCTCTTGAAGATCGTTCGCAAGGCTTTCGTAGCTGTACAATGCTTCTACGCTTTGTGCGCGGCCCCTGCAAATGTGCTGTCGCATGAGCTTCCGATAGAGTGAGCCGTAATACAATCGCAACGACTCGAGTCTGTCGAGAAACAGGGGGTAGAGGCGGTCGCGATGAACGAATAGACCGTCCAGCTCCAAAAGCATCGGGAGTTTCCGCCGCGGAGGCGGTTGCAGGGCGATCTCGAAGAAGTCATTGCGGAACTGCTCGAAATCCTCGCCGTATTCGGCACGATACCCTTCGATGAGCTCGCGCAGCTCCCGAGTCGGCATCGTCGGCTCCTTTCTTCTCGCGATCATTGAGAGGATACCTTCGATGCGTTCACGCCGTTCCTGCTCGGCCTCACGCCGTTGATTGATCGCATTCAGTTGACCGTTGACGAATGCGTGGAGTACCTCGGCTGCACAGAAAAACTCTTCGGTTACCGGGACGTTACGCTGGGCCTCGAGGCGCGATCGGGCGGATAGAATCGACTCGGAGAGCAAATACCAGAATCGGGGGTCCTTGCCCTGAATCTCTTTGCGGAGTGCTGTGAGCGTGCTGTCGACCTCTCTCGATACCGCGGTAAGAATATTGGCATTCGAGAGCATGTGCCGGAGGTGTTGCATTGCCAATGCGAGAAAGGACCGGACCTTGCCCGAAGTGACGATAAGCTGTTTCCCCGACGATACCGAAACACGGTAGATGCGCGCTTCGTCCGCTCCCGGGCGTTCGGCGAGGATCGAAGCGATATCCGACGAGGAGATGTCGGTAAGAAACGCTTCCGGAATACGGAGTCCGTCTTTTTTCAGCACATCCGCAAACGGCAGCGGGACATCCAGGTTACGCTCTGAATGCCGGAAATACTCGTCGACGGCAAGATAGAAGAAGCGCACGGAGTTTTCGTTGGTAAGCGCGATCCCGTCGGGGATCGGTTCGCCGTCCTCATTCGTCTGCGTTACGGAGACGGCGATTCCGGCGCGATAGAGCTTCTCGAGCAGCGCCTCGAGCGTATGGCGGATATCGCCGCGATCGCCCGAAGCCATGCGGAGAAAGCGTTGGTATGGAATCAGCGATTCCCACATGTTACAGAGCTGATGGAAAAGGGCGCGTTCGTCCGGAGTATAGTTTCCCCGATGGCTCAGATACTGATCGCGCCTGTGCTCATCGAGGCGAACGAAATCGGGAACTGCTACCGACGCGTGTTCCATCACCTTTCCAACCATCCATTAGTAGTATCACGCAATTTATCTTCTCTTTCCAGTAGGTGATTTTGTGCTTGTCTCGCGGCTCTTCTCATCGGCATACTATCGGCAGATGCAGGAGGCCGCACAGATCTACCAAAAGCGTAACGCGTTCTACTGTGTTGCGGCGAG
>SLIN01000209.1 GCA_007135605.1 Spirochaetales bacterium | reverse complement strand
GCGTCGGCGAGCTGATGGCGAACCAGCTGAAGACCGCCTTCAGCAGGATGGAACGCATCGCGCGAGAGCGCATGAGCCTGAAGGAAACCGATACGATCAAGCCGCAGGATCTCGTCTCGATTAAGCCGATCGTCGCGGCGATCAAGGAGTTTTTCGGTTCGAGTCAGCTCAGCCAGTTCATGGATCAAGTCAATCCGCTGTCCGAGCTAACGCACAAGCGACGGCTGAATGCGCTCGGCCCTGGTGGTCTTTCGCGCGACCGGGCCGGATTCGAGGTTCGAGACGTTCACTACACCCACTACGGGCGGATGTGCCCGATCGAAACTCCGGAAGGACCAAACATCGGACTGATCGTGAGCCTGGCGAACTACACACGCGTGAATGAGTATGGATTCCTCGAGACGCCGTACCGCCGCGTCGTCGAAGGCAAGGCAACACACGAAATCGAATACCTCTCGGCGATGGACGAGGAGAAGCACTTCATCGCTCAGGCAAACGCCCCGATCGACGACGGCGGAAACTTCCTGGTCGATCAGATTTCGGTGCGACGCAACGGCGACTATACAACGAAGTCGCCAACCGACATCCATTTCATGGATGTCTCCCCGAAGCAGGTTATCTCGGTGAGTGCTGCGCTTATTCCGTTCCTCGAGCATGACGACGCCAACCGTGCCCTCATGGGCAGTAATATGCAGCGTCAGGCAGTGCCGCTCGTCTATCCCGAACCGCCGCGGATCGGCACCGGGATGGAGCGAAAGACCGCCTATGACTCCGGGGTGCTTGTCAAAGCGAAGCGCGCGGGAACGGTCGAGTACGTGTCGAGCACCTATACGGTCGTTAAACCGGATAAGCCGAAAGATGAGAACGATCGTGATATCTATCGCATGATCAAGTATCAGAAGACGAACCAGGATACCTGCTACAACCAGAAATCGGTTGTGCGCAAAGGTCAGAAATTGAAGGTAGGTGATGTGATCGCCGACGGCCCGGCGACTTTCAGAGGCGAGCTCGCCCTCGGCCGCAATATCCTCGTCGGGTTCGTGCCCTGGAACGGTTACAACTTCGAGGATGCGATTCTCATTAGCGAGAAGGTCGTAAAATACGATGTATTCACAAGCGTGCACATCAAGGAGTTCTCCGTCGATGTGCGCGAGACGAAACTCGGTCCGGAGAAGATAACGCGCGACATTCCGAATACCGCAGAGAAGTCGCTCGATCAGCTCGATGACGAGGGCATCGTCCGTGTCGGTGCGAAAGTCGACAGCGGCTTCATTCTCGTGGGAAAGGTCACACCGAAAAGTGAAACCGAGACAACGCCGGAGTTCAAACTTCTTAACTCTATCTTCGGCGAGAAGGCGAAAGAGGTTCGTGACACGAGTCTCCGTGTGCCGCACGGCGTCGAGGGCACGGTCATCGATGTGCAGCGTCTGAAGCGCAGCGAAGGTGACGATCTGTCTCCGGGAGTCGACGAGGTTGTGAAAGTGCTTGTCGCTACGAAGCGTAAGCTTCAGGAAGGTGACAAGATGGCAGGACGGCACGGGAACAAGGGCGTTATCGCTCGAGTTCTGCCGGAGGAGGATATGCCGTATCTCGCCGACGGAACGGCGCTCGACTTGTGCTTGAACCCTCTCGGCGTACCGAGTCGCATGAATATCGGCCAGATTCTCGAAACCGAGCTCGGGTGGGCGGCCGAAAAGCTCGGCGAGTGGATTTCCACACCGGTGTTTGAGAGCGCGACGAACGAGCAGATCGAGCAGAGGCTCGAGCGTGCCGGACTACCGAAGAATTCGAAGGCGGTGCTTTACGACGGGCGGACCGGTGAGCCGTTCGAGAACGAGGTCACCGTCGGCCTCATGTATATGCTGAAACTGCACCATCTGATCGACGACAAAATGCATGCTCGTTCGACCGGACCATATTCGTTGGTTACGCAGCAACCGCTCGGTGGAAAGGCGCAATTCGGCGGGCAGCGGCTTGGCGAGATGGAAGTCTGGGCACTCGAGGCGTACGGCGCAGCGAATACGCTGCAGGAGCTGCTGACGATCAAGAGCGACGATATGAACGGGCGCGCCAAAATCTACGAGAGCATCGTTAAAGGCGAGCCGTCGACATCGGCCGGCGTTCCGGAGAGCTTTAACGTGCTCGTCCAGGAGCTCCGCGGCCTCGCGCTCGACGTCTCGATATACGACAGCAAAGGGAAGCAGATTCCGCTGACCGAGCGTGACGAAGAGCTGATAAATCGGCAGGGAACGAACTTCTAAGAGGGGTCAAGCAGACGCTATGAGAGATATTCAGGATTTTGACAGCATCATGATTCAGCTTGCCTCGCCCGATCAGGTTCGTGCCTGGAGCTACGGCGAGGTCAAGAAACCGGAAACGATTAACTACCGCACGCTTCGCCCCGAGAAGGACGGTCTCTTCTGCGAGCGGATCTTCGGGACGACGAAAGAGTGGGAATGCTACTGCGGTAAGTTCAAGAGTATTCGCTATAAGGGCGTGATCTGCGACCGCTGTGGAGTGGAAGTTACACACTTCAAGGTGCGGCGTGAGCGAATGGGGCACATTGAGCTCGCTTCGCCGGTAAGCCATATCTGGTACTACCGGTCGGTGCCGAGTCGAATGGGGCTCCTGCTTGACCTCTCGATCGCCAGCCTGCGGAGTATCCTCTACTACGAGAAGTACATCGTCTTCGATTCGGGCGACACCGATCTGAAGAAGATGGACCTGCTCAGCGAAGACGAGTACATGGACGCGAAGGAGCGTTACGGCGATACGTTCAGTGCCGGCATCGGCGCCGAAGCGGTCCGCACCCTCCTCGAGCAGCTCGACCTCGATTCGCTCTCGGCGGAGCTGCGAGCGAAGATGGTCGAAAAGGGTGCGAAGTCCGACAAGCGATTGCTGAAGCGCATCGAGATCGTCGAGCATTTCCGCGACAGCGAGAACCGGCCGGAGTGGATGATTCTTGACGTGATTCCGGTCATACCGCCGGAGCTTCGCCCCATGGTGCAGCTCGATGGGGGGCGATTCGCGACGAGCGATCTCAACGACCTCTACCGCCGGGTCATCAACCGAAACAATCGCCTGAAGCGACTTATGGCGTTGAACGCTCCGGATATCATCATCCGGAACGAGAAGCGCATGCTGCAAGAGGCGGTCGATGCGCTGTTCGATAACTCGAAGAAGAAACGTGTGGTAAAGGGAGCGAGCAACCGCCCGTTGAAGAGCCTCTCCGATATGCTCAAGGGAAAGCAGGGCCGGTTCCGGCAGAACCTCCTCGGTAAGCGCGTCGACTACTCGGGCCGGTCGGTTATCGTGGTCGGTCCGGAGCTGGAGCTGCATCAATGTGGACTGCCGACGAAAATGGCGCTCGAGCTTTACAAGCCGTTTATCATGAAGAAGCTTGTCGAGAAGGACGTCGTTTACAACATCAAGAAGGCAAAATCGCTTGTCGAGCAGGAAACCCCCGAGGTGTGGGCTGTGCTTGACGAGGTGGTGAAAGAGCATCCGGTGCTCTTGAACCGCGCTCCGACACTGCACCGCCTCGGAATCCAGGCGTTCGAGCCGAAGCTCGTGGGAGGAAAGGCGATACGTCTACACCCGCTCGTTTGTCACGCGTATAACGCCGACTTCGACGGCGATCAGATGGCGGTCCACGTACCGCTTACCCAGGCTGCCCAGATCGAGTGCTGGACGCTCATGTTGTCGACGCGGAACCTCCTGAATCCGGCGAACGGACAGCCGATCGTCTTCCCGAGTCAGGATATGGTTCTCGGCATCAACTACCTGACAAATTCCCGCGAAGGCGCTCCCGGTACCGGCAAACGTTTCTCCTCGCCGGAGGAAGTGATCTACGCACGAGATGTCGGGTCGATCGACTATCAGGCGCTGATCAAGGTCAAGGTGGACGGCGAACTGGCGGAGACCACCGCCGGGCGTATCCTGTTTAACGAGGCGATGCCCGACGAGATACCGTTCCTGAATCGATCGCTCGGCGACAAGGAGCTGCGTTCGCTCATCAGTGAGGTATACGGCCACTACGGACCGCATACCACCGTGCAGATGCTCGACGCAGTCAAAGACCTCGGGTTCCGGTACGCAACGCTTTTCGGAGCGACGGTCGGGATCGACGACATTATCGTGCCCGAGACGAAGCCAAAGATGATCGACAGCGCGAACGACGAGGTGACGAGCATACAGAACCAGTATCTTCAGGGACACATCACCAACGAGGAGCGTTACAACCGCGTCGTCGAGGTCTGGAGTAAGACGAACGAGGATCTCACGAATGTCATGATGGAGCAGCTGAAGAGCGACCGGAAGGGCTTTAACCCGGTTTACCTCATGGCGACCTCCGGGGCTCGCGGTAGCCGCAGCCAGATTCGACAGCTGGCCGGAATGCGCGGACTCATGGCAAAACCGAGCGGTGAGATTATCGAGCTTCCGATTCGAAGTAACTTCAAGGAGGGACTTTCGGTCATCGAGTTCTTCATATCCACGAACGGCGCACGGAAAGGTCTTGCCGATACCGCGTTGAAGACCGCCGACGCGGGATACCTCACCCGTCGACTCGTCGACGTCGCGCAGGACGTTGTCATCAATGAAGAGGACTGTGGAACGATCAATGGTATAGAGATCGGAGCGTTGAAGGACGGCGAAGAAGTCGTTGAGTCGCTCGCCGACCGTATTGCGGGACGATTCACCCTCGAACGGGTCAAGGACCCGATTACCGGCGACATAATCGTCGACGTGAACGAAGAGGTCACCGACGAGAAGGCGTGGCAGATCGAAGATGCGGGTATTGAGCACGTGCGCATACGCACCGAGCTGACCTGCGAATCCAAGTTCGGGGTATGTCAGCGGTGCTACGGGCGCAATCTTACCGATAATCGTACCGTTAATATCGGGGAGGCGGTCGGAATTGTCGCTGCACAGTCGATCGGTCAGCCGGGAACCCAGCTTACGATGCGTACCTTCCATATCGGTGGCGCCGCTATGCGGCTCAGTGAGGAGAATCGCACCTATCTGAAGTATCCGGTGGTGGTCTCCGGCATTCACGGTAACGTCGTCACTTCACCGGACGGACACCGAGTATTCACTCGCAAGGGGCACCTGCTCGTCCAGCGTATCCTTCGTGACATAGAGCTGCAGAAAGGCGACAAGGTTCTTGTAGAGGAAGGCGACAAGGTTGTGAAGGGCCAGGCGGTGATCAAACGCGGCAGGGAGGAGCTTGTCGCGGATGAGAACGCGTACGCTACCAAGCGAGAAGGTCGACTCCTCCTTATTTCGCAGGAACAGCGAATAGAGGTCAGGAACGGTGCGCAACTTGATGTTTCGGAGGGCGATATCGTTCCGGCGGACGAAGCGCTTGCCTCGTTCGATCCGTTCGTGGAGCCGATCGTCGCCGAGTACGACGGGAGAGTGCGCTTCGAGGACATTGTCGAAGGAACGACCATGACCGAGGAGGTCAACGAGGATACCGGCAATATCGAGCGCAAGATCAGCGAACACACCCTCGAAACGATGGAGCCACGAATCGTTGTGGAAGGCAAGAACGGCGAAGAGCTCGCGACCTATCATCTGCCCGGTTCCAGTTATCTGCAGGTGAACGATGGCGACCAGATCGACGCCGGTCATACGATAGTCAAAATGCTCAAGGAGAGCGTGCGAACCAGCGATATCACCGGAGGTCTGCCGCGCATCGGTGAGCTTTTCGAGGCGCGCCGACCGAAAAATGCAGCCGTTCTCTCGCAGGTCAGCGGCACGGTTGAGTTCCGGGGTATCGTCAAAGGTAAGCGGGTGCTGGTCGTAATCGATGCGTTCGGCAAGGAGTTCAAGCATGCCGTTCCGCTCGGGAAACACCTTCTTGTGCGAGATCAGGACGGTGTCGAGGCCGGTGAACGACTGTGCGAAGGAGCGATGGATCCGCACGAGATCCTTCAGATTCTCGGAGAGAACGCACTGCAGGCGTACCTGATGAATGAGGTGCAGGAAGTGTATCGGCTCCAGGGCGTTAACATTAACGATAAGCACATCGGCGTAATCATACGTCAGATGATGCGTAAGGTGGAAATCGTCCAGGTCGGAGACACAAATTTCATCTTCGGACAACAGGTCGATAAGCCGCGCTTTCAGGAGGAGAATCGGAAGGTCATGCGAGAGGGCGGACAGCCGGCGGTGGCCCGTCCCATTCTGCTCGGGATCACCCGTGCGAGCTTGAACATCGAGAGCTTTATCAGCGCGGCGAGTTTCCAGGAGACCACGCGTGTGCTCACGAACGCGGCGATTGCGGGGTCGAGCGATAACCTGCGCGGGCTGAAGGAGAATGTCATTATCGGACATCTTATTCCGGCCGGCACCGGTATGCGTCAGTACAAGAAGATAAAGCTGTACGACGAAAACCGCGAGGATCTCGACACGAAGATGCAGGCGATTCTTGAGCAACGCGAACGTGAGAAGGAAGAGGCCGAAGAGGAAGCCGAAGAGCAGGAAGAGGTCGAGGTCCCCCAGTCTTAGGAGAGCTCGATCTCACTAATATATATGGAGATGTCGTGTTGACACGGTGGTGCTACTCTGTTACCGTTCGGCAGCTCCGTTAACAGTTGCTTTCCGGTTTTTCGGCCGGAGGTTAACCGGGATCTATCCGGTGAATTGCCTCCGGTTTGCCGGTGTCCGGAGAGAGATAAGGAACGAGAAGGTATCGGAATATGCCGACAGTAAATCAGTTGATCAGAAAAGGGCGAAAGAAAGCGCACGCGGACACAAAGTCACCGGCGCTCCAGAATTGTCCGCAGCGCCGGGGCGTCTGCACTCGCGTAATGACCGTTACTCCGAAGAAGCCGAACTCGGCGCTTCGTAAGGTAGCGCGTGTGCGGCTCACGAATGGAATCGAGGTCACAGCATATATCCCGGGCATCGGGCACAATTTGCAGGAGCACTCGGTTGTACTCGTGCGAGGCGGACGTGTGAAAGACCTGCCTGGTGTGCGTTATCACATCGTTCGCGGGGCGAAGGATACTCTCGGAGTGGACGACCGTCGGAAGGCGCGCTCGAAGTACGGCACAAAGCGCCCGAAGGCCTGATAACAGGAGCTGACCAGGATATGCCGAGAAGATCAATAGTTGGAAGGAAAGAAGTACGTCCGGACGCACGCTACGCAAGTGTCTCGCTATCGAAGTTCATATCCAGGCTGATGATCCATGGTAAGAAGTCAACGGCTACCCGGATCGTGTACGAGGCGCTGGGGCAGTTGGATGGAAAGACCGACAAAACACCGCTCGAAGTCTACGACCAGGCTCTCGAGAATGTGAAGCCTGCGGTAGAAGTTAAGAGTCGCCGGGTCGGCGGTTCAACCTACCAGGTGCCCGTCGAAGTGCGGGAGAGTCGGCGCGAGGCGCTGGCAATGCGCTGGATTATCGCGGCGGCTCGATCTCGGTCGGGTCGTTCGATGGGGCAGAAGCTCAGTGGTGAGCTTCTCGACGCGTACAATTCTACGGGGAGTGCCTTCAAGAAGAAGGAGGACACTCATCGAATGGCGGAAGCGAACAAGGCGTTTGCGCACTACCGTTGGTAGTAGATACTTCAGCTGTGCGCGGAGAGGCTGTTGCGTACGTGTTCGATGAAGACAATTCTGCTTTCATCGATAGCGCTATGGCATTATCCGCGCTAACGATGGGGTGTGTGTTGCCGGCGGGATGACGCCGTTATGACAGACCGCTCCGTCGTGAGCCAAACCGATCATCCGGGTCCGTTGTGTCGTTGAATCGGCACACCGCCGGCGCCGTTGGCGAGACAGGTTGCGGTGAACGGGCTGCGGGTGGGGTGTCGGTGTAGTCGGCCGGTTTCGGGTCGGTGGATACTATAGGACGCCCTGCGGGTGGTAAGGTGGCATGAACGTGAATGTGCAGCATTTTACTCTGTTGACACATGTTCGGGCTCTTTGGTAGCCTGCCACTCCTGCCGACTGAACGACCTCAGGTTCCGTGGTTGCACGGGCTCTGTTGTTGTCCCCGGGGCACAACTGTTCATAGCTCAGTGACGGCGTCGTGTGCGTCGGCTGGGTCTAGAGTACATCTTAATAAACGGACGTTTGCGGGACTTCGCCAAGGAGGAAAGTCATGGCTAAGGAGAAGTTCGAAAGAACCAAACCTCATATTAACGTAGGGACCATTGGTCACGTCGACCACGGAAAGACCACGCTGACGGCGGCGATGACTTCGCTGAGTGCGAAGGTTACCGGCGCGGGCAAGGTCATGAATTACGATGAGATTGATAACGCGCCGGAAGAGAAGGCGCGTGGTATCACCATCAATACGCGGCACGTCGAGTACCAGACGCTGAATCGGCACTATGCACACGTCGACTGCCCGGGGCACGCCGACTATGTCAAGAACATGATTACCGGTGCTGCCCAGATGGACGGGTCGGTGCTCGTTGTGAGCGCGGCCGACGGTCCCATGGCTCAGACGAAGGAGCACGTGCTGCTCGCTCGCCAGGTCGGCGTCCCGGCGCTTATCGTGTTCATTAACAAAACCGACCAGGTCGACGATCCGGAGCTGATCGACCTCGTCGAGGAGGAGATCCGCGATCTTCTCTCGAGTTACGAGTTTCCCGGTGACGAGGTTCCCGTTATTCGCGGGAGTGCATTCGAAGCGATGGAGAATCCCGACGACGAGGAGAAGACCAAGTGTATCGGTGAGCTTCTCGAGGCCATGGACAACTACTTCCCCGTCCCCGAACGTGCCGTAGATCAGCCGTTCCTCATGCCGATCGAGGACGTGTTCTCGATTCAGGGCCGCGGTACCGTTGTTACCGGTCGTGTCGAACAGGGCGTCATCAAGGTCAATGACAAGGTCGAGATTGTCGGTATTCGCGAAACAAAGGAAACTACGGTTACCGGCGTCGAAATGTTCAACAAGTTGCTCGATCAGGGCGAGGCCGGCGACAACATAGGCGCGCTGCTGCGCGGTATCGACAAGAAAGAGGTCGAGCGTGGACAGGTGCTCGCCGCGCCGAAGAGCATCACCCCGCATAAGAAATTCAAGGGTACGATTTACTGCTTGAGCAAAGAAGAGGGCGGGCGTCACTCCCCGTTCTTCACCGGATATCGACCGCAATTCTACTTTCGGACAACCGACATTACCGGTACGGTTGAGCTCCCGGAAGGGAAAGAGATGGTTATGCCGGGTGATAACACCGAGATAGTCGGTGAATTGATTCATCCGATCGCCATGGATAAGGGACTCCGATTCGCAATTCGCGAAGGCGGACGGACGGTCGCCAGCGGTCAGGTGACGGACATTATCGAGTAACGCATTATTGAGTGTCCGTACGGATTTCGATCCGTACGGACGCCGAATGCTGGAGGAACCATGCCGCAGGCGAAAATCCGTGTACGACTTCGAGGGTTCGACATCGAACTCATTGACCAGAGTGCGCGTTCAATCGTTCAGACGGTCCAGAAGTCGGGATCGAAGGTGTCGGGGCCGATACCTCTGCCGACGCGAACGAACAAGTTCACCGTGCTGCGTTCGCCGCACGTGAACAAGAAGTCGCGTGAGCAGTTCGAAATGCGTACGCACAAGCGGTTGATTGATATTATTGAACCAACCAGCCAGGTTATGGACGCACTCATGAAGCTTGAGTTGCCGGCCGGCGTTGATGTCGAGATCAAGCAATAGCGCAGCTTACGCGGCCTCCGTGCGCTCTCGCTGCATGTATAGGGAACACTCATGATCGGGTTAATTGGAAAGAAAGTGGGAATGACGCAAGTGTTCGATGATCGCGGCGTTGTTACCCCGGTAACAGTTATTCAGATAGAACCGAATCTTGTTGTGCGTGAACGGAGCCCGGAAGCTGACGGATACGCGGCGAAGGTGCTCGCCGCCGGCCGGGTTAAGGAGAAGGGCCTCGCAAAACCGTTCCGGGGGCAGTTCGGAGAGTTCTCTCCGCGCGCGCGAATGGTGGAGTTCCGTGATTTTCACCACCAGTGTGAGATCGGAGACGAACTGACCGTCGATCTGTTTGCTGAAACGGCGTTTGTGGATGTCACCGGCATCAGCAAAGGCAAAGGCTACCAGGGTGTTGTCAAGCGTCATAACTTCAGTGGAGGGCGCGCAACACACGGTTCGAAGTTCAAGCGTGAAGCCGGGTCGACCGGTATGGCTGCGTGGCCGAGCAAAGTTCACAAAGGTTCGAAGATGCCGGGCAGAATGGGGCATGAACGCCGTACGGTTCAGAACCTTCGAGTGTTGAAGGTTGACGGTGAGAAACAGATCCTGCTGGTAAAGGGGTCTGTTCCCGGTCCGCAGAACTCGACGCTGATCGTATCCGGGGCCAAGAAGAAAGACGGGTAAAGGCGGAACGTTATGAAGCACAGTGTCGTGTCGACCAGCGGCTCGGAGGTGAGGCAGATCGAGCTTTCGGATGAAGTCTTCGCCAGGCGTGTGAGCGAAGGATCGATCTACCATGCCATCCGTAACGAGCTCGCTAATATGAGAGTAGGTACCGCTTCGACAAAGACGCGGGGAGAGGTTGCCGGATCACACCGTAAGCCGTGGCGCCAGAAGGGCACCGGACGAGCGCGAGCCGGAACCATGCAGAGCCCGGTGCGCGTCGGCGGAGGAGTTGCATTCGGGGCGCGCCCGCGAGACTACCACTATCGCATGCCGCGCAAGGCGAAGCGCCTCGCGATGATGAGCATTCTCACGCAGAAAGCTCAGAGCGGCGCGCTTACGATAGTAGAGGATTTCGAGGTGCCCGACGGCAAAACGCGGAATCTTGCGGCGATCGTCGGTCCGCTTGCGGAGAAGCGACGGTCGGTGCTGGTGGTGTCCGGCGACGCGCCGATGATCAAGCGTGCCGGCCGGAATATTCCTTGGTGTACCGTGCTGTCGGCTGCCAGACTGCGAGCACACGATTTGTTCTACGCCGAGAGGGTCTTTCTGACCGAATCTGCGGTGAAAGAGTTGAATGGTAAGTACGGTAACGCTGCGCAGTCCGAATCCGAAGAGGTGACATCATGAGACCGGAGAGTGTGATTGTTGCGCCGGTGCTTACCGAGAAGACGACCGCGCTGCGGGAACAGAACAAGTTCGCGTTCCGTGTCGACAGCCGTGCGAACAAGATTCAGGTCGCGAAAGCGGTCGAGGACCTGTTTAACGTTAAGGTCACCGACTGCAACATTGTCAAAGTGCGGCGGAAGCCCCGTCGGCAGCGGCTTGCGCGTGGATATACCTCGGAATGGAAGAAGGCTATCGTGACTCTGGCCGAGGGCCAGAGCATCGATATCTTCGAAGGCGCGTAGATGCTTGGGGAGCGATATTGTGGCTATCAAGAACTATAATCCGGTAACCCCGGGACAGCGATTTCGAACGAGTCTCGTGCGGGCGGACATTACCCGCGAGGAGCCCGAGAAGGCGCTTACGACCGGGAAAGGCGAGCGTGCGGGCCGCGATACGAAAGGCCGTATAAGTGTCCGCCGGAAAGGTGGCGGCCACAAGCGGCGATATCGCGAAATCGACTTCAAACGCAATAAGCGAGATGTTCCCGGTACGGTGAAGACCATCGAATATGATCCCAACCGCAGCGCGTTCATAGCGTTGATAGCGTACCGGGACGGCGATAAGCGCTACATCCTGGTACCGCGTGGTTTGCAGGTTGGCGACGAGGTCGTAACCGGAGATCGTGTACCGGTGAGAGCGGGGAATTGCATGCCGCTGGAAAGTATGCCGCTTGGTACCACTGTCCACAATGTCGAGCTACAGAAGGGGCGCGGTGGTCAGATTGCCCGAAGTGCCGGCGCCTCGGCGGTTCTCGTTGCAAAGGAAGGCGATTACGTGACGCTCCGGCTTCCTTCCGGTGAGTTGCGGATGGTGTTCAAGCGCTGCGTCGCGACCGTCGGGTCAATCGGTAACTCGGATCACATGAACGTGAACTACGGGAAGGCCGGGCGATTGCGCTGGCTTGGCAAGCGTCCGGAGGTCCGAGGTGTGTCGATGAACCCGGTCGATCATCCTCATGGGGGTGGCGAGGGCCATACGAACGGCGGACGGCATCCGGTGTCGCCGACAGGTCAGCCTACGAAGGGATATCGGACGCGTAAGAAGAGGAAGTCGTCGAACAAGTTCATTGTGAAACGGCGATCGAAGTAGTAGGAGCAGAGCTGTGTCGAGATCGATCAAGAAAGGGCCGTTCATCGAGAAAAGTCTTTACGGTAAGGTGTTGGCCGCGGCGAAATCGGGTGAGCGAAAAATGATTAAGACCTATTCGCGGACTTCGACGATTATCCCGGAGATGGTAGGGCTCACGATTTCCGTTTACAACGGCAAGACTTGGGTGCCGGTGTATGTGACCGAGAATCTTGTCGGGCATAAGCTCGGCGAGTTCGCTCCGACACGGATATTCCGCGGTCACGCCGGCGGCGATCGGAAAGCCGCAAAGCGCTAGGGTGAACGTATGGCTGTGAAGACAGGGTATAGAGCGAAGGCACGCTTTCTCGTGGTTTCTCCGACGAAAGTGCGGCGGGTTGCCGCTCATGTGCGGCGCAAGCCGTACACCGAGGCGATTTCTATTCTGGAGAATCTGCCGCACAAGGGTGCGGGACTTCTGAGGAAAGTATTGCAGTCGGCTGCCGCGAATGCGTTGTATCAGAACAAGAAGCTTGATGAAGACATGCTCTATGTCAGCGAACTGCTTGTTGACGAAGGACCGAGATTCAAGCGCTTGTGGATTCGTGCCCGTGGGAGGGCCGACATACTGCACAAGCGGATGACGCATATTACTGCGGTTGTCGACGAAATGGCGAATACGGGAGCATAGCGTGGGACAGAAAATCAATCCATTCGGGTTGCGGCTCGGAATCAACAAGCAGTGGCGGTCTAAGTGGTATGTGGATCCGCGTGAGTATGCCGACACACTTCACGAGGACCTTCTGATTCGGCGTCTGTTGACCGAAGCGCCGGAGACGCGTAATGCCGATATCGCCGAAGTCGAAGTGATTCGACATCCGCAACGCATCAGTCTCGTTATTCATACATCCCGGCCGGGTGTGATTATCGGTACGAAGGGATCGAATATCGAGAAGATCGGATCTATGCTCCAGAAGCGGGTGAGTAAGAAGATTCAGATCAAGATCAAGGAGATTAAGCGCCCGGAGACCAACGCACGGCTTATAGCGATGAATGTCGCTCGGCAGCTCCGGACGCGCTCGAGCTTCCGGCGCACGCTGAAGATGGCCGTAGGCGGCGCTATGAAGGCGGGTGTACAGGGTGTGCGGATCCGGATCGCCGGGCGCCTCGGCGGTGCGGATATGGGGCGAATAGAGTCGCTCATGGAAGGTCGTGTGCCGCTGCACACCCTACGAGCTGACATTGATTACGGTTTTGCCGAAGCTCATACGACCTTCGGATCGATCGGCGTGAAGGTTTGGTTGTTTCACGGCGAGGTGCTCGAAAAGGAGAGCAAGGAAGATGCCGGGTTGCTGGTTAAGAACAAGCAGCGCCGTGACCGTGCGGAGACAGGGGCCTAATTATGCTTCAGCCTAAACGGACTAAGTTCAGGAAGAAACAGCGTCAGATCAAGAAGACGATGGGCGGTGTCGCCACGCGAGGGAATCGTATTAGCTTCGGTGATTTCGGTCTGGTGGCGCTCGAATCGGCATGGATCACGAATCGTCAGATCGAAGCTGCTCGAATTGCAATGACTCGCTATATCAAGCGCGGCGGGCGAGTCTGGATTCGTGTTTTTCCGGATATTCCGTATACGAAGAAGCCGGCGGAAACACGTATGGGCAAAGGCAAGGGTAATCCTGAGTATTGGGTTGCCGCAGTGCAGCCGGGGAGGATCCTTTTCGAGCTTTCCGGTGTAGCGCCCTCGGTTGGAGAAAGTGCCATGAGACTTGCGGCAAGTAAATTGCCGATTAAGTGTCGGTTCTCCATGCGAAGTGACCTGGAGTAGACGCTATGAGAAACTCGTTCAAAGACCTGACGTTTGAGGAGCTGGTTCAGAAGCGGGAAGAAGTCGTGACTCGATACCGGGACATCCGTTTCAACATGGTAGTCGGACACGTAGATAACCCGCTCGAGAAGCGTGAGCTTCGACGACAAGTTGCACGACTCAATACGTTGATCTACAACCATCCAGACGTTACCGGCGAGCAGGAAGGAGATAGCTGAAAATGTCCGATGCAGAAACGATAAAGCAGACTGCTCGCAAGCAGAAGAAGCGGATGGTGACCGGTCGGGTCGTGAGCGACAAAATGCAGAAGACGATCGTTGTGGCGGTCGCTCGGCGAAAGGTTCACCGCTTGTATAAGAAGTACGTGAACGAGACAAAGCGGGTTAAGGCGCACGACGAGAACGAGACGGCGAATCTCGGTGATCTGGTTCGAGTGGTGGAAGCGAGACCGATTAGTCGGCACAAGTGCTGGCGCCTTGTCGAAGTGATTGAACGGGCGAGGTGATCGAAATGGTTCAGATGAACTCGTATCTCGGTGTGGCGGATAACAGTGGGGCCAAGCGCGTTCAGTGCATTAAGGTTCTCGGTGGCAGTAAGCGGAAGAGTGCGGGAATTGGCGACATAATCGTTGTTGCCGTGAAGGACGCGCTGCCGAACGCTCCGGTGAAACGGGGAAGTGTCGAGCGGGCGGTAATCGTTCGAACCAAGCGGTCGGCCCGCCGGCGGGACGGTACGTATATTCGATTCGACGATAACGCCTGCGTTCTCCTGGATACCGGACATAATCCGAAGGGAAAGCGCATTTTTGGTCCGGTTGCGCGCGAGCTTCGCGAGGCCGATTACATGAAGATCGTCAGTCTGGCGCCCGAGGTTCTGTGAGGACGGTAGAAATGGCGGAAAAGAAGCGAATTAGGGCGAACGATACAGTCAAGATTATTGCCGGGAAGGATCGCGGAAAGACGGGAAGAGTTCTGCGATTTGACGGGGACAAGAATCGTGTCTTTGTCGAAGGCATGAATATGGTGAAGAAGGCCGTCAAGAAACAGAGGCAGAACGAACAGGGCGGCATTATCGAAGTCGAAGCGCCGATCGACGTCTCCAATGTCATGCCGGTGTCGAAAGGGCAGCCGACAAGAGTTGGTGTTCGTCTCGATAAGGACGGTAAAAAACACAGGGTCGCTCGACGAACGGGAGAGGATCTCTAATGGCGGTAGTAACTGCGATGCCGCAGCTGAAGGCACGGTATCTCGAGAAGGTCAGGCCGGAGCTCGCTGAGGAGTTCGGGTACGACTCGCCGATGCGCATTCCTCGTGTTGAGAAGATTATCGTCAGCACGGGTGTCGGCGAGGCGATTCAGAATAAGAAGCTTCTCGACGCGGCGGTTGCCGAGCTTTCTGCTATTGCCGGCCAGAAGGCGGTGAAGACGAAGGCAAAGCGATCGATCGCGAATTTCAAGGTTCGCGAAGGCATGGAGATCGGGGCCAAGGTTACGCTGCGTGGAACTCGTATGTATGAGTTTCTGGAGCGACTCGTGAACGTGGCGCTGCCGCGAGTCAAGGACTTCCGCGGTGTGAACCCGAACGCTTTCGACGGACACGGGAATTACTCGCTCGGCGTGACGGAGCAGATAATCTTCCCGGAAATAGACTACGATCGTATTGAGCGGATTACAGGAATGAATATCGCGATCGTCACAACGGCTGAGACGGACGCGGAAGCAAAAAGCTTGCTCGCGAAGCTGGGAATGCCGTTCCGGGCGTGATCCGAGCAGAAGGCCATATTTGAAGAGGTAAGCCGTGGCAAGAAAAGCATTAATTATCAAGGCACAACGCAAGCCCAAATTTTCCACGCGGAAAGTGAACCGGTGCCGTCGTTGCGGACGAGCACGGGGATACATGCGTAAGTTCCAGCTGTGTCGTATCTGTTTTCGGGAGTTAGCGAGCGAAGGCATGATTCCCGGTGTCACAAAATCAAGCTGGTAGGGAGGGGCTATGAGTGTCTCTGATCCGATTGCGGATATGCTAACCAAGATTCGGAACGGCAGTATGGCGAAGTTCGACAAGGTCGATGTATCTACGTCGAAGCTCAAGCTGGAAATCGTCAAGATTCTAAAGAACGAAGGTTACATCAAGAACTTCAAAAAGGTTACGGTCGACGGATTTCCGCATATTCGCGTATTCTTGAAGTACGATACGAAGGCGAATCCGATTATTCACGGCCTTGAGAAGATATCGAAACCCGGACGGCGTGTGTATAGTGGCTATGAGAAGATGCCGCGAGTATACAACGGCTACGGAATGCTCATCGTGTCAACGAGCTCCGGCGTGACCACCGGGCGGAAAGCGTATGAACGCAGGGTTGGTGGTGAGCTGATCTGTTCGGTCTGGTAGGGAGAACGCTATGTCTCGTGTAGGAAAGCTACCGGTAAGAATCCCGGAATCCGTGAAAGTTTCGGTTGACAAAAGTTCGCTCACCGTCGAAGGACCGAAGGGGAAACTGACTCAGAAGTTCGCTCCGCAGGTTTCGATCACTGTCGACGACGGAGCGGGAATTGTTACCCGCCGGAACGAGAGCAAACGAGCGCGGAGCATGCACGGTCTGTATCGTCAATTGCTTCAGAATATGGTGACCGGAGTGAGTGACGGGTTTACACGCGTTCTGGTGATCAGTGGAGTCGGCTTTCGGGCAGAGGTAAACGGCCAGAGCGTGATGCTGAATCTCGGTTACTCGAACCCGATCGAGTACATTGTCCCTGACGGCGTAACGGTAGAGGCGGAGAGTCCGACCAGGCTCGTCGTGCGCGGCATTGACAAGATGCTCGTCGGGAAGGTTGCGTCGGAGATCCGATCGCTGAGACCTCCTGAGCCTTATAAGGGTAAAGGCGTTAAGTACGAAGATGAGCAAATCCGAAGAAAGGTCGGCAAATCCGGGGTGAAGTAAGTATGAAACGACTTCGAATCAAGCAGGAGCAACGCAAAAGACGTAAGATGCGGGTTCGCCGGAAGATTTTCGGTGCCGCGGATCGACCTAGAATCAGCGTTTATAAGAGCAACCGGCATCTGTACGTTCAAGTGATCGACGATCAGAACGGGCATACGCTTACGGAGGCTTCGAGCGCCGGGGGCGAGACGAAAGGGCTCCGTGTCTGCGTGGAGAGCGGTGAAAAGCTCGGTGAATCGCTCGGGAAAAAGATGAAGAATCTGGGACTCGAACAGGCGGTGTATGACCGGAACGGGCATCGGTATCACGGCGTGGTAAAAGCGATCGCTGAGGGCGTTCGGAAAAGTGGGGTACAGGTATAATCGCATATGGCTGGTGAACAGAGTCGCGACAAGGATCTCAGCGAGAAGCTAATAAAGCTCAATCGGGTCTCGAAGGTTGTGAAGGGCGGGCGCCGGTTTTCGTTCAGCGCGCTGGTAGTGGTCGGTGACAAGGCCGGTAAGGTGGGTTACGGCTACGGCAAGGCAAACGACGTATCGGAGGCGATCCGTAAGGGCGTAGATCGAGCCAAGCGGAACATGATTTCGGTACCGATGAAGCTTCACACAATTCCGCACAACGTCACCGGAAGGTTCAAGAGTGCCGAGGTGCTCCTGAAGCCGGCTGCTCCGGGAACCGGCGTCATCGCAGGAGGGCCCGTTCGTGCGATCATGGAAGTTGGTGGTATTAACGACGTGCTATGCAAGTCGCTTGGATCGCAGAATCCGGTGAATATCGTGAAGGCCGTGTTTGAAGGATTCGATCGACTCATGGACGCACGCGAAATCGCGCGAGGTCGTGGGAAGACTGTGAAGGAAATGTGGGGCTAATCTCATGGCAGTAATACGCAAGCCTTCCGGTGCGACGCGACCGGGGAAATCCCGAGGGAAAGGGGTTGGAACCGGTACGGGCAAGACCGGAGGGCGTGGTACCAAAGGACAAAAGGCTCGATCGGGCGGCGGTGTGCGGCCGGGATTCGAAGGCGGTCAGATGCCGCTCTATCGCCGCATCGCGCGGCGCGGCTTCAACAACAAGCGCTTCCAGGATGCGGTTCACGAAGTGTCGATCGCGGATTTGGAGCGTAAATTCGAGGCCGGCAGCGAAGTAACGCCGCAAGCGTTGATCGAGAGGGGACTCATTTCGTCGTTGCAGGGATCGGTGAAGGTTCTGGCGAACGGAGTCATAAGAAAGGGATTGACGCTGAAGGGTGTTCGTGTCTCCGCGGGCGCTCGCGCAAAGATCGAGGCCGCCGGCGGGACGGTGATCGAGGCGTAAGCACCGCTCGGCAACGTAAGGAAAGTAACGTATGGCTCGAAACGCACTCGTCGATGTATTCAAAATTAAGGACCTCAGGCAACGGATATTCTTCACGATCGGAATGCTCGCGATCTTTCGCCTCGGTGCGGCAATTCCAATTCCGGGAATCAACGTGAACGCACTCCGGGCGTTTTTCCTGACACAGGAACAGACGGGTGTGACGGTTGAAGGATACCTGGATTTTTTCTCCGGCGGTGCATTCACGAACTTTAGCATCTTTATGCTGGGGATCATGCCGTACATTTCTATGCAGATTATCATGCAGCTCCTGCTGCTGGTTTTTCCGGCATTGAAGAAGATATCCGAGGAGGAAGGCGGTCGAAAGAAGATTCAGCGCTATACGCGATATGGAACGGTTGTCGTGTGTCTCGTGCAGAGCCTCGCGGTTACGTTCTACGCGAATACGATTCCGAACGCGATAATCATCCCGGACGCGTTGTATCGGGTGGTCAGTATGTTGACGGTGACCGCCGGAACGATCTTTCTCGTGTGGATTGGTGAGCAGATTAGCCAGAGGGGTATCGGAAATGGTATATCGTTGCTCATCTTCGGAGGTATTGTTGCGCGAATGCCGGGCGCAATCTGGACGCTGTTTCAGGAGATTCAGCATGGTGATTTGAACCCGGTATTCGTGATCATCGTTTTCGGAATCTTCATTGTTGTGACGGCATTGGTCATATACGAACAGCAGGGCCAGCGCAAAATCCCGGTACACTACTCAAAACGGGTAGTTGGACGGAGAATGTACGGCGCTCAGAACACGTATGTACCGTTCAAGATTAACCCGTCCGGCGTTATCCCGGTAATCTTCGCATCATCGGTGATCTTCTTCCCGCTGCAGATTGCGCAAGGGCTCGGTGGAGGTGTCCGAGGCTTGCAGCAGTTCGCCGCATGGCTTCAGCCTCCTGGCATTCCATACGTCGTTCTGTACTCCGGTTTAATCATCTTTTTCGCGTACTTCTATACGCAGGTGACGCTGAATCCGCTTGAGATCGCGAAGAACATTCGAGAGCATGGCGGCTCTATTCCCGGCATCCGGTCGGAGAAGATGGAAGAATACTTTACCCGGATTCTGAACCGTATCATTCTGCCGGGTGCGATTTTCCTTGCTTTTATCGCGCTTATACCCGAGCTGGTTCAGGCGTTGTTCGGATTTCCGCAGGAAGTCGCGTTTTTGATGGGTGGTACTTCACTGTTGATCATCGTCGGTGTGGATCTCGACCTCATGTCGCAGATCGAGGGTCAGCTGCGAATGCATCATCACGAAGGATTGACAAAGAAAGGCCGGATACGGTCTCGGAACCTGTAGAGGAGTAATGAATGAAGGTTCGTGTGAGTGTTAAGCGTATGTGCGCGAGCTGCAAGATCATTCGACGTCGGGGTACGATTCGTGTGATTTGCTCGAATCCTAAGCACAAGCAGCGACAGGGCTAAGGAGTGCACAAATATGGCGCGTATTGCAGGAATTGACCTACCGAATAAACCTGTATCGGTAGCACTGACGTATATCTATGGAATCGGCGACTCTTCCGCCAAGAAGATCTGCCATGCAAGCGGAGTTGACGACAACCGCAGGATTAACGATCTCACTCCCGAAGAGCTCGCCGAGGTCAGGACTGTTCTGGAGAACGACTACAAGGTCGAGGGAAGACTCAGGACCGAGGTAAGCCTGAACATTAAGCGGCTTATGGATATCGGATGCAACCGCGGACTGAGACACAGGAAAGGACTACCCGTACGTGGCCAACGGACGAGAACGAACGCGAGGACTCGGAAGGGTAAACGGCGTACCGTCGCCG
>SLIN01000202.1 GCA_007135605.1 Spirochaetales bacterium | reverse complement strand
TGAACCCCGGGGCGCTGAGCGTCTTCGTGGAGGCCGGCGATTTCGAGTCGGCGGCGAACTGGCGGCTCGACCAGTGCGCGGAGTGCGGGATCTGCAGCTATGTCTGCCCCTCCCGGCGCCCGGTTACGCAGATGATTCTGCGGGCGAAGCCCGAGGTGAAAAAGATCGTCCGCGCTCGCCGGAAGGCGCAGAAGGAGCGCGAGGCGGCCGCGAAGCAGAAAGCGGCGAGCTGAAACTATCGTGGGCGAGGAACAGTGTTCCCGTGGTCATCACATGCCGCTCGCCGGCGCGGACACCACCGGCGAGCGGCGAATTCAGCCCGATGCTGAGCCCGACGCCGGCCCGGCAACTCGGCAGGACCGCGGGTCGGCGGCTTCGGAGTTCGTCTGACAGCCTCCTGTCCTGCGTCGCTCAGCTTGCCTGCTTCAACGCTTCGTCGATCTGGTCGATAATCGGCTGGAGTTCCATCTCCACTTCGACTTGACCGGATTGCTGGATCCATTCCTGCAGCGCCTTTCGCACTGCTTTCAAGTGCGCTTCATTTCCGAGTAGAACCTTGCCGGTGATCTGCGCGCCGGCCTGCTTGTAGGTCTTCGGACGCGTCTGGAGTGTCGCCAGTTGCTTACCCGTTAGGTAGATCTTCGATATCATCTGCGCATCCTCCCGTACCGAATACGATATCACGCGATCGTAGGGAGTTCAGGGAGGCTTCGGCTCTATCCGAGTATACCGATTGCGTGCTACGGCGATATTACCAGGCGTACCCCGCCCGCGAACTGCGCCATTTCGTCGAGTCGGGCGTTGATTCGCCCGGCGTCCAGGGGAACAGTTCCGGTTACCACTTCGTCGAAACGAAGCCGTCCCTGGTCGGCGAGAGCGAGAATGTACTCGATATCGCCCAATGTGTGGTCGCTCACGCCGATGACTTCTCGTTCGGCTCCGATGATCTCGCGATAGACGTGAAGCGATGTCGGCTCATCTCCGATGCCGGCGATCGCCGCACGCCCGCACGGCCGGAGCGCACCGATCGCGGTGCAGATCGTACGCGGGAGACCGACAAGCTCGACGGCGACATCCACCCCGTCGCCTCCGGTGGCTTCGCGCAGGAGCCGCGCCGCGGCCGACGGCGAGGCATCCTTCGGTACACGGACGGGGACCGCCCCGTATCCGGCGGCCGTTTCGAGACGGCCGCTGTCGATGTCGAGAGCGTAGACGGCTATAGCGCCCATTGCGAGGGCAAGCTGGACCGCCGACATTCCAAGTCCACCGGTTCCGACGACGGCGACTGTCTCGCCGGCTGTAAGGCGCGCTTTGCGCAGCGCGTGTACCGCCGTCGAAGTCGAGCACATCATAACCGCCGCGTGCTCGAAGCTGATCGGATCGGGAATCGGTACGGCGCTGCGAGAAGGGATGGCGATGAACTCGGCATAGCCTCCGTCGCGATGTTTCCCGATCATCTGCGCGCGCCGGCAGAACTGCTCCCGCCCGGAACGGCAGTATGCACACGCACCACAAGTGCAGAGGTAGTGCAGACAGACGCGCGTGCCGGGACCGAGCATTTCCTTGGAGTCGTTTGCCGCGACAACGCCGTCGACGACTTCTCCGGCGACCTCATGACCGAGAGTGAGCGGCAACGTGCCGACCGGAGATGCGCCGTTACGGTAGTGTAGGTCCGATCGGCAGATTCCCGCGGCGCGAACCTTGACCAACACCTCGTTCGAGCTCGGTGTCGGAATCGGAACTTCACGATCGGCGAGCGGCGATCCGATTTCAGTCAGCTGAACGGCTTTCATAACGCGTCTACCCCCGCGGCCGCGCGGTGCGGATCTTGTCGGTTGCAACTACACCGTTACGGTCAGCGAACGGCGTACGTCCACATACGAGGCGCCGAGATGGAGTGTGTACTCGCCCGGTTCAACCGTCCACTCGCCGGCGTTCTCGTCGAAGCACGCGAAATCGTCCTCGGTGAGATAGAGAGTCGCCGACTTCTCTTCGTGCGGATCGAGGAACAGCTTCTCGTATCCTTTCAGCTCACGCGCGGGTCGGCCGACCTTCCCGCCGGACGGTGGAGAAACGTAGAGCTGTGCGACTTCGGCGCCGGGCAGATCGCCGGTGTTGCGAACGGAGAAAGCGACTTTCCACAGGCGCGGTGGTCGTTTTGCCGGCGGAGTGCCTGCGGCGGAACTCCCGCTATGCGAGCTTTTCCCGGTCGCACTCGGCCATTGTACCTCGCGCACCTCCGGCGCAGTGTACTCGAAGTGTGTGTATGAAAGTCCATGGCCGAACCAGTACCGTACCGGCTTACTCATCTTCTCGTACCAGCGATAGCCGACGAACACCCCCTCCTCATATTCGATGTTGTACGGCCACGCCACATTGACATTGGACGGACCCGGTTTGAGCGGATGTTCGCCCTCGGGTTGTCGGTCTTCGGGCCGTCCACCGTTGGGGATGTATCCGGCCCCTGGGGAGTCGGCGAAGTCGACCTCGATCGTGAAGGGGAGCTTACCCGAGGGGTCGATCTGGCCGAAGAGCGTGTCGGCGGCGGCGATCGCCCCCTGTTGCCCGCAGAAAAACGTGTAGAGTATGGCGGCGGCCGAGTCGTGCCACGGCATGGCCACTCCGCCGCCGGAAACCAGAGAAACGACTGTTTGCTGATTCAGCGATCCGGCGCGAGAGATCAGGGCATCCTGGTCGGCGGGCAGCGAGAAGTCGCGATCGGCGCCTTCTCCTTCGGTTTCGAAACCGGTGAACACGAACACGAGTGCGGCGTTTTCGAGCTCCTCATCTGAAGGGTCGGCTCGATAGATGACGTTCGCCCCTTCGGCCACAGCGTTTATCGCCTCGAGGAACGATTGCTGGTTGAAGCCGACTACATATCCGGAGCCCTTCCCGCTTATCGGCGTTCGAACCGCCCAATTGCCGGTAACCAGCACCGTCTCGCCGTCGTGTACGTGCGCGGGCAGTACCCCGTCGTTCTTCAGAAGCACAATCCCTTCGCTTGCAGTCTGATATGCGACCGCCTCGTGTTCCGGAAAGCGCTCGAGCTGTTCCGGCATCTCCCGGCGGGCGCCGGTGAGAAAACCCATAGACGCACACGCGGAGAGCACGCTGCCGGCCATGCGGCGAATACGCGGATCACCGACCAGCCGCTTCCGCTTTGCCTGCAGCGCCTCACCTTCCGGCATCTCCAGATCCTGACCGGAGGATGCAACAAGCTCGCCGTCGGTAACCGACGTCCAGTCGGTCATGACCAGCCCGTCGAACCCGAGCCCATCGCGCAGCAGGCCGTTGATCACTGTATCGCTTTCGCCACAGTACTCGCCGTTGAGCCGATTGTAGCTGGTCATGACGGCCATGGTTCCCGCGTGCACCGCCGAACGAAAAGCCGGCAGGTAGATCTCCTCGAGCGCGCGACGATCCACTATCGAGTTGCTCAGCCTTCGGCACCAATCGGTGTTGTTCGCAATGAAATGCTTCACCGTCGCCATTGTTCCGGTTTGCTGCAACGCGGTAACGTAAATACGCACGATCTCCGACGCGAGAAACGGATCCTCGCCGGTGTACTCGAAGTTGCGACCGTTCTGTGCGATGCGGTAGATGTTCACCCCGGGGCCGAGCAGGACGTGGATTCCGCCCGCGCGACATTCCTCCCCAACGCTGCGGGCGTACGCGCCGACCAGCGAGCGGTTCCATGTCGCCGCAAGGCTCACCATACTCGGAAACGCAACCGTCTTGTGCAGCTTCCCGGACGGAACGCTATCGCGCAGATGCACTCCCTGACTTGCATCGAAGAGCTTGATAGCCGGAATGCCGAGCCGGTCGTTCGCGCGGATCACGAACCCGTCGCCGACAACAAGGTCGAACTGCTCGTCGTCGCTCATCTCCTCGAGCAGGTGCTCCGCCCACTCATTCGCTGTCGCCCGGTCGACAGGCGGATTGAACGGGACCAGGCCGGCACGCTGTAGTGCGTCACGAAGTCGTATATCGTTTGCGGTCATGTCGATTCCTCCGCCGGGTACGATCTCACGCCCCGCCTTTGATGTCGAGTCACCGGAACACCGCACCCGTAGCGTTCCGCCCGGAGAAATGAGTGCACGACATGACAGTGCGCAGTGCTCAGCACGTGAGTGCACAATCGGGCGCACCTGCGTTACCATGGCACATTCAGGAGGTACCGAATGGGAGACCAGTATCATGAGCCTGCCGGCGAGTTGTCGGGCCGGACACGAGATCTCACCCGCGTGCTCGTAAGTCTCAAGGAGGAGATCGAAGCGATCGACTGGTATAACCAGCGCATCGAGCTCGCAAGCGACGAACAGGTGAAGCGGCTTCTCCGCCACAATCAGGAAGAGGAGATGGAACACGCCGCAATGGCGCTTGAGCACCTTCGCCGCACAATGCCGGGGTGGGGCGATGCGTTGCGCACCTATCTGTTCACAGAAGGTGAGTTGACCGAGCTCGAGGACGAAGCGATGGGCCGGGCCGGCGTCGGCGGTTCGAGGGCGACCGACGAAGCGTTGAACGAAAGGGGGTCGGAGAATGCGCGATTGAACGATAGCGCCCGCGGCTTGGGAATCGGTAATTTGAAGGGAGGAAACGCATGAATCTACTCAAACGTGAGCTGGCTCCGCTAACCGACGATGCATGGGCGGAGATCGACGAACAGGCCGGCCGTATGCTGCGGAGTCTACTTACCGCGCGCCGGTTTGCCGACGTTTCCGGTCCGCACGGAGCGGGCCTTGCCGCGGTCTCCACCGGCAGAATGAAGCTCGAGGACGGTAATCGGTTCGGTATCGATCAGTTCGGAGTTCGCGAAGCGGTTCCGCTGGTCGAGGTGCGGATCCCGTTTGAGTTGAGCATCTGGGAGCTCGACAACGTCGCCCGCGGTGCGCGCGACATCAATCTTGAGCCTCTCGAAAAGGCTGCTGCGAGTTTGGCCGGATTCGAGGAGGGACTGCTTTACTCCGGAGCTGCTGAAGCCGGCGTTCCCTCGCTCTTCGATGCGGTCGATCACGAACCGGTGCGCTGCAAATCGGACCCGGAGCATTTCCTCGTCGGACTTGCCGAAGCGGTGAGCCGGTTGAAGGCATCGGCGGTCGACGGCCCGTATGCGCTTGTGCTCGATCCGACAATGTGGACGTCGATCTACAGCTACGTTCACGGTAGACCGCTGGAAGAACATCTTCAGTATCTGTTGAGTGGTCCGATTCTACTCAGTGCCTATACGCTGTCGCCGTTCGTCATCTCACTGCGCGGAGGCGATCTCGAGCTCGTCCTCGGCCAGGATGCCGCGATCGGATATCAGCGACGAAACGACGAGACGGTCGAGCTCTTTGTGACCGAGTCACTAACATACCGGGTGCTCGACGGATCGGCGGCGATCAAATTGCAGACGTAGTGCGGTTGCCCGGTCTTTACTTATCCGTGCCCGCCCGGTCGATTGTTGCCCATTTCCGCGTACATCGGGACTTCGGTCGCGTCGTTAATCACCGTGATCGGCGGGGACTGCACGGGCGTTCGTCGCCGGCGGTTGACAGACCCCTTGCCGGTTCTCAAGGATCGGCCGTATCATTTGTTGCATGGAATTCAACAGACTCGGAGGCTCAGGTCTCAAGGTTAGTGAGCTGTCGTTCGGTTCGTGGGTAACGTTCTCGGCGCAGTTGCAGGTAGACAATGCGAAGGAGTGCATGCACGCGGCATACGATGCCGGTGTGAACTTCTTCGACAATGCCGAAGTATACGCGAAAGGTGAGTCGGAGAAGATCATGGGCAAAGTGCTCGCCGATTCCGGCTGGCGCCGCGACTCCTACATTGTGTCGAGCAAGGTGTTCGGCGGAGCGGTCCCCGATCCGAAGCCGACTCAGCGCGGGCTGAGCCGCAAGCACGTATTCGAAGCGTGTCACCAGGCGATGGAACGGTTGCAGGTCGACTACCTCGACCTCTATTTCTGTCACCGTCCCGATCCGGAAGTGCCGATCGAGGAAACGGTCTTCGCCATGACCGAGCTCATACGGCAGGGGAAGGTGCTCTACTGGGGAACCTCCGAGTGGAGCGCCCAGGAGATCATGCAGGCGTACAGCGTCGCACGCCAGTACAACATGATCCCGCCGACGATGGAGCAGCCGCAGTACAACCTCATGTGGCGCGAGCGATTCGAGAAGGAGTACGCGCGACTCTACTCCGAAATCGGACTCGGAACTACCATCTGGTCGCCGCTTGGCTCCGGTTTTCTCACCGGTAAGTACAACGACGGAATACCGGAGGGTTCGCGCGCGACGCTTCCCGGCTATGAGTGGCTGAAGGAGATGATGGAAAAGCGCCTGACGCCGGAAAACAAAGAGAAGCTGCAGAAGCTCGGCGCGCTCGCAAAAGAGCTCGGCATGACGCAGTCGACCCTTGCGATCGCCTGGTGCCTGAAGAACCCGAACGTGAGCACGGTCATTACCGGCGCTTCGCGGGTCGAGCAGGTGCATGAGAACATGAAGGCGGTTGAGGCGAAGAAAAAGCTCACCGACGATGTCATGCAGCGCATCGACGAGATCATGGGCAACAAGCCGGATCTGTCGCCGGTGTAGTCAATTTGTGGACGGGCGATGCACGAGAGCCGGCGGGCCGGCTCTCGGCCGCCCGCACGCTTGCCCATCCATCTCGCTCTCGCCTACGATAGCAACCAATGAAGGGCGTTCAGTATATCTATGTGATGAAGGACCTCCGGAAGGTCGTTCCGCCGAATCTGGAGGTGCTGAAGGGCATCTCGCTCTCGTTCTTCCCGGGGGCGAAGATCGGCGTAGTCGGCCCGAACGGATCGGGGAAGAGCTCACTGCTGCGTATTATGGCGGGCGTCGATACGGAGTTTCAGGGCGAGGCGTGGCCGGCAAAGGGCGCGCGTGTGGGCTATCTCCCGCAGGAGCCGGAGCTCGACCCGTCGCTCGACGTGCGCGGCAATGTCGAGCTCGGTCTCAAAGAGTTGCGCGATCTTCTGAACCGCTTCGAGGAGGTTTCGGCGAGCTTCGGAGAGGTGAAAGACGACGAGCAGATGCAGAAGCTGCTCGATGAGCAGGCGAAGCTGCAGGAGCAGATCGAGGAGTCAAATGCGTGGGAGCTCGACCGGACGCTCGAGATCGCGATGGATGCGCTTCGCTGCCCGCCCGGCGACACCGATGTTGCCACCCTCTCCGGCGGTGAGACGCGCCGTGTTGCACTCTGTCGCGTTCTGCTCGAGCAGCCCGACCTCCTCCTGCTCGATGAGCCGACGAACCATCTCGATGCCGAGTCGAACGCGTGGCTTCAGCAGCACCTTCAGCAGTTTCCGGGAACCGTCGTTGCGGTTACCCACGACCGCTACTTCCTCGATGAGGCGACCGACTGGGTACTCGAGCTCGACCGCGGATACGGCATTCCGTGGAAGGGCAATTACTCATCATGGCTCGAGCAGAAACAGGAACGGTTGCGGCTCGAGGAGAAGAAGGAGAGCGCGCGGCAGAAAACGCTCGAGCATGAGCTCGAGTGGATTCGCATGTCACCGAAGGCGAAACAGTCGAAGGGTAAGGCGCGGTTGAATGCGTACGAACAGCTTGCCGCGCAGGATGAGCGCGAGGCGCTCAAGAACGCCGAAGTGGTAATTCCGAAGGGGCCGCGACTCGGAGATGTTGTGATTCGCGCCGAGGGCGTTACCAAAGGGTACGGTGACCGCCTGCTCATGGAGAACCTGACCTTCGACCTGCCGCGTGCCGGAATCGTCGGTATTATCGGTCCGAACGGTGCCGGAAAGACGACCCTCTTCCGGATGATCGTCGGAGAAGAACAACCGGATGACGGCACACTTACGGTCGGTGAAACGGTTATGCCCGCGTATGTCGATCAGAGCCGGGAGACGCTGAACGCCGGGAAAACCGTGTGGGAGGAGATCAGCGAGGGGCACGATACGCTGAAGTTCGGCCGGGCGGAGGTCAATTCGCGCGCCTATCTCTCGTGGTTCAACTTCAAAGGGAGCGATCAGCAGAAGAAGGTCGGGGTGCTCTCCGGCGGGGAACGGAATCGGCTCCACCTTGCCAAAGTGCTCAAGAGCGGCGGAAACCTGATCATGCTCGACGAGCCGACCAACGATCTGGATGTCGATACGTTGCGCGCGCTCGAGGATGCGCTCCTGAACTTCCCCGGCTGTGTCATGGTCATCTCGCACGATCGCTGGTTCCTCGACCGCATCAGCACGCATACGCTTGCCTTCGAAGGTGACAGTCAAGTGCGATGGTTCGAGGGGAACTTCACCGAGTACGAGGAAGACCGCAAACGAAGACTCGGTGAGGAGGCCGCGCAACCGCATCGGATTAAGTACAAGAAGCTTATCCGGTAAGTGCGGCCGCGAGTTCGGCCGGGTCGCGAGCGCTGAGCGCACGGTCTCGCGCCTCTGCAACTCGAAGACGAGCGGAGAGCGCCGCGAGAAGCTGGAGATGCGGCCCTTTGCTCTCCTTCGGGGAGGCGATCACGATAATGATCCTCGCCGGCCGACCATCCATCGACTGAAAATCAATTCCCCCTGGTGCGAGCCCGACCGCGCACACGATACGACTGACCCCGTCGCTCTTTGCGTGCGGGAGCGCGACACCTTGTTCGAGGCCGGTGCTCATAGAACGTTCGCGGTCGAGAATATCGCTGAGCACCAGGTCCCTATCGTCGAGAATGCCCCGGGAGTCGAGCAGATCGACCAGCTCGATAATCGCCTCCTCGCGACCCCGGGCCCGCAACGGTACAACGGTCGTTTCTGCGCGGATATAGTCGGTCAGCCGAATGCCGGAAGCCGCAGCGGGCGCCGGAGTATCGCGTAGAAGCTCCGGCGGTACCTCGACCCGGGTCAACGTCCGGATGCGCTCGTTGACATGCACGAGTGCCTCGTACAGCGCGGTATTCATGAACACCTCTTCGGCCTCGGCACCGGAAAGCTGTATCATGGTACCCACGCGGCGCAGCGTGAACGCCCGACGGTCCTTGCGCACGCTGTAGACCGCGCCGTCGAGATCGAGCCGATGGACAAAGAATCCGTCCTGATCCATTGCCCGGAGGAGGGCGCCGGTTACCAGCCCGGCGAGATCTTCGTTCGGCGTGGTGACCGAACGAACCACCGTTCGCAGCCGGTACCTGCTGCGCCGTATCGTCGGCCGGACCGACTCCAGCATTCGCGAGAAAAGGGGTGATGCGAACAGCGTCGACACGACAATCATCACCATGAGCACCTTCAGCCATTCCGATGTCAGTACGCCGGCGGCCACACCGACCGCGGCGATTATCAGGCCGACCTCCCCGCGGGGAAGCGTTCCGATTCCGACAAGCAGGCCTCCGAACCATGAGAAACCGCCCACACGCGCCGCAATCGCCGCGCCGGCGGTTTTCGCCAGACCGGAGACGACGGCGAATCCGAGGCCGGCAAAAAGCACCGGAAACGACACGAGCACTGTCGGATCGATCAAGGTGCCGAGCACTGCATAGAGGATTGGTATGAAGAACCCGGCGATCGGGCGAATCCGCTGTTCGAACGTGGCCGAGAGATCGCTCCGTGAGAGGGCGAGTCCGACTCCGTACGCACCGGCGACCGACGCGATGCCGACCGCCTCGAATACGCCGGAGAGCAGGAGAGCAAGCGAGAGGGTGAGCACGGCGATGCTCCCGGTCGACATGATTCGGGTCAGCGACTGCACGAGCATCGGAAGGGCAAGGAGCAGCAGCGAGTACGACACCGCCCAGACGGCGATCGCCATCGCGACGGTGGGTATCGCTCCCTCGATGGCGCGAGGTCCGAGCGGTGAACCGGCACCGACGAGCACAGCGGTCGACACGAGAAGAATCGCGATACCATCGTGGAAAAGCGAGGCTCCGAGAACGATCGATCCTTCCGCTTCGGACATCCGGTGGTGATCCGCGAGAATTCTCGCCTGGACTCCGATAGAGGTCGAAACGGAAACAGCCATAACGAAAAGTATCGCGCGATCGTCGGTCGGCACCCCGAGGAGGATGTGCGCGCATACTGCTCCCGCCGCGAGCCCTCCGGCGGCGCCGAGGAGAGCAACACCGACGCCGCGAAGGCGCACGCGGGAGAGAAACCGGGGGTCGGACTCGATGCCGGCGAGAAATACGTGAACGATTGCTCCGATCATGGCGAAGCCGAACAGTGTATGCGAAATCGGAAAGGCGGCGTCGGCGAGCGGAAACAGCCCTTCGGGGAAGGACGGGAGGGGGAGTGTGCCGAGCGCATACGGGCCGAGCAAGACACCGGCTCCCATCTCACCGATGAGCGGAGGAAGGCCGAGCCTCCGGACGGTCGCACCGGCGGCGTGCGCGGCTACAAGGAGCACGCCGATCTGCAGGGTGAGTCTGGCGATTTCGTGCGTAAGTGCCAGGTCGTGCATGGGTGCTCGGCACAGTGTGCTGAAGCTCGCCCGGAATGCCAATAGCCTCGTCGGGAGCGGCAGAGATCAGGACACCCGTCGATACCGAGAAAAGGTCGTCCACGTCCCTTACGGAAGCGGCGCATACCAGAGTGTATAGGTGGCCGATTCATGGACGTTGTCGTCGGCATGGTCGAAGCTTTTCGTCGCATACGGTTGGGCGAGGTTCATGTCCCACTCGCCGATGTGGTATCCCATCGAATCCACGTAGTTCGGTTGATGCAGAACCGCAAAACCACCCGCCCAAAGCGGTGAGGTGAACGGAAACGGTATGTCACTGCCCTCGCACTGGAGAACGAACGTCTCGATCGGCAGTCCCTGTCCGACGTACATCGAGACCCCCGGCTCCGAAAGGTCGGGTGTGGGCCGCGCCATCCGTCTGCCTCCGCAGTCGGGGTGATCGTATGGAGGAATCCCGATCACCGCGTAATCTGCGTCGAATGTAGACCCGGTTCCCGAGAACGAGATCATGCATTCCATCCAGGCATCGGTGTGACCGATAGGTCCGCTTCCCTTCGAGAAAAACAACTGCTCCTCGTCGAGCACCAGTGGAAGACGGGGAACCTTCACTCCCACGCCGAAACTGCCCGCCGTACAGGAGATTGTAGACTCCATTTCCAGCTCGAACCGGGTAATGCGCATCAGTCGATCGTCAAGATCGTCAACGACATCGTCATCAAACATAAGCTGCGTTTCCGCCCAGAGGTAGAGAAAGCGTTCAATCTCCGATGCATCGTTGTTCTGGACTGCTCTTTGATGGCTTTTTTCGATGGCATTCGCGGATCCCTTTCTAATCGAAGTCCTGATGCGAGCGCGCTCCGGCTCGAACGGCGAACCGTTCTCGATAACGCCGACAACCAGGCCGTACGCTTCCCACCGCAGCCATTCGATAACTGCACAATCGAGCATGCGGTCATTCGTCTCTGCTTCCTCGGCCATCGGTAAGACCGACTCGTACAGCCATGTTCTGAGAGCCTCGGTGGCCGCTTCCATTATCGTTTGAGTCGGATCGTAATCAGGATCCGCATGTTGTTTGCGTGCTTCCTCGGTGGTTGTCTCCGCGATTCGTTGACTGGCTCGGGCGTTGGCGTCCGTCGGGATATACTCATGCTGCGCCGTTCGATCTCCCTGGGTGGAAGCCCCGCTGCCGTAGCCGCTGAAATGCGTGATGAGCAAATGGATCTCGTCGCCGACGATGCGGTACGGATAGTAATGGAAGTCTGCTCCTGTTCGGTGATAGCTGAAGGCGGTGAGCAGGAATTCCGAGCTCTCGTCGAGTAACTGCGATATGACTTCGGGATCGGACGGTTCGATTACCAGGCTCGCCGGTCTTCTCAATTGCAGTCCGTCCGGCTTAAGGTCGACTCCCACGAGCAGGCCGCCACTCAGTGTTGCACCGGAGAGCGACGATACGAGCGTCATCGATATCGTCTCCTCGACCACTGCATCCTCCGGGATGAGTAGCGTTACGACGTTCCCGTGTCCGTCGACCAGTTGTAGCGCGTCGCCGTCGGCGTCGACCGTTTTCTCAATTCGGCTTGCGGTGTCAAGGGTGACCGCAACGTTAAGCGGATTTGTCGGTATCAACGGCGTTGACGGCTCCTGTGGCTGACTTGGCTGACTTTCGTCACCGCGTGGATCGAGCGGTCCGCTGCACGTGCTGAATACGAGTGCCGCGGCAAACAATCCCGCGCCGATTCGCATAAGCCGGGTCTTCGTCTTCATAATCGTCTCCTGCCGCCGTATTTCCGTCCGGACAGAAGCCAAAGATATTCAGTGGCTGGAAGAACGGGCATACGACTTTGGTCGTATTTCGTTCGG
Source organism: Spirochaetales bacterium (assembly GCA_007135605.1). GTDB lineage: Bacteria > Spirochaetota > Spirochaetia > DSM-27196 > SKKC01 > SLAN01. Next base: position 7,813 of record SLIN01000202.1, on the reverse strand, counting down.
TCGTTTGTCGTATTTGCCACTCAGGAGAAGGCGGTGGTCGCACCGCCCGAAATCGATCATCGTGCGGCGATCGACGAACAATGCGTAATCCCGTTTGCATGCATGTCGATCCGGTCGCCGACAACGCGTTGGAGCACGGTGTCGCCGTGCCGGCGGGGCAGTGAGTATCACCTCATCGAGTGCTTCGCAGCGGATCTCTTCGCATGCCGCGAGCTCAGCCGGGATCCGGTTCGTCTCCGCGTGCGGATGTGTGAAAGTATCGAAACTGACTGGTTTTATAGATGTACAGACGGAACCGGATCACGACGATAGACCTTGGCGGGCAGCAAAGGAGGCGTGGCGATGTGCAGGAAGGGACGGCTCGTATCCGGGCTTTTTCTCGGCTTCTTCTCGCTGACCGGTTGCGGCCAGATAGTGTCCGATGACCTGCCTATTGTGCTATTGGAGTTTCCCTTCGCCGATCCATCACAGATAATGCGAATGGCGGCCTTCAACACTCCCGATTGGGGGGAGCCCGGGGTGTTTCACAATGGAATCGACTTGATTATCGATACGTATGATCATCCTCAGATGTGGGCGGAACCGGTGCAGATTATTGCTCCCGCAGGTGGCGTGATTAGAGAGATAAGAGTTGATGTTAACCCCTATTGTGATCAGGAACATGCCATATTCGGCATAATCATCTCGGTTAATCGGGACATGACGGCAATACTGGCCCTGGAACCGCTGCTGGGTGAGGGAGAGACCCACGACGACCAGTTGTCTCTGATTGTTGTCGGAGAGATGGACAGAGTCAGTGTCGGAGACGAGATCGCGGGGTTACTTGATGGCAAAGAGCAATACTCCCATCTGCACTATATGCTGGAGTATAAAGGCGAAATCGTCTCACCATACGACTATTCCACCCAGGCGGCGAAAGATATTTTTGATGCGATTTCCGAGCGCACCGGCGAACCCGTGAACTACGCACCGTAGTCTCTGTTTGTCCACACGCCACCCACGGCATCGTGCCGTTGGATTATTGTGCCCGAGAGAGGACCTGGCCTCCGCCCGACGGCCTCCTGCCGTCGGGCTCCGGCCCGCCTGCGGCGCTAAACCGACCTCCTGTCGGTTTGCGCTCCCTGGCGGTCGCGCCGCGCCTCCGTTTCAAGTCCTCTTCGGGCACGAAAAAAGCAGCTCTAGACGAGCTGCTTTCGCTATTATTGTGCCCGAGAGAGGACTTGAACCTCCACGTCCGTAAGGACACCAGACCCTGAACCTGGCGCGTCTACCAGTTCCGCCACTCGGGCGATGGCTTCTTACCGTATGCTGTGGCTCCACTGTATACCGTGCGCTCCGCACGTATGTCAATCTGTACGCGAAGGAGCGAAACTGCGCCTCGGTCGCACCGGGCAACCGACTTCACCTACTCCATGTCGATCCGTCGGGTAGCGCCGAAGGAGTCGACCAGGAGCAGTGCGCGGACCCCACCGGAATCTCCGGCAGCGATTCGCACCGCCGTCGATGACCCTTCGGGGATCACCTCGCCGCCGGTAACGTTTGGGCCGAGCTCGGAGGAATCCGATCGTTCGGCAAAGACATAGTAGATGTCTGTGCCGAGATCCGCCGAAACCGCGACGGTTTCGGTTTCCGGAGCTTCTCGCCCGTCCGCGAGGTGGGTTCCGGAGAGCGCGATCATAATCGTCTCGGTGTCGGACACCCGAACGCTTTTCTTCTCATAAACCTCGCCATCTTCGCTTACGGCGAGAACATGTACGAGTGTTTCCGAGAACGAAGACGAAATGCCCGTTGAGAAACTCGTCTCGGGTTCGATTGCTCCGGCCATCGAAAGCAGATCACCACCCGGTACGTCGCTGTCGTGCGGGAGCACGAAGAGATGCTCAATCGCCATGCCGGTTTCATTCGTCATCACGAGACTCGCATCCGGTGATTGCGCCACCGACGGCGCTGCGTACAAGAGAAACGCCGCAGCAGCGCACACAATTGAGCGCACCGCGGTACTCAACATCTTCCTGTTCATACGTATTTCTCCGGTAGGGCAAGACGAAGCTCCGCCGACCTGCCGGACTTGTCCGAACGAATCGTCCCCGACGTCTTCCGGGTCGGAGAAGCGGCGACGGTACGGCATATGCCACAATCCCGTCGCCGCACGGCAAGCGGACTACTGTCCCGAATCGGAATCGTCAATGCGGCTGATGTTCTCTCCGTCCTCCGTGTTTTCCTTGATGAACCGGACGGCCTTTCGAACGCCGACCATTATCTGTGGATAAAAAATCACGCCGATAGCGATACCGAGTATCAGCCCCCAAAACATCAGTTGCCTTCCTTTCCGCCTTCCGAGTCACTTGTTGAGCTCTTCGGTCCCGACTCCTTGGGACCGCTCTTCTTTCCGCTCCCGGTCGACTCGCCGCGTATTGTTATTCGCACTCCCTCTTTCTGCTGAACGATTTCGTGCGGCGGTACCGTAACACGCAAGATACCGTTTCGGAAAACGGCTTTTGCGTTCTCCTGATCGTACTTGTCGGCCGGGACGTAGTACTTCTGAGACCGGATGTCTTTGAGCTTCAGCCTCCGCTTGAAGTAGCGCACTTCCCCTTCCGGCTTCAAGTCGTCCGAGACGTGCGCAGAGAAGTACATGTGGTCGCCACGGAACTCGATTGTTATATCCTCCTCGTTGAAGCCTGCGAGTGCAAACTCAAAGACCATGGTCTTGTCTTCAGTAATGTACACATTGGCAGGCGGATACGAGTATGCGGGGTAGAAGTCGCGCTTCTCGCCGAAGCGCAAACCGGCGAACTTATCGGTTCCGAAGGAGACCGAGTCCTTGAATGCGTTCGTGAAGTCTTCGGCTGCCTCGAATATCTCATCGATAATTCGGCCAACGTCTATAAAATCAGGGTTCTTCATGAGAACACCTCCTGACATTCGGGTGTCGGGCCCCCGTGCAGGCGACCCTTGTACCGACGGCGGGCATGCCGGCGGCCGGGACCGTATCGGCTCCCGTACCGCTAATATACTCTGTCGCTCGGAAAAGATCGAGCTACCGGCGTGTGCGGCTGTACCGGCGTGTGCGGCGCGTTCAGATCGTGCCGTCAGGAGTTTGTCGGACTTCACTTCGGTATTGAATATCGGACGTATATACCGCCATCGGAATGCATTTCACTCCGCGATAATATGCGCCATGCCCTTCCGATATTCAATTCTGCCGATATGTCCGACAAACTCTGAGGCGCACGTACACGTGCCTCCCGAACCGCGCCTTGTCTACCTCTCCGCTCCGTCGCACCGCTTTGCCTCACGGGCCTGCCCGCGATAGAGTGCGCCTATGCGTATCCTCTTTCTCGGCGAGATAGTCGGGAAGGCCGGCATATACTGCGTGAAATCCGGTCTCGACGAGCTCAAGGATGAATTCGCCTGCGACTTCGTTATCGCGAATGTCGACGGAGCGACCAACGGCTTCGGCATCGGGAAGAACCACTCCATCTACCTGCACAAACTCGGTGTCGATGCCCTTACCGCCGGCGAACAGGTTTACTACAAGAAAGATATCGTTCCGCATATCGATAAGGCTCCGTATATGGTCCGCGCTGCGAACTTCCCTCCGCGTAATCCGGGGCGTGGTTATCGTATCTTCGATGCGAGCGGCACGAAGGTTGGTGTCCTGAGTCTGCTCGGTCTCAGCGGCTTCCCGCGGGTTCACCTCTCGAACCCGTATACCTTCCTCCCGGAGCTCGTCGAACGCCTGAAGAGTGAGACCCCGATCGTAATTCTCGACTACCACGCGACGACGACTGCCGAAAAACGGATCATGAGCGAGCATGCCGACGGCATGGTGACCGCCGCGATCGGGACGGGGCAGCGTGTGCCGACCGCCGACGAGTGTGTTTCCGCCAAAGGAACCGCGACGATTACCGACTGCGGTCGTACCGGGAGCGTAACCGGCGTTTCCGGACTTGATCCGAAGGTGGAGATCGATAAGTTTCTCACAGCCGTACCGCAGCGAAGCAAAGATGCGTGGGGCGAGCTCGAAATCCAGGGTGTCGTACTCGAGATTGATGATGACAGCGGCCGGGCAACAGGCATCGAACAGTTTCGCCGCCCGGTCGACCAGCCGGAATCAGAACCGACCGGATAACCCGGTGTAGCCGAACCGCCCGGAAAACGACTCGACAACAGGTCGGCGCACCTCCTCGATCCTCACGCTCCGTCCGAGCTCCATCGCGAGGGAGGTGACGCCGCGGTCGGAAATACCGCACGGGACGATCCAGCTGAAGTGGCTGAGATCGGGTTCGACATTGAATGCGAAGCCGTGCATGGTCACGCGTCGCTGTACGGCGATTCCGACGGCGGTGATCTTGCGGCTGCCCTCGACCCATACCCCGCGATCGTTGGGATCGAGCTCGGCACGTATGCCGTAGCGACCGCCGAGCACATCGATGAACACCGATTCCAGCTCGGTTACGAAGCGCTTCAGCTCGCGTGCTCGCTCATACAAGTGCACGATCGGGTAACCGACGAGCTGGCCCGGTCCGTGATAGGTAACAAGCCCTCCCCTGGTGATTCGGTGCACTTCCACGCCGTTCTTCTCGAGCAACTCGCGCGGTATTACGATATCTTCCTCTCTCGCCCCGCGACCGAGGGTGATAACCGGCGGGTGCTCCACGAGAATAAGCGTATCGGGGATCTCTTCTGCCAGGCGGCGTTCGACAGTACGCTGCTGCACCTCGAGCGCTTCGCCGAACGGCATTCGTCCCAGATCGACAACATCCAGCGGCTTCGCGCTCATGCGTGCTCCGTTACACTTTCGGCAGCTTCACCGATCGCGGCGGCCAGCTCTTCGAGGTTCAGCTGCCGATGCAGATACCCTGCTTCGCAGGCCGCGCGCGGCATTCCGTAGACAACCGCCGATGAGGCATCCTGCCCGAACGTCAGTCCGCCTTCCTCGTAGATCGATCCGATCTCGCGCGCTCCGTCGCGACCCATTCCGGTCATAATCACCGCCAGGCATTCGTTGCCGTAGCACTTCGCCACCGACGCAAACAGCACATCGACCGACGGGCGGTGGCCGCTGACCGGTTCATCGTCAGTGATACGAACGGTCGTCGCGAGTTGCCGCTGTTCGACGCGCATATGTCGGTCGCCCGGAGCGATCAGGATACGCCTTTCCACAATGATATCGCCGTCTTGGGCCTCACGAACCTCGTAATCGCAAATGCGATCGAGACTGCGTGCGAACTCCGTGGTGAAACCCGCCGGCATGTGCTGGACGACAAGAATCGGCACACGCAGCGACGCGTCGAGCTTTGGGAGGACCCGCCGCAGTGCGTTCGGTCCCCCGGTGGAAACACCGATGGCTACCAGACGAACCGGACCGGGCCGGCGTTTCGGCGAGCGTGCGGGAAGACCACGTGCAGGCTCGGCGGTGTGCGTCGGTAACACCGGCGGTTCGAACTGCTCGACGCGTTCCTCACGGTCGGCCTCGTGCTGCGCTCCCTCTTCGACCTCCCGCTCATTCGTGCCCGGTGTGCGCCGCTTCGATCGCCGCATGCGAAACTCGTCTCCGTAGGAACGAAGCATCTCCACCAGCTGGGCGGCGACGCCCTGAACATCCGGACCACCACGCCCGGTTGGCTTCATGATGAAATCCGATGCGCCGAGCGACAGCGCATCCATGGTAATGCGCGCTCCGCGCTCGGCGAGCGAGGAGAGGATTATCACGGGAACGGTCACACCGCGCTTCTTCCGTTCGGTGAGAAAGCCGATTCCGTCGACATCCGGCATTTCGAGATCGAGAACGATAACGTCCGGGTCCAGCCGGCCGAGCTTATCGAGGGCAAACTTGCCGTTCATCGCCGTGCCGCACACCGACAGATCATCAGTCTGTTCAATGATCCTGGAAATGAGATTACGCATGAGTGCGGAGTCGTCGACGATCAGCACCGATGTTTTGTCCATGGTCATCTAACCCGTAGTGTCCTTGCGATACAAGCATGCCCAGTCCGTTCTCACGAACTCGAAGGTGGTGTTCATGCCGAACAGCGACTCTGAGTGTCCGATAAACAGATAGCTGTAGGGGTTCATGACGTCCCAAAAGCGGTGAACCGTCGATTTCTGCGCCGCCTCGTCGAAGTAGATAATTACGTTGCGGCAGAACACCACGTCGATATCGCTCAAACCGCTCGGATGCTTCAGGTTATGGTAGTCGAAGGTAACCGTATCCATGATCTCTTTGGATACCTGGTAACCGTCGTCCTTCGGCTGCAGATAGCGGCCGAGATAGCATTCGGGAATGCCGCGTACTCGCGATTCGGCGTAGTAACCGCTGCGCGCGCTCATGAGCGATTTCAGGCTGATGTCGGAGGCGATGATGCTGAACTCGAAGTCCGGCGGGAGCACTTCCTTCATGACCATTGCGAGACTGTACGGTTCCTCACCGGTTGAGCAGCCGGCACTCCAAAGACGAATCCGTTTGCGCCCGTGCCTCTTCCGTTCGATCAAATCGGGAAGCACGAAGTGCTCAAACGTCTCGAAGTGGGCCGTGTTACGAAAAAACCGGGTGAGGTTTGTCGTAACCGAATCGAGAAGTGACTTCAACTCCTCGCCGTCGCCGCATACCCGGTGATAGTAGTCTTCCACGCTGGAATCGCCGGTGTCGCGCAGGCGTTCGCGCAGACGGCTCTCGAGTATGGAACGGTTCGTGCGGGTGAAATGTATACCGCTCGCCTCGTATATGAGGGTTCGAAATCTGTCGAAATCGCCGTCCTGTAGTGTAATAGCCATGTGCGCCGACCGGTTTCGAGAATACGAACGCCGCTTCGCACTGTCAATCGAGCCGGTTCGGGTCGGTTCGGGCTCACCATGTCGGTAGCTGGGGGCATCCATGTGAGCCGAGCCGACAACGTTGACATTCGGCGTGGGCTCACGTTGACACACAGCCGTCCAGGTGGAAATAATGAAACCCCGATGAAGAAGTACATCATTGTTACCGGCGGCGTCTGCTCGAGCCTGGGAAAGGGAATCGCGGCGGCCAGCCTGGGCAGTCTTCTGGAGAGTCGGGGCCTTTCCGTTACAATGATCAAGGTCGATCCCTACATCAATGTCGACGCCGGCACAATGAGTCCGTTCCAGCACGGCGAGGTCTATGTAACCGACGACGGGGCGGAGACCGATCTCGATCTCGGAAACTACGCACGCTTCACGAGCTCGCCGCTCAGTCGCGCGAATTCCATTACCACCGGCCAGATCTATCAGGAAGTGATCCAGCGCGAGCGCGAGGGAAGATACCTCGGACGAACCGTACAGGTGATCCCGCATATCACCGACCGGATCAAGCAGCGGTTATTCGCCGCCGGAGAGCAGGAGGATGTCGATGTCACCATCGTGGAAGTCGGCGGAACGGTCGGCGATATCGAGTCGATTCCGTTCCTCGAAGCCGCCCGACAAATGGTGCACGAGATCGGCCACGAGAACGTGCTGAGCGTCCATCTCACCCTCATTCCGGAGGTCGGAGGTAATGAGCTGAAGACGAAGCCGACGCAGCACTCGGTGAAGGAAATGCGGGAGATCGGTATACAGCCCGATATCCTGCTCTGTCGATCTCCGCGCCCGATGGAAGAAGAGATGCGGCGGAAGATCGCGAACTTCACGAACGTCGAGTACGAGGCGGTCGTGTCGGCGTACGATGTGTCGGACACCATCTATCAGATTCCGCTGCAGTTTCACGAACAGGACCTCGACGCGATCGTCTGCCGGAAACTCGCGATCGAGTGTAACGAAGCGTCGCTCGAACGCTGGCAGCACGTAGTGCGCGTAT
>SLIN01000247.1 GCA_007135605.1 Spirochaetales bacterium | reverse complement strand
CCGATGAGCTCGTTCGCCAGGCACTTGCCGAACATAACGAGCGCGGCCTTGGTAACGTTGTAGATCGGCTCGTACCCCAAAGGCTGCTTGGCACAGATCGATGCGGTGTTGAGGATCACGCCTCCGCCCGCTTTTCGGATTAACGGCACAATCCCGCGCGTCAGACGAATGGCCGCCATCACGTGCAGATCCCAATAGTATTGCCAGCGCTCGTCATCCGCTTCCATTATGGTCTCGGAGCTTCCGGTGCCGGCGTTATTGATCAGAATATCCACCTGACCGTAGCTTTCGGCAGCGCTTGCAACCACGGCATCCACCTCATCTGAAAGAGAAACATCAGCCTTAACGCCGACCGCGCGCACACCGTATGTATCGGCTATGCGATGCGTCTCCTCGTTTAGTCGCTGCTCGTTACGCGCGCACAGCAACAGATTCACTCCCTCGGCTGCCAGCGCTTCGGCGACCGCAAGACCAATGCCCACGCTCCCTCCGGTGATGACCGCGGACTTTCCTTTTAATTGCAGATCCATGAAACATCCTCCCCCATCAAAGCTCGATCATCACCTTCAGCGAGCGATCCGCCGATTCCTCGATGTGACGATACGCCTCGTGATAACGGTCGAAGGCAAACGTATCGGTAATCAGCGCATCCAGCGAAACCGCTCCCCCGTTCACCAACTCTATTGCTTTCGTGTAATCGTGGTGCTGATACATCAAACTTCCGTGAAGGTTCAACTCGCGGTCCTGAACCAGGCTCAAATCGACCGCCGGTTTGCTGCCGAAGACTCCGACAACGATGATATCCGAGCCCTTTCGTGCTACCGTGATCGCGTCGGCGATCGCTTCTTCCACCCCGACGCACTCAAGAATCACGTCCGCCTTGTCGGGGCCGAAATGCCTGCCCACCGCTGTACCGAGATCCTCGTGCAGCGCGTTGACCGTGCACGCTATTCCGCATTCACGGGCTCGATTCAGGCGGACGTCGCTGAGGTCGGTGATCATCACCGCGGCAGCGCCGAGACCACGCGCGCATTGTGCCACGAGGTTTCCGATCGGTCCGGCGCCCAGCACGAGCACGCGTCTGTCTGCAATATCCCCGGCGCGACCGAGGGCGTGCACCGCGACCGCCATCGGCTCGATCATTGCGCCATGCTCGAAACTCATCTCGTCCGGCAGCTTTATCGTGAGATCCTCCGGCACGGCGAAGTAATCCTGCGCGGCCCCCGGAGCCTGAAACCCCATCACCTTCAGAGAATCGCAAACGTGGTGCATTCCGTGCCGGCACGGATAACACTTGCCACATACCAGTTGCGGCACAAACGTTACTTTCTCTCCGGTCGAAAACCGTTGAACAGAGCCTCCGACCGATTCGACCTCTCCGGACACCTCATGCCCCTGCACCACCGGATAGGAGGTAAACGGATGCACTCCGTGATAGACATGGACATCGGATCCGCAGACGCCGATATTCCTGACGCGAATGAGAACCTCCCGCTCGTCGGGAACCGGAGTCTCCACCTCGCGATATTCAATCTCGCCCGGAGCAGTCATAACTGCTTGTCTCATAGCGTCTCCTATCGTGATCGCCCGTACCTGCGCATACGGCAATTCAGCGCAGCGGCAAGAGGCCCTTGTCCGGCGGCTAGTATACACCCGTCGCTGCCGTTCACGCACCGGCCGATCCTGCTCCGGGTGACGGATAAGCAGCTTGTGTGAGCAGGCAGTAGCGCCATCGTGCGCCCAGTTGCCCTTCATGAACCTGACGGTTACCCTGCACAGGTACTAAAGGACACAATGTCGCGAACAGATCAGATCTCTTCCACCGATCGGCGCGCACGTAGCTCGTACGGCTACGTCGTCGTTGCGGCGAGCTTCGTCGTGCAGGCGACCATTGTCGGTGCGATATTCTCGTACAGTGTATTTTTCGACGCACTCCATGCCGAGTTCGGCTGGTCGCGGGCGGTTATTTCCGGGGCGGCATCGGTTACCGCGCTTGTCATGGGTGTATGGGCAATGGTTCTCGGCAATCTGAACGATCGTGTCGGCCCGCGGCTCATTCTCTCGTTGGCGGCAGTGTGTATTTCGGCAGGTTACTTGTTGATGTCGATGATAGGGGCACCATGGCAGCTCTATCTCGCCTACGCGATGTTCGTCGGTCTGGCATTCGGTTCTCACGATGTACTCACCCTCTCCACCGTCGCACGCTGGTTCGATCGCCGGCGCGGACAGATGTCGGGTATCGTCAAGACCGGTACATCGACGGGGCAGGTGCTTGTTCCGTCGGCCGTAGCCTTCCTGATCGCAGCGTACGGGTGGCGCAGCGCGTTTGTGTGGATCGCGGCGATTACGGGCCCGCTCGTCCTGACAGCCGCGCAGTTTATCCGTGCCCCCTCGACCGATGAGCACCGGCGGAATGCCGAAGCGGATGGGCGGCAAAGGCAGGTCCATGATGAATCAGGTAGTGCGCCGATGCGCACGCCGGCCTTCCGCTGGATCGTCGCCGGACACCTCGCCGTGTTCTTCTGTATGCCCACCATCATCGTCCACATTGTCCCCTATGCAACCGACATGGGCATAAGCAGGGAGGTTGCCGCCGGTGTGCTCTCAACCATTGGCGCCGTCGGGGCGGCAGGCAGGCTTGTTACCGGCGCGCTTATCGACCGACTCGGCTCCCGGCGTGCACTCCGATTCTGTTATGCGATCATGCTGCTCTCTTTCGTCATGCTTCAATTCGCCTCCACTCCGGTATTGGTGTACGCCTTCGCGGTCGTGTACGGCTTTGCGCACGGAGGCTCCTTTACCGCGGTCTCGCCGCTGATCGCCGAGTTCTTCGGAACACGAACACACGGTAAGCTTTTCGGCACGGTCGTGTTCATCGGAACGATCTCCGGCGCCATGGGCCCGGTGATAGCCGGCGGCGTTTTCGACCTTATAGGTACCTATCGCCCGGTGTTTCTGCTTCTGATTCTGTTGCTCGCCTTCGCGGTGTACGCCCTGACTCGACTATCCGCCCACGAATCGTGGCGCTCCAGGACGTACTGACGCTGCCGGGCGTATCGACTGAGTCTGTCTGCACGAATCGGGTGTGCTGCATATCAGCACCCTGAAGTACGCAGGCCTCAAAGCAGAAACGGAAGGAGAAGTACGAGCCCGAAGGCGACCATGAGCGCCCCGGCCGCTCCCTCGATCCCGAGGTGGAGCACCTCGCCCAGCCGGCCGTCGAAGGCTCCGAGCACGATGCGCTTCGAAACGATCGCCGCCATCGAGACCGTAGTGAGAGTCACCGCCATCCCGACCGAAAACAGCACGACCGCGTAGAGGCCCAGGGACAGCACACCGAGCGAAAGCGCGAATATCAGGATCATCGCAGAGCCGGGACACGGAACAACGGCGGAGACGACGATTGCCGGAAGCAGGCCCAGCCGTCCTTTCATCCGTCGGATAAGCCCTTCTCCGTGCTCATGCCCGGTGTGACCTCGGTCGGCTTCCCGCCGACTACTCTTCTCGCTATTGTCCCGACTCGTGTTCCGAAGGTTCCATGCCTCTCGAGCCTTCGACACCATCAGTAGTGCGCCCACTATGAGAATCCCAGCTGCCGTGAGCGCCTGCAGGTACCGCGTCGCATCGTCCAGGGCGACCGACAGCGATGTCTCCAACACGTAGTAGGCCCCCAGAACTACCGCAACAGCCGCGAGGGAGTGGATCACCGCTACTCCGACGCCGGCGAATACGCCGTGGCGGACCGGGGCGTCCGACGAGATGAAGTACGATACAAGCAGCACTTTCCGGTGCCCCGGGAGGGCTGCATGCAGGAGTCCGTAGAGAAACGCCACGAACCCGATTACGAGGACCGCGGAGGTCGATCCTCCGGTTCCGGTCGCAACAGCACCTTCGGTTTCGTCCGGCGCCGCCGGTCGTCCGGTCGCGTCGCCGATAAGGGTGGCGATGCGCTCGTTGAGGGCACGCTGTTGCCCGCGAAGAAATGCGTTCAGCCGTGGAAAGATCGGGCGGCCCGAGCCAAGCGAAATCAACCGCTCCCGAAGAGCGCTGGTTGAGGGCTCGGCCTCTGCGCTATGCGCGCGGTCGGTGCCCTCTTCGAAGGGAGTCTCCTGTTCGCGAGCCGGGCCGGCGCGTCCGCCTTCGCCGGTGAACGGATTCTGCGCTTCAACTGGAGACAACGCGCCTGCCAGCACCGCAACCGTGGCGATGAGAAAAAGCCGTACCCTCACGCATTCCCTCCTGTGCCGGCTTTGCGTCGCCGGTGACTCTCCGAGGCGCATCGACTGCTTTCGCCATTGTATGCGCGACCGATATATGATACCGAGGAGGCGATATGAGCGCGCAACCCCTCGCATGCCGTTCGAGCGTCACTTTTCCGGTTCGCCCGGCCCGTGCTGCAAGCGACCACCTTTCCGCTCGCCGACCAGCGGCGGTACGCGTGTTCGCAGTCGCGGCAGTGCTCTGTGCAGCGGTAATTTCGCCGTCGGTGCTGAGCGCCCATCCCCACGTGTTCATGGATGCCCGCCTTACCTTTCGATTCGACGAGGACATGCTGTTAGGCTGCGAAGTGGAGTGGCAGTTCGATCGGATGTTCACATCGATGGTCGTTCTCGACTTCGGTGTTCCCCGGGATGGAAACTTCTCCGACGACCACGTCCGCTCGATCGAACAGGGCGCGTTCAGCAATCTTCGTCACTACGACTATTTCACGTACTTTGTTGCCGATGGGACGGAACACCCCGCAAGCGAGGTACGCGAGTTCACGAGCTACATGCGCGAAGATCGACTCGTCTACCGTTTTTTCGTTCCGTTCCGGCGGCCGATTGAAAGCGAGGAGCAGTCGGTGCGGGTTCGCTTGTACGACGAGACGTTCTTCGCCGACGTACAGTTCCAGGATCGAGAGCCGATTTCGGTAGTATCGGAAACAGCGCTTTTCGTTGAGTACCGCATCCGACGTAATGAGGATGTGGATATCTACTACGACCCCAGGAACCAGTCGGTGAGTCGGGAGGATACCGAATACACCGGTCTGGCTCACCCCTACGAGGCGGAGCTCATTTTTCGCCGGCGCTGACGCTATCCCGGTTCGGCCTGCGAGGCGTCGAAGCGGATACTCTGTTTCAATCAGTCCTCTTTGCGTCCGTCCGGATGGCGTTTGCCTTTCACCGCGCCGGGCTCTCCGGTTTCGAAATCGTTTTCCATGTAGGCAATCACCTCGTCGGTCGACAGGACTTTGGCAACCGTGCTGTTGGCGACCGTCAGCGCCGTCTCCTGATTGTCCGTCGCGGTTGCCACCGCATCACCTACCACCACGACATCGTACCCACGCGAGTTACCCGCATAGGCGGTGCTGAGCACGCATTCATCGGTCCACAGGCCGACGATCACGATCGTATCGATATCGTGAGCCTTGAGTTTCTCATCGAGGTACGAGTTGCCGTTCTCGTCGAAGGTCCAGAACATATCGAGATGCTTCCCGTGGTAGAACCAACCGTCGGAAATATCGTTATCGGTCGGAGCGATTTCCGCCAACGGTTTCAGACCCGGCGCGCCGGTGAACACGTAGGCGGCGTTTTCCGGGTTATCCGGGCGCAGCCCTTTGGGGCCGTACCATCGGTCCATGGCGTTGGAGATGCCGTCGTCGAATCTGCGGCTCCACGCGCTCCACGCAATGCAGACACCGTCACTGTTCGATCGAGCTCTCCGAAAGGTCTCGAGTACTCGTACCAGATTCGGAAGAATGCCTCCCGCATACGGTCTGTACTCTTCCTGGCAATCGTCGAGAAGCAGGGCGATTCGTCGGGGGCGATCGTTCAACTTCCACGCAGCCCAGAACGAGAGTGGCGTTTCGTTCGGCCCACCCGGTGTTTTGCTGTAATTCTCCATCGGTTGCACGGCGAGAGACATGTCACGATGCTTGCACGGCTGCTTCATGGCCTCTTCCAGCGTCCGGATATTCTTGTCCGCGTCTATCATGTGCGGTGCTCCTT
>SLIN01000183.1 GCA_007135605.1 Spirochaetales bacterium | reverse complement strand
CGGATTCGTTCCGAAATCTCTCCGGCAGCAATCCATACAACCTCCTCCCCTCGCTCTTTCATGATATATTCAACTAAACCAAGCGAGATACTCTACTTTCGATAGAATTAAATCCGCTCGAGGTGCCTTTTGTCAAGGGAGAAACCTGCTGATCCCGCCGAGAGTGCTCTTCTCAACAGACTGCTCTTTTCATCCGAGCTTGTCATTCGAGCTTATCTTGACCGATACCGGCATACCCGAGGAGTATGCCGAGATGAGTGACGACGCCGGAACGGAAGACAGCGTATGAGATTCACGCCGATGTCTCTCGGCTCCGGATCGTCGAACGTTAGACGACAAATTCGAACGTACGGCATCGGGAAGGAGTAGGCAATGAAGCGAGCCAAGAAGATATTGAACGACCCGAGAGAGGTGGTGTCCGAGCTACTTGACGGGCTGCTGGCTGCCGAAGGAAACATGCTCAAGCGGGTCGGAGACTATCAGGCGGTTGCGAGAACTTCGATACCGGACGGCAAGGTGGCGGTACTGATCGGCGGAGGAAGCGGACATGAGCCGATGTTTCCCGGGTTCGTGGGCGAGAATCTGGCGGACGGCGCCGCATGCGGAAATGTGTTCGCAGCACCGGATCCGGAGACAATCCTGGCCGCTACCCGCGCTGTAGACCGCGGAAACGGAGTCCTATACCTCTACGGCAATTACGCCGGCGACAACATGAATTTCGACATGGCCGCCGAGTTGGCCGAGGAGGAGGGCATTCAGGTGCGCACCGTTCGGGTCACCGACGATATAGCCACTCCGCAGATCGCCGAACGACGAGGAATAGCCGGCGATGTCTGCGTGATAAAGATAGCAGGAGCAGCGTCCTCACAAGCCGGCATGACTCTCGATCGGCTGCACGATGTAACCGCGAAAGCAAGGGACAATACCCGTTCGCTTGCGGTCGCCGTCTCCGCGGGTTCCACGCCGGAGAGCGGCGAGCCGACGTTCGAAATCGGGGATGACGAGATTGAGATTGGAATGGGAGCGCACGGGGAGCCGGGAGTATCCCGGGAAAAGATGCAACGCTCGGAAGAACTGGTAACGAAGATGACCGGTCGGCTGATCGATGACCTCCCGTTCACGCGCGGAGACAAAGTGGTAGTGATCGTAAACAATCTCGGCTCCACGACCATGATGGAACTGCTCATCGCAAACCGCTCGCTTCATAAGCGGCTCGCCGACAGCGGAATCGACGTTCACGATACGCTGGTCGGAAGTTTTATCACCACCCAGGAGATGGCCGGTTTTTCCGTCACACTTATGAAGCTGGATGAAGAATTACAGCGATACCATGACATGGCATGTCGCTCCTTCGCGCTCACGTCGGGGGGGCATGCATGAGTAGAGAAAGCCTTTCGTTGGAAGAGTGCGCCGAGATGTTTTCACACATTTCGGACACGATAATCGAGAGCATCGACGTCCTGACGGAGGCGGATCGAATGGGTGACGCGGACCACGGCGAAGGAATGGCCCGCGGGTTTCGCGAAGTCCGGACCCGGATAGAAAACGCACAGAAGCTCGACTCCGTCGGTGAGATCGTCAGGCTCGTCGGAATGGCTCTGATGAGCAAGGTAGGCGGCGCCGCGGGGGCCATATTCGGTACGTTCTTCATCAAGGGAGCGACCGAGCTCGGTCAACGGAGGGAGTTCGGAAGCACGGAGTTGGCCCAGTTCCTGAGCGACGGTCTGACCGCCGTAAAGGCTCGAGGAAAGGCGGCGGTTGGGGACAAAACCATGGTTGATGCACTCGAGCCGGCCGCGCAATGTGCGGCAATGTATAACGAGGCGCCTCTCGCCGAGTGCGCGACCAATGTCGCTGAAGCCGCGCGCGCCGGCATGGAGAGCACCAAAGATATGGTGGCAAAGACCGGGAAGGCCAAGACGCTCGGGGAGAGCAGTAAGGGGCATCCGGATCCGGGAGCTCTATCGACCTATCTCATATTACACTCGATCGCCGAGTTCATTAACCGATAGTAGAGCTTGCGAACCCGTCGGCGTTGAAGCGGCCGACGTGGGGCCGGCCGCCCGCCGCTCAGCCGAACGTATCGGGGTCGGGACCGGTTCGCTCGCCCCGATCGAGCGAGTCGATGCGGGCGATCTCCTCATCGCTGAGGGTGAAGTCGAATACATCCGCGTTCTCTCGGATACGCTTCGGCTTAATCGACTTCGGAATCGTCACGATCTCCTTCTGCAAATCCCACTGCAGTACGACCTGCGCCGGGGTCTTCTTATGTTTCGCGGCGATCTCTTTCAGCACCGGGTCGTCGAGGATTTGCGCCTTCATGAGCGGCGACCACGCCTCGATCTGGATGTTGTGCTTTCGACAGTACTCGTGCAGACTCTTCTGGACGAGACGCGGATGAAGCTCCACCTGGTTCACCATCGGACGCACTTCGCAATCGGACATAAGATCGTCGAGATGCTTCTCGGTGAAGTTACTCACCCCGATCGCCCGTATTCGCCCGTCGCTGTAGAGCTTCTCGAACGCCTTCCACGTCTCCTTATAGAGTCCTTTCGATGGACACGGCCAGTGGATCAGGTAAAGATCGAGCGTCTCCAATCCGAGCTTCTTCATGCTCGTGTCGAACGCCTTGAGTGCGGCTTCGTAGCCCTGGTCGTCGTTCGCGAGCTTCGAGGTGACGAAAATCTCATCGCGCGGGACTCCCGATTCGGCAATCGCGCGACCGACCCCCTCCTCGTTGTTGTAGCCGGCTGCGGTATCGATACTCCGATATCCGGCATCGAGGGCGCTTTTTACCGTGTTGATGACCTCGTCGCCTTCCTTGACCAGAAAGACGCCGAGTCCAAACCACGGCATCTTAACTCCGTTGTGTAGTGTCGTGCAGCTTGTCAGACTATCTGCCATATTGTCCCATCTCCTTTCGATTGGTTTACGTTGCTCATTATGGAACATTGCGGGTACGTACACAATGGCCGCTTTCGAGCGAAACCTATCGCTCGTGCGCAGGCGCCCATCGCGAGTTCCACCAATCCTGTGATCTGCGTCAAAACTCTATCGCCCGTGCGCAGGCGCCCATCGCAGCCGTCGCCTCCGCGGCGGCCGCAGTATGCCGCGTTCCTCGCACCGGCGCCGGCACTATACCGCGCGCGTCGCACCGGCGGCGGCCTCGTGTTACACTCCGCCCCATGAACGCACGAACAGATCGAATGCTCGAAGGACAGCTCACCCACGCCGTTCTACTCGTTGCGCTGCTCGCCGGCGTTTTCGTCGCGCAATCGCTCTGGCAGCCGGCAGGATCCGGCGCCTTCGCGGGGCTTTCCACCTCGGTGTGGTTTGCGATCGCCCTCGCGGTTCCGATCGTACACCAACTCTTCGTGGTCGCGGCGTGGCGATTGCAGCTCGACCGCACACTCCGCGATCCGCGACGCCGGGAGCGAGACGGTGCATCAAAGACTACGAGCGCCGGATTCATCGCCTATCTCGTCGTATTTTTCGTGCTCTTCGCCGCACGAATGGCGAGCGTGATCGCCCTGTCGATTTCAAACGCCGCGGCAGTCGATGTCTCTCCAGCGCCGCGGATAATCGTAGCCGTGCTGTTGGCCATTCCGTCGTTCTATCTCTTCTACTCGGTGACCCGATACTTCGGGTTCATCCGTGCCGCCGGCGCCGACCACTTCGACGCGCGTTACCGGTCGATGCCGCTTGTCCGGAGAGGAATCTTCCGCTACAGCCGCAACTCGATGTACGTATACGGACTGCTCGCGCTCTGGATCCCCGGAATCATCGCCGCGGCGCCGGCAGCCGTCCTCGCCGCCGCCTTTCAGCATGCGTACATCTGGGTGCACTACTACTGCACGGAGCTCCCCGACATGCGGAGGATTTACGGAAGCGCTTGAGCGGCCGGGCGACCGAGCGACGGGCTCCCGGCGGCGCACTGACCGAGCGAGGTGATGAATGTAGCCACGCCGAGCGTCGTGCCCGCAGAGCACCGTTCCGACCAGCCGCTCGCCGTCGACAGCCACATAGCTCATCGCCGGATTGCGCCGCGGGAACCCCCCGCGACGCCCGCCATCACGCCGGCTGACACATGCGGCCACATGCAACTCCTCCCGCACCCCCTCCCCACCGCTTGGCCGCCGCAGCCGACACGACTACAATGCGTTGCATGATTCGCCGGCGCCGCGTAGCGCTCTTCCTCGCGCTCACCTACGGAATATGTTTCGTGCTTGCCGCCGCATACGCGCTTCTCGGCCTGCAGGGGTACGGTATCGCCGGATTCACGGCGCTCGGCACCCTCTACATGATCGTTCCCGCGGCAGTTTCCATCATCCTCATAAAGCTCAAGTGGAAGGAGCAGCTGCGCGACTACGGCTTCCGCCTGCGGCGCTCGTGGGCATGGCCGCCGGCGTGGGTCGTTCCGGTCGTGCTTCTGGCGCTGACGATCGCGCTCGCAGCGCTGCTCGGTGTCGGCGAGATCGGATTCTCGCGCGATGCGATGGTCGCCGGGCTCGGCGACATCGGCCCGGAACTCGCCGAGGAGGCACGCGCTCAGCTCGACGCGATGGGCTCGCTCTGGCCGCTTGTGCTCTTCCTGCAGGCACTGGTCGCCGGCACGACCATCAACGCAATCTTCGCATTCGGTGAGGAGATGGGCTGGCGCGGCTTTCTGCAGCGCGAGCTGGCTCCGCTCGGTTTCTGGAAGGCGTCGGCGCTCATCGGGGCGATCTGGGGGTTCTGGCACACTCCGCTCACGCTCATGGGCCACAACTTTCCCGAGAACCCGCTGCTCGGCGTTCCGATGATCACCCTCGCATGCATTCCGCTCGGCATCCTCATCAGCTGGGTGCGCGTGCGCACCGGAAGCGTCTTCGCCGCGGCGATCTTCCACGGCATGTTCAACGCATTCGCCGGCTACTCCATGCTCGCGATCGCCGGAGTCCCGAACATCATCCGTAGCGGACTCGGCCTCATGGGCTTTCTCGCCGCCGCGATTCTCACCGGTGCGCTCTATCTTCGCGCGCGAATGTCGCCCGGGGCGGTTGCCGAGGCGAGCCCGTAGCCGCCGGCGATGCTACAATGGAACATGCCATGTTACGCGTTCCGTTTTCTCTTTTATTACTGATGATGATGACAGCCGCCGCGCCGGCCGGCCCAGGCGATCGGGAAACCGGCGGCGACAACGAACGCGGCGCCCCCCGCTCCCGCGGCCGGTCGGAATCGATCGAGCTACCGAAGCCCGACCGCGACGGCGAGCTCAGCGTCGAGCAGGCGCTCGAGCGCCGCCGGTCGGTTCGCGAGTACTCCGACGAGCCGCTGACCCTCGCCGAGCTCGGACAGCTGCTCTGGGCGGCACAGGGGATTACCGAGCCGCGACGCGGCTTTCGCGCCGCGCCGTCGGCCGGCGCCACCTTCCCCATGGAGGTGTACGCGGCCGTGGGCGAAGTCGAGGACGTGCCCGCCGGGCTGTACCGCTACCTGCCCGACGGACACCGGATAGAGCGAGTTGCCGAGGGCGATCACCGCCCGGCGCTCTTCGAAGCCGGACTGCGCCAGGCGCCGCTCGCCGAAGCACCGCTCGTGCTCGCCTTCACCGCGGTGGTCCAGCGCACCGCCTCCCGTTACGGCGCACGCGCCGAGCGCTACGTCCAGATCGAGGCGGGCCATCTCTCGCAGAACATCTACCTGCAGTGCGAGGCGCTCGGGCTCGGCACCGTGGCGATCGGCGCCTTCCACGACGATGAGCTCTCCCGCGCACTCGCCCTCGACGACGGAGAGCGCCCGCTCTACCTCATGCCGGTGGGTCGGCCGAGATAGAGTGTCGGCGGCACCTCGAGCTCCGACATCGCAAGTGGATCGCACGCGGAACTACTCAGCCGCGTTTGGTCAGAGGCAGGAGCTCCACAACGAAACAAGGTCGTGATCAGAGTCTATGCGACCGAGCCGGCGACTCAGTGACTCGGTAGCGTCACGACCGTGCCGCTATTCAACGATTCGATG
>SLIN01000169.1 GCA_007135605.1 Spirochaetales bacterium | reverse complement strand
CGTTATACGTTGTGATCGCCGTACCGACGTTCTTGACGATACACCCGACCTCGGAGCTGCGCGCGCCCTCGGGAGGAGTTCTGCCGGTAACCGACTTGATGATGTTCTTCTTGTACCCCTGCGGATACTTCGCTTCGAGGGCGACAACCTCGATATCGTGACGGTTCTCGACCTTCGTCGCGAGCAGCTCGATCGCATCTTCCTTGTTCGTCTCGATGCCGATGTACGTCTTCTTTGCGCCGATCACACGCATGAGGATTTCGGCCCCACCGATCAACTCGTAGGCCCACTCCACCATCTGGCGCTGGTCGCAGGTGAGAAACGGCTCGCACTCCGCGCCGTTCAGGATCAGCGTTTCGACCGGTTCATCGAGGTTGATGTTGATGTACGTCGGACATGCGCCTCCGCCCATGCCGACCCCGCCGCCGTGACGGATCGCATCCTTCAGAGCCTCCACATCCATTTCGTGCGGGTCGTGCGGATGTGAGGGCAGCTTGAACTCGGAGTTCTCCTTGTCGACCTCGATGACGACGCTATTGACCTCCTGTCCGCTGTCGGTCATCCGCGGCTCGATCGCCGTCACCTTCCCGGCGACGCTCGAGTGCACCGGCGCCATCCAGTACTCCTCGAGCGAGCCGATCAGCTGACCCGGTTTCACCTTATCGCCGACCTTGACCACCGGATCGCACGACTCGCCGAGATGCTGAAGCAGCGGGATCACCACCTCATCGGGCAGCGGCAACGTTTCGACCGGTTTCTTGTTGGTGTACTCCTTGAACTCGTTGAGGTGGTATCCCCGACCGAGCTTGTGTATCTTCATGTCCGCAAGTTTCATCACATCTCTCCTAAATTCCCTGGAAGCCGGAAAACACCAGCGCGAGTATGCCGAGTATAATCAGTTGAATGGGCACGCCGGCAAGCCACGAGGCCGGTTTGAGCCACTCCAGCCGCTCGCGGATTCCTTCGACGATCAGCAGCACAACTGTGAAGCCGAGCCCGACACCGATTGCCTCGACGACTGCCGCGCCGACATTCCCGGCATTCGCAGCAGCGATCAGAGCGAGGCCGATCAGTGCGGTTTCGAAACCGGCCGCTCGTGCTACGGCCGGAGTCACGTACGGGCACGATACGCGATTGCGAATCGAGAAGACCGCTGCCGCCAGTGCAAGCACCACAACCGCATGCACGAGATAGACCAGCGCTCCGGCACCAGCCGGATCGAGCACCACGGCATCGACGATACGCACGATCGCGATTGCCAACGCGAGCATGACAGTCGTCAGGAGTCCGATAACAAGCGAGTTGCGCAACGAAGCGCGCGCTTCGGTGAGAAACGGCGTCAGCCCGAGCAGCGCCGACAGGACAATGTTCTGCCAGATGATTGCAGCGACGATCACGTACAGGTAGTCACTCATGCTGTTTCTCCCCCCTTCGGCTCGCCTTCCTTCCGGACCGCCCTGAACGCCGCCACCAGAAGACCGGCGAAAAAGAGCGCGAACGCCGGGGCACCGAATGCGTCGGCACCCACGTCACCGATTGCCGCTCCGAAAATCGTTCCGTCGGCAAAGATCTCGCGCACGACGCCGATTGCAACCGCCAGGATTACCAGCTCGGCCGCCGCGCCGAGAGACCTCGCGTACAGCGATCCCGGCGCATCGAGCTCCACGAGGAGCGCCTGCCGCAGAACGAGCGGGTTCACCGCGATCAGCGGTACGAAGACGCCGAGCGCCGCAGCAAGCTCGGGCGCATTCACATCGAGATACAGGCTGAATATCGTCGCCAGGGCAACGGCCACGAACGCCGATACAGACAGCGCCCCCCAGATTCCAACCAGCGGCCGAACTGCGAGCACGATCGCTCCGACGACGATCATGACCACAACGGTAGCGGCCACAAGCACCAGTGCTTCCATGGCACCGACCGCGCCGCCGATTATCGGGGCAAGCGCGGCGAGGACCCATCCGACCGAGCTCCAGGCGGGCAAACCGCGTTCTTCCATCGTCATTCCAGCACCTCCCCTGCGAGGGCGACGGCATCCCGGACCGCCGCCGCGAAACCGGTCGCCGATCGCGTTGCACCGCTCACCCCGTCGATGTCCACATCGATGCGCAACTCATCGCCCGCGCTCCTGCCGACGAACTGTTCGCGGAACGCCGGATCCTGAATGTCGTCGACAAAGCCCGCTGTCTCCTGATGTGAAACGATCTTCGCACCACGTATCACACCGTCGGTATCGAGGCCGACCACGACCTTCATATCGCCGCCGTATCCTTCGCCGATTCCGGTGACCGCGTAACCGACGGCCGTCTCATCGTCGAGCGCGACGAGCACACCGTCGACCGTGTCGTGGGCGACAATATCGGTCGCGTCCGCGAAGATCTCCCGGGCGGCGACCAGCACCGGGTCGTCGTCGGGCGCCTCGACCCGGTCGGCGTCCGCCAGCCGGTCGAGTGCGGCACGCACCGCCTGCGTATAACCGCTCGCCGAACCGGTCGCCCCGCTCACGCCGTCGATATCATCATCAAGCTGCACCGGATCATCGGCGCTCTTGCCGACGAACTGGTCACGAAAAGCGGGGTCCCGGATATCGTCGACAAAGCCGGCCGTCTCCGAGTGCTCGACGAGGACACTCCCTACGACGGATCCGTCGAGACCGACACCGACAAGCACCCGCATATCGCCGCCGTAGCCGGTGCCGACTCCGACCGCCGCGTAACCGGTGTGCTCGCCGTCGGCGTCGACTGCGATGTACATCTCATCGACATCCGGATCCCGGAGAAAATCGGCGGCATCCGGAAAAATCTCCCCCAACCGGCGGAGCATCGCATCATCCTCGACCGCTCCCTCGGGCCGATCGGGTACGAGCCCGGCATCGGCTACCAGAATGGCGCCGGCTGCGACGACCAGGACAACGACTACGGTAATCGCGGAAAGAATTCTGTTCATCATATGCCTACGCCTCCCCCAGCGTTTTCACGCGGAAGAATCGATCGAGCAGCGGCACGAGGGCGTTCATCAGCAGAATCGCGTACATGACGCCTTCCGGCAAGCCGGCGAGCTCGCGGATGACCATCGTCGCGATACCACACCCCAGTCCGAAAAGGATCTGACCGGTCGGTTGCACGGGAGATGTCACCATATCGGTCGCCATGTAGAAGGCACCGATGACCACACCGCCGGCCAACAGATGGAATAGAATATCGCCGCCGAATATCGGTGCAAAGATCACGATTCCGGCGATGAAGCTCGCAGGGATCCGCCATCCGATACGTCCGCGGTAGAAGAGATACGCCGCTCCGATCAGCAGCAGCAGCGCCGAGGTTTCGCCGAGCGATCCCGGAATGGTGCCGAGAAACATGTCCAGATACGAAGCCTCCCCGCCACCGAGCGGAGTCGCGGTCGTAGTTCCGTCGAGCGGCGGCGTCCAGGTGGCCATCTGTCGCGGCCAGACGACGAAGAGAAACGCCCGTCCCAGCAATGCCGGGTTGAATATGTTCCTCCCGATACCACCGAAGAAGTGCTTCCCGACGAGCATAGCGACCGCCGAGCCGAGCGCGACGAGCGGCAACGGCAGCGACGGCGGCACGACAAGGGCAAGCAGCAGTCCGGCGACGAGTGGACTGCCGTCGCCGATAAGCCCGCGCGGAGTGAACGAACGGCGCAGATAGAGCGCCTCGACTATCGCCGCGGTGAGCATCGACACCACAACGACCGCCGCCGAGTATACCCCGAAGAACACAATACCGGCGATGGTCGCCGGTGCGAGCGCGATCAATACATCGGTCATTACCTTCAATGTTGTATCGCCGTCACCCGGCAGATGTGGCGGTAACGACCAGGCCAACTCGACCTTCTGCGCCATACTTCCTCCTGAATCAACGAGCAATTCGCGATCGATAAAAATTTATCTTTATGCTCGGTTCCGTTTATATCAGAGCGTGACTATGCTGTCGATACGATATGCTGCCGCGCGCATATAATTTCCGCCGGGAATGCGAACCGACACAGGCGACCGGTGACGCGGCTCGGTTTCGCTCTGCGGGCACCCCTACGGCGACCTGCTCCGAGCGCGCCCCGGTTCGCTGCGGTCGAATCGTACCTTGCCGAGACGCGACCGGCCTGCTCCGAGCGCGCCCCGGCTCGCTCCATCCCTGTCTACTCGCGGGTCCGCTGCCAATTGGCGCCGCTATCGTACGGATAGCTCACCGCCATCGTGCTCGCCCGGTTCAGCGTTTCGAGCTGTTCGGCGGTCAGCCGCCAGCCGGTGGCGCCGAGATTGTCACGGAACTGCTCCATATTGCGAGCTCCGAGGATCGGTGCGGTGACTGTCTCGTTACAAAGTAACCAGTTAATCGCGACCTGCGCCGGCGTCTTGCCCGCCTGTTCGGCCACCGCAAAAAGCGCGTCGACGACCTCCCAGGTGAAGTCGTTGTTGTAGTTCGCCCACGACTCCGACCACCCTTCTTTCTCGGCGAGCTCGATCCGCGTTCCCTTCGGCGGCTCGGTCATACCGCGGCGGAATTTACCGCTGAGCCAGCCGCCGCGCAACGGGCTCCACGGGATGACGCCGAGACCTTCGCGCGCGCAGACGTCGAGCAGCTCCCACTCGGTCGCCCGGCTCAGGAGATTGTACTGCGGCTGCAAACAGACGAATCGCTCGAGCCCGAGGCGATCGGAAGTATCGAGGGCCTTCTGTAGCTGCCATCCCTTGAAGTTACTCGCACCGATGAAGCGCACGAGACCCTGGCGTACCAGATCGTCGAGCGTGCGCAATGTCTGCTCGATCGGAGTAAGCGGATCCCAGGCATGCACCTGATAGAGATCGATGTAGTCGGCATCGAGCCGCTTCAGACTCTGCTCGATTCCGTGCATGATGTGCTTGCGGCTGAGTCCGACATCGTTCGGCGCCTCCCCCATCGGAAAGCGTACCTTCGTTGCAATCACGAAGTCCTCGCGCCGTTTGTCCGAAAGCCAACGCCCGACAATCTCCTCCGAGGTGCCGCGGGAATAGACATCTGCGGTATCGATGAAGTTCCCCCCGGCTTCCACGAAGGTGTCCATGATCGCACCACTGTCCTTTTCGCTCGTTTCGCGCCCGAAGGTCATGGCACCGAGGCAAAGCTCGGAGACTTTCAGGCCCGTATTTCCCAGTACTGTGATTTCCATACCGTCAGGATAGACCGTAATCGCGAATCAATCGACCCTGAGAACTATTCTACCGCCGGTATTGCTGATGTAAACGCGCGCGAAACCCGCACCGACCCGATAGGAGAGACCGCGGCGACCTTCCGATACCCCGAATCCGCGCCGTTCCGCCAGTTGCGGCGACGGGTCGATGTCCGCGCCGCGGGGCGGCATCTCGATCCACGCCGCCGATTCGGAACCGAGAGTAAGGCGTGTGGTGCCGGATGCACTCCGCAACTCGATCTCACCGCTCCTGAAACGATCGACCGACAGGGAGATATCGCCGTCGGTGGTTCCGATATGTGCGGAGCTCGCACGCTCGGCGGAAACATCGATTCTTCCGCTGACCGATTTGATCTTCGCGTTCCGCAGTGAGCCGCCGTGTACGGAAATCGGTCCGGAGGTCGATCGCAGGTCAATAGGGTGAGTGCCTTCACGGGTGAGGTCGATCGCTCCGGTATACGTGCGGACATAGACCGAGTCTCCGGCGTCTTCGATCGTCACGTCGGCCTCTTTCCCAACCACATGCAGGCGCACGCCGGCGGGAACCTCGACCGTGATATCGCTTCCGTAGCGCCCCGGTCGATGTCGGCGACGCACGGCCACGACGAAGCCCGACCGGGTTCGCTCCACTTCGATAAATGCATCGTCGGTATCGGTAGCGCCTTCGACCGCGAAACGGTCCTCCGGGTGCGGTCGAATTGTGACCGATCCGGCGAAAACATGGATGTCGACGTTGTAGACTCGGTCACCCGGCTCGTCGGCGAGCAGCGTCACGGCTCCGGCTTCGCCGGCTGCAACCGCGTAGACGATTGCCGCGAGCACCGCGGCGGT
>SLIN01000217.1 GCA_007135605.1 Spirochaetales bacterium | reverse complement strand
ATGCAGCTGCGGCACGTAGTGATTACCATGGTGAACCGGGATGACATGAAAGACGGTGGGGCGTCTATCGTTGCGGCAACGGTAAACGCGATCCGCACCGCCTCGCCGGAGACGACCGTCGAGGTGCTGAGCTCCGATCTCATGGGCGATTACGAGAGCATCCGGATCGCATGCGAGAGCCACCCCGAGATCATGAGCCACAATATCGAAACGGTTAAGCGGCTCACTCCGTCGGTGCGCAGCCGTTCTACATACGAACGGAGCCTGAAGTTTCTCAGGCTCGCACGGGAAATCGATCCGGATACCGTGACGAAGTCGAGTATCATGCTCGGACTCGGAGAGACAGCCGAGGAAGTCGTGAATGTTATGGACGACCTGCTGGAAAACGGTGTATCGGTGATGAATATCGGGCAGTATCTGCAGCCGACGCGCAGCCATTTGCCGGTTCAACGCTACTGGACACCGGAGGAGTTCTCCGAGTTGCGCGAAATCGCGATGAGTAGGGGCTTCCGGCATTGTGAAGCAGGCCCCCTGGTTCGCAGCAGCTATCACGCCGGAGAGCAGTATGAGTCGTACCGCCGGCGCGTACACCCGCTCTTTCGGGAAGATTCCGATTCGGATTTTTTGCGTTAGGCTCTGGATTTTCGTTTCCGATTAGTGTACGTTACTAACACTCAGTGTGACAGCCAACCGGGCGTACATTGTGCGCCCGTCCTCGTCACGCCTCCAATTCCGCTCGAGCCCCGTCAGAGGTTTTTCTCTACCTCCTTTCCTCTGCGGGGCTCTTTTTATGTATCCCGAAGTTGTATAACGTGAAGCCGTGTGAGTTCGCTGCGCAATTGGACCCGTCTGAAACGCCCCATCCGCATTCTCGCGCCGATGGAAGACGTCACCGATACGGTGTTCCGTCGCATTGTCGCCGCCGCAGGCGCGCCGGATGTCTTTTTCACCGAGTTCACGAAGGCTGACGACCTGTTCGGCCGACGTTCGGCTTCAGCGCTTCAGCGTCTGCGTTACACCGCCGTCGAGCGCCCGATCGTGGCGCAGATCTGGGGTAACGTGCCAACTGCGTATTTCGATGCGGCGCGGTGGCTTCGTGAACACGGGTTCGCCGGAATAGACATCAACATGGGCTGTCCCAAACGGAAGATCGCCGCAAAGGGATTCTGTAGCGCACTCATCGAAAATCGGGCGCTTGCCGCCGAGCTGATTTCCGCCGCCCGCGAGGGCGCCGGCTCGGTGCCGGTCAGTGTCAAGACGCGCATCGGTACGAACCGCCCGGCAACCGAGGAGTGGGTACGCTTTCTCCTCGAGCAACAGCTTGACGCACTTACGATACACGGCCGCACTGTGAATGAGATGTCTGATGTCCCGGCACGGTGGGGCGAAATCGCTCGGGCGGTCCGTATACGAAACGAGATGGGTGTTGATACCCTGATGGTAGGCAACGGCGATGTACGATCACTTGATATGCTGTATCGTCGTGCAGATGAAAGCGGTGTTGACGGCGTTATGGTGGGGCGTGCGATTTTCGACAATCTCGAGTTCTTCTCGGGAGGGACGTTTCATGCCCGACCGGCGGCGGTCCGGATACGCTGGCTGCGCGATCACTTCGAGCTATTCGAGCGCGTATGGGGCTCTTCGATGAACTTCCATGCCCTGAAGAAGTTTGTCGGTGTATACGTGCGAGGCTTTACCGGCGCCGATGTCCTGACCGATCGCATTATGCGCACCACCGCTTTGGAACAAGCCGTCGCGATCTGCGACGATTATCTCGGAGGTACGCGGTGCTGAAAGCCCTTGAAAATACGACGAAGACGTTGGGAGTGTTCGCAACACTATTTCGTACGGTTGCGCTCGTCCTACTCGCAATTACCCTGATTTCAGGGATCGTAACGCTGCACTTTCTCCTCTCTTCGGAGACTGCGGTGGGGCGGGTAACCGGGTTCGAAGAGGTTACCAATCCCGCGCCGCTGGTCAATCCGGGCGGCACGAACGGATTCGAGTACGTGGTAGTGGAGTTCGAGACCGCCGACGCCGAGCGCGCGTCGGTACAAGGTAGATCGGGGCGCGGCGCGGCTCAGTTCGACATCGGCGATACGGTTCCCGTCCGTTATCGGCCGTCGCGGCCCGACCGGGCTCGTATCGATTCGTTCATGGAGATCTGGGCAACTCCCGTTATCTTCGGCGGCCTTTTCGTTGTTTTCGCGGTGATCGGAATCATCGCACCGTATGCGTTCGCCGATAACCGTGGTAACCGCCGGTCGGTAAGTCCGGTCTGGCCCGAGCGCGGTGACGGGCGAGCCGGTAAGAAGGAGGAGGAAACGTGACCGTAGATTTTGAGGCAAGCGGCGGGTTGCGATCGAGCGGGTTGCTCACCGACCTGTACGAGCTCACCATGATGCAGGGCTACCAACACTTCGGTAAGGATGAACCGGTGGTCTTCGACGTGTTCTTCCGAACCCAGCCGTTCAAGGGAGGGTATTCGGTATTCGCCGGGCTCGAGGATGTGCTCGCCCTGCTTTCGAATCTTGGTTTCACCGACGGCGATATCGCATGGCTTTCGGAGCTCGGTATCTTCCGCGACGAGTTCCTGAAGGGGCTCGAGGGGTTCAAATTTCAGGGTGATGTCTACTCGATGCCGGAAGGAAGCATGGTGTTTCCCGGCGAGCCGATTATGCGCATCCACGCACCGCTCTCACAAGCGCAGCTGATGGAAACGATCGTTCTGAACACTGTGAACTTTCAGTCGCTGGTGGCTACGAAGGCGGCCCGAATATTCAATGCGAGCCGACAGGGGAGCGTTCTCGAAATGGGAATGCGCAGGGCACAGGGGCCCGACGGAGCGCTTTCGGCGAGCCGGGCCTCCTACATCGGTGGAGCCTCGGGGACGAGCAATACGTACGCGGGTAAGCTTTTCGGTATACCCGTTCGTGGAACCATGGCGCACAGCTGGGTTATGACGTTCGACACCGAGTATGAGGCGTTCGAGCGATACGCAGAGCTCTACCCCGACGGTTGTATCTTTCTCGTCGATACCTATGACACCCTACGCTCCGGAATCGAGAATGCGATTGCGGTGGGCGCAACGCTTGCCGACGGCGGGCATAACTTCGGTATTCGACTCGATTCCGGGGACCTCTACTACCTGAGCATGAAGTGCCGGAAAAGACTTGATGAGGCGGGCTTCCCCGATGCGAAGATTGCGGTGAGTAACGAGCTCGATGAGCGCGTGATCCATCAACTTGTTTCGGACGGTGCCCCGATCGATCTCTGGGGCGTCGGTACGCACATGGTGACCGGCGGCGACCAGGCAAGCTTCCCCGGCGTCTATAAGCTTTCGGCACGTACGGTTCGGGGCACGCTCGAGCCGGTCATGAAGGTCTCCGACACGCCGGAGAAGGCGAGCAACCCCGGCATCAAGCAGGTCTATCGGTTCTACGATGAAGGAGATGAGCCGCTCGCCGACCTCATCTGTCTCGAGGATCACCCGCCCGACCGGGGCGAGCCCATCGAGTTCTACCACCCGAGCTCCGATCGGCAGCACTTCACGATGCAGAATTACGGCCGTTTCGAGCCGCTGCTGAGCAAAGTTATGGAGAACGGAACGATCTGCACACGGCTGCCGAGCCTGCCGGAGATCCGGGAGCATGCGGTTGCGGAGCTTCGGCATCTGGATACCACGTACAAACGCATCATCAATCCCCACATCTACAAGGTGAGCCTGGCCTCTTCACTGAAGCAGCTGAAGACCGAAATGCAGGAGCGGGTCCGATGATGCTCAGGCCGGTGACCGAAGCCGACATCAACGTTTTGACAGGCATGATGGGTGAGAAGGCGGTTGCGGTCGATGAGCGTTCGCTGAACCGTGCCTCCGGCGATCACCTTGCGGATCCCGCGTATCGAAGGCGGCCGGCCTGCGTCGTTCGGCCGGCGAGCGCCGGTGAGGTGTGCGAACTGCTGCGATGGGCGAATCGTGAGGCGGTGGCCGTTACCACGCGGGGAGCCGGCAGCGGTCTTGCCGCCGGCTGTGTTCCTGAAGCCGGCGGTCTCGTGCTCGAGATGAAGCGGTTGAAGCGGATTCTGGAAATCGATCCGATCGACCGCGTGGCAGTTGTGGAAGCCGGTGTGGTAACCGGAGCTCTCGACCGGGCTCTCGAGCCGTACGGACTCTATTTCGCCGGCTATCCGATGAGCTCGGCAGTCTCGCAGATCGGCGGGAATATCGCCACGAACGCCGGCGGCGGACGGGCGGTGAAGTACGGAGTTACGGGCCGGCACGTGTTGAGCGTCGAGGTGGTAACCGGTGCCGGAGAGCACAGAGTGTTCGGTGGCAGACGGCGGAAAGATGTGGTCGGCTACGATCTGCGATCGCTGATGATCGGAAGCGAAGGGACGCTTGGCGTGATCGTCGGAGCAACCGTGTCGCTGCTTCCTCGTCCGAAGTCGTATTGCGCATTGCTCGCCGGGTTCGACACGCTGCAACAGGCGATACCCGTGATGTCGGATGCAATGCGATCGTGCGGCGCGCTCTTCAGTGCAGTTGAGGTGATGGATCAGTACTGCATCGAGCTCGGTGCATCGACGCGGCGAACTCCACCTCCGCTCGTTGCACCGTGGAGCGTTCTTTTCGAAGCCGATGGAAGCGATGAACGCGAGGCCGCCTCACTTATCGAAAACACCGCCGCAGTGTGCGGGAACATGGCCGTACAGCTGCTCGGGCCGGACCAAGGGAAGCAGCGTGAGCAATGGTGGGCTATTCGTGAATCGATACCGTGGGCGCTCAAGCGTCAGAGCAGCCTGCAAGGGGTGGAAGATATATCGCTGCCGATCTCGCGGTTGGCATCGGTACTTCAACGGATGCGGGATATCGCAGCGACGCACCAGCTCTCGGTGCCGGCTTTCGGCCATCTCGGTGACGGCAACATGCATGTTCACCCGATGATCGTCGGGGAGGCTGCGGATGGGGTGGACCCCGAGGAGTGGAAGCGGCGCGAGCGAGCGTTCCTGCAGGAGTTTTACCCGGTTATCGTCGACGCCGGCGGGACGATCAGCGGCGAACACGGTGTCGGCGGGAAGCGGACCGATTATCTGGATCTGATACTCGGATCGGAATATCGCGGGCTGCTGCGGGGGATTAAACAGGTGTTCGATCCGAATGGTATTCTGAATCCAGGGAAGGCGATCTGAAGTCGGCCTGTTTTGTTCTTATAGAGACGGTTCGGGGCCCGGGGCGTAACTACTCCGCGAGATCGGCGTGATCGAGTTTGGTGTAATCCGAGCCTCCCGGCCCGGTCGTGCTGCGGTACAGCACGACCCTCGGAATCGTCCAGAGCGTGCGCTCGCCGGTTTCGGAGCCTTTAGCGCGTTCGAGCCACTGTTGCACTCGCTTCAGTGCGGGCCGACCGACGCCCTTTCGAACATAGCAGAGCGTTATGTGGCTTAGAAACGGTCGATCTTCGAGAGGGAATGAACGTTCGCCGAGCGCGGCCCCGAGAGCGTCGTAAACCCTCCCCGCGGCGTTTTCGACATCGCGCGCGTCGGCCCAGAGTACGCGGGCTGCACTCGCCTTTGGGAACGCTCCGAGATCGCCGAGCTCGATGCGGGGAGCGGGGAGCTGATTGTCCGAGATTTCGCGAAGTGTTTCCCGTGCCGACTCAATGGCGGATCTCGGCTGTTCACCGAGGAAGTGCAACGTGATGTGGAAGTTCTCGGTTTTTGTCGGACGGAGAATCCCGCTTCCAAGCTCGGCAACCGCTCGATCGCGGAGCGAGGCAAGCTGTTCGCGCAACTCCGGTGGAAGCGGCAACGCGAAGAATATCCGTTGGGTTTCCATGTGTACGGAAACCGTAACACGGATCATGACGGCTTGCCATCGTTGAATCTCTAATTCTATAATTCGGAGGCTATCCGTATGCAGCAGCATTCATCACCCAGGCAGCGGCTTGAGTTGCTCGCGTTTTTCGGGGCACTCTGCCTTTTCTTCGCATCTATCGAGTATCTCTTCCCGAAACCGGTGCCGTTT
>SLIN01000197.1 GCA_007135605.1 Spirochaetales bacterium | reverse complement strand
TTCGACCGACATCGAAAGCACTATCACGCACCATTTCCCGAGTCAAGCCGCGTGCGACGCACGTGCCGCACGATGAACGCGTAATGCACTTCGCCGGCCGTGAGCTTCTCGCGGTTTGACACGGTTTGGACTTACGGAATAGCGTGAGGACCGAAACGGATCGAAAACGTGCGGCACTCTCGACTCGACGACATCATGCGTATTCTCAACGCGGTCCGACAGGTCAGTGTCGAAGAGCTGACCACCCGTCTCGGCGTGAGCGAGGTTACCGTCAGGAAGGACCTCAATTATCTGCAGGATCTCGGGCGGCTGCGAAGGACGCGCGGCGGAGCGGCGATCGTGGAGGACTACTCGGCGGTCCGTCCGCTTCCGAATCGCCGCGAAGAGCATCTTGCCGAAAAAGATGCGATCGCCGAGCGGGCCGCGGCGCTCGTGAAACCGGATGACGCGGTGTATGTCGACGCCGGCAGCACGTGTGCGCGGCTGGTGTCGCACCTGAGCGCGCTTCCGCTGCACGTGGTGACGAACAGCCTCGATGTGATAGTCGGGCTTGCCGCGGCGCCGGACGTCGCCCTGCACGCGGTCGGCGGAAATCTGCGCCGCGATGCAGGCAGCTTCATCGGTCCTTCGGCGGTGTGTACGATCGCGAATGTCCGCGTCGACATCGCCTTCCTCGGCGCGACCGGCATATCGCCCGACGGGGTGTTCAGCTCGGAGAATGCCATCGAGGCGGATGTGAAGCGCGCGGTCGTACAATCGGCAAGGCGTCGCGTCGTGCTCGCCGATTCCCGCAAGCTCGGAGCCGAAGCGTTTGCGGTGTTCGCGCGGGCGGGTGACATCGATCTATTGATTACCAACGAGGGCCCGGAGGCGCGCGAGTTCTGCGCGCTGCCGGCAATGGAAACAATATTTACATAAGGAGCATATATTTATGAGCTATATTGATGAGCTATTCTCGCTCAACGGTGTCTCCGCTGTGGTTACCGGCGGAGCGGGCGTTTTGCCGAGCGCCATGTCGGTCGCGTTGGCGAGGGCCGGTGCGGAAGTGACCGTCTGGGGGCGCGGCACCAGTCATCCGGTCGCCGAGGCGGTGGAGAGTATTCGCGACAGAAGCGGCGCCGGCGATCGAGTCCACGGTATCACCGTAGATACGAACGACGAAGATGCGGTTTCGGCGGCATTCGAGGAAACGTGCCTGCACGCCTCTATGCCGAATCTGCTTGTGAACGGCGTCGGAGGAAATCAGGGAAAGAGCGACTTTGTCGATATTGATGTCGATCTCTTTCGCCGTGTTGTCGACATGAACCTGCTGGCGGGCCTTGTGATACCGACGAAGATCTTCGCGGCTAAATGGATCCAGGAAAAGCAGCGGGCGAGTATCATCAACATAAGCTCGATGAGCAGCTACAATCCGCTGAGCGGAGTCTGGGCGTACGATGCGGCAAAGTCGGCTGTGCTGAATCTCACCGTCGGGTCCGCGCGAGAGTTCGCGCCGCACGGAATCCGGGTGAACGGCATTGCACCCGGATTCTTCATCGGGCATCAGAACCGAAGACTGCTGATCGCCGACGACGAGACCGGTGAGCTCACCGATCGGGGTACGCAGATAATCGGAAAGACACCGGCCGGAAGATTCGGCGATTTCGCTGATATCGAGGGAGTTACGGTGTATCTTGCCTCGGAGAGAGCGAGCGGCTTTGTTACCGGCGTGACGATTCCGGTGGACGGCGGTTATCTGACCGACAATGTGTAGCGCAATTCCGATACGCGAATTCATTCATTGCGGTCACCGGAAATTCGATACATACTCTGCGGGAGACACGGCATGAAGACGTTCTTGGGACACGATTTCCTGCTCGAAACCGAAACGGCAAAGAAGCTCTATTTCGATCACGCCGAGCGGCAGCCGATCTTCGACTTTCACTGCCATCTGTCGCCGAAGGCGATTGCCGAGAATGCGACGTACTCGAACCTTTCCGAAATCTGGCTCGCCGGCGACCACTATAAGTGGCGCGCAATGCGTACGAACGGGGTTCGTGAGGAGAAGGTCACCGGCTCGGCCTCCGATCGTGAGAAGTTTCAAGCATGGGCGGAGACGGTACCGTACTGCATCGGTAATCCGCTCTATCACTGGACCCATATGGAGTTACGCAAACCGTTCGGCATCGAGACTATCTTGAATGGTGAGACGGCCGAAAGTGTGTGGAACCGGGCGAATGAGCTGCTGGCGACACCGGAGCTTTCGGTTCGAGGGCTGTTACGCATGTTCGATGTGCGCGTGGTCGGTACGACCGACGATCCCGCCGATCCGCTTACGTGGCACCGGAAGATCGCCGACGATTCGAGTATCGATACACGCGTGGTGCCGACCTTCCGGCCGGACAAGCTCTTTGCGACAGACGATGTCGAGACCTGGAATCGGTACGTCGACCGGCTCGCCGAAACGGCCGATGGCGATATCGCCGGCTACGACGATCTCCTCGATGCGCTCGAGAAGCGAATGGACGATTTTCACACGCTCGGGGGGCGCGCTTCGGACCACGGTTTGCGGTCGGTCTTCGCGTCGTTCTGCAGTCGCGAAGAGGCTGCACGGCATTTCGAGCGGCTGCGCGGCGGTACCGGTGTTTCTGTCGAGCAGGGAAGGGAGTTCTCGACCATGCTCCTGCTCGATCTGAACCACGGATACGCTCGACGAGGATGGGTGAGCCAGTATCACCTCGGTGCAATGCGGAACAACAATACGCGGATGTACCGGAGACTCGGCCCCGATACCGGGTTCGACAGCATGGCCGACGAGCCGTTTGCCGCCGATCTCGCCGCGTTTCTCGATGCGCTGGACCGTGACGAAGCGTTGCCGAAGACAATCCTTTATACGAATAATCCGATGTACAACGAGGTCATGGCGACGATGATCGGTAACTTCCAGGACGGGTCGGTTCCGGGGAAGCTGCAGTTCGGCTCCGGCTGGTGGTTCAACGACCAGATCGACGGAATGGAGCGGCAAATGACCGCGTTAGCAAACATGGGGCTTCTGCGCCGTTTCGTCGGCATGCTGACCGATTCCCGGAGTTTCTTGAGCTTTCCTCGTCACGATTATTTTCGACGAATTCTGTGCAATATGATCGGAAATTGGGTAGAATCGGGGCAGGTACCGAACGATGAGCAGCTGACTGGTGCCATGGTTCGCGAAATCTGCTGGGGTAACGCCAGGAACTATTTCCAAATAGAGGTATAGGATGATGAGAGACATCGCACGGGTGATAGCGCGGAACAGGCTATTGTCACAGACGCAGGAACAGCTCGATGACGCAGCCGATTTTCGAGATCCGGTCTATTCGAGCAATCAGGCAGCCGTATATCGGGCGTCGTGCCGCCGGCACGAGAACGTTCTGTATGTCATGGGACGGGATCGCGCGCAGAGACGGTTGCTCGCCGTCGCGCCGAAGGACTTCCGCACTCCGTTCAAAGGGAAAGCGTCGCGAATGGAGGGAATGTACGCACAAGAGATAGAGATGAATCCCGCCAACGCGGCTCGTCTTCAGGAGCTCTTTCCCTTCCTGGTGCCGACCACCGGCAACGGAACGGCGACCAGTATCGGTTTCGGAGATCGGCTTGGGTACACATCGCCGGCACACCTCCGAGTCGCGAAGAAATACAATCTCTTTCCCATCGTGGCACAGCAGAGCACTCGCGAGCTCGAAGCGCTGGGACGGACATTCGAGCAGGTTACCGCCGACGCGGTGTTCGCGGTCTTCCAGGAAGGATACACCGCCGGATTCGGCTCCGACGGCGATCACCTTCGCTCGATGTCGGAAGTCAGGAACGTAGTAAAATCATCCCCTTCCATGCTGACTATCGACATTTCCGATTTTCTTCCGACCGACGCCGCCGAAATGGACAACCGCTCCTTGCAGGAGGCATTCCGGAAGCTGCCGAGTAAGGAACAGCAACGGATTCGACGGACATATTCGGGACGAAGCTTCAACCTTGGCAGCGTCAGCGTTCGGTTCCGCCCCGGCGACGCCGAGCGGGCCGCAATCAAGTTTCTCGCGGGCATGGACTTTGCCCAGAAGGCGTGGGAGCGGTTGCGCAAGCAACGCGGCGATGCCGCAGTCGAGTTTACCGTCGACGAGATACCGGTGGTGTCATCGCTCGTGGATCACTACTTCATCGCGAATGAATTCCGCAATCGCGGCGTGAACCTCTATTCGATCGCCCTGCGGTTTCCGGGCGCCATGCATAAAGGTGTGGACTACGACGGCGACGTTCGCGCGTTCGACCGCGAGTTCTCGGATCATGTGGCGGT
The DNA here is from genome assembly GCA_007135605.1 of Spirochaetales bacterium. Classification (GTDB taxonomy): domain Bacteria; phylum Spirochaetota; class Spirochaetia; order DSM-27196; family SKKC01; genus SLAN01. Next base: position 1,743 of record SLIN01000197.1, on the reverse strand, counting down.
CGCGGAGGCGCTCGGCGGACATAAGGTCAGCGTTCATTCCGGCAGTGACAAGTTCGCAATCTACCCGACGGTCGGTCGCAGGAGCGGCGGACGGTTCCACCTGAAGACCTCCGGTACAAGCTGGCTGGTTGCCATGCAGACGGTGGCGGAGACCGCCCCCGGTTTCTACCGTGAGATCCACCGGAAGGCGATGGATGTCTTTCCGGAGATGCAGGCAAAGTACGAGATCACCGCGGACATCAATCAGGTGCCGGATATCGATTCGCTGCGCGATCAGCAGCTTCTCGACCTGTTCTCGAATCCGCACTGGCGCCAGCTGCTGCATATCTCGTACGGAGGTATCCTCAGCGATGCCGACCTTGCGTCGCGAATCCGCGATACTCTGCACGTGAACGAAGACGCGTATTTCACGAACATCTCGCGACACTTCACGGCGCACCTGGATTCGCTCGGCGTGGAGAAGCGTAGCTAATTGTGCGCGCGACAATAGAGATCCGCGACCTGCGCTTGACCTGCTGTGTCGGTGTGCCCGACCATGAGCGCCGCCGGCCGCAGGAGCTGGTCGCGGATGTCGTAGCGCACTATGACGCCTCGAACGCGGTTGAAAGCGATCACATTTCCGACGCGGTCAACTACTCGCGACTTGCCGCCACCCTTCGAAAGGTGGCGGTCGAAGCGAATTTTCGCCTTCTCGAGCGGCTGGCGACGATACTGTGCCGGGTAGTCCTTGACGACTTTCCCGGCGTAACCGGCGTTAGCGTCACGATCCGGAAACCCGGAATTCTCGATCGGTGTGACGGTGCCGGAGTATCGATCACGATGAACAGAGGCTCCGACCCATGATTCTATCCGGCCTGGAAATCGAGAGAAATCTCGGAACGAATATCGTCATCGACCCGTTCGAGCGTTCGCAGCTGAATCCGAATAGCTACAACCTGCGCCTTCACGACGAGCTCCTCGTGTATGACGACAGCCCGCTCGACATGCGCCGGAATAACCGCGCCCACAAGATCCGAATTCCGCCGGAAGGCCTCGATCTCACCCCGAACCGCCTCTATCTTGGCCGAACGCTCGAATACACGGCCACCGACCACTTTGTTCCGATGCTTGAGGGCCGTTCGAGTATCGGGCGCCTCGGTCTGTTCGTGCATATCACCGCGGGCTTCGGCGATATCGGCTTCAGGGGATTCTGGACGCTCGAAATCTTCTGTGTGCAGTCGATCCGGATATATGCGGGTGTCGAGATTTGCCAGATCTTCTACCACACGATCGAAGGCGACTACGAGCGGTACGAGCGCGGCAAGTATCAGAACAATACCGATATCCAGCAGAGTCTGCTGTACCGCGAGTTCGAAGAGGAGTCGTGACGGCGAAATGGCGCGGTGCCGGCATCAAGCGCCGTGCCCGCTCGATCGCGAACCCGAAGCAGAATCGGGACGGCGGTGCAACTCGGCGGCCGGGATCGGCTCCGGCTCATCCTTGTCAACGCGGAAGCCGTAGTTGCGCTCGAGCGCTTCGATGAGTCCGCGATGGAGTTGTTCGGCGGTTCCCCGCAGGTCCTTCGATGGATCCGGGTTGCTCGGATAGTCGGGCGAATCGAGCGCTACTCCGCTTGTCATTAGGGTCTCCGACAGCAGCTTCGCGGCGAGAAAGCGGCGGTACTTGTCGACGCCGAGTATCAGCGGCCGGTCGAGCATACCGATGACTTCCCAGGTGACTTGCTCGGCCTGCGAATAGCGGCCG
>SLIN01000273.1 GCA_007135605.1 Spirochaetales bacterium | reverse complement strand
GGAGACGATGCGGACGATCCCGCGGACGAGCGCTCTTTCCCACACCTTGATAACAACAGTGAGACCTCCCTCGGACTGGTAGCGCACGACACGACGGTTACTCTGCTGCGATATCGTGTGAACCTTTTCGATGTCCGCACACACGCCCGAAACCGCAGCACGAAGCATCTGCCGGGACACGACGGAATCACCGACGTTAATGCATGGAGATCTGCTCAGAAACATACCGTTACCCTCGAGTCGCACGCCTCCGAGCGAAATGCGACAGGAGCGACTCCGCCATCTTCGCGGTGTTGGGCAGCGTAAACTCGGTCGAGAAATCGACATAGTACCGCCGTGCATCGGCTCGGGTAAGAGTTCGGCTCAGACGGAGATAGAACGTAACGATCTCGTCCTCACTCAGCTCGCTCTTTCGTTTGCGGATCGTTGCCGCGTCGGCGGTAAGAAGGAAACCGAGTGCAGGCTTCGGAATCACAGGCGCGAGCAAACGTTCGAGCCAGGGATACTCCGGCATTCCGTACTTCACGAACAGATCGAACGGGGCGGTTTCGACAAGCACGACGGTTCCCCGAACTCTGAACGGAACGGTATAGAGCCACGAGATCCAGAAATCGAGTACGGTCCACGCAAGATGCATAACGTTCAAAGCGTTCCGCACACGAGAGCCGCCGGCGGCAAACACGTGATTTCGTTGCCAGTGTTCCTCCTGTGACAACACATCACTCTCTTTCCGACTTCGAACGCGTCGGTATACGGAATAAACACGCTTCGAAAAGAAATTCAGCACGCGTTTCAGCGAATAAATCTGTTTGACCTCGTTCTCGGAGAATGATGCACGCAAGGTGCGAAGCAATGCGGACTTCCCGCACCCGTCCGGGCCGGAGACATATATGAGCGGCGGTAGCAATCGCTGCAGCCGCACCACAACTATGAGAACCCGCAGATGTGAAACCACCGCGCGCAAGAGCGAATGCGGTCCCCACCGAGCAGTGAGAAGTCGCACGACGATTCGATCGAACTCGCCGCGGTAGGTTGTCGCATCGAATAGCTCCTGCGGATCCGCCATACCTGTCGAGCTCGAGAACCACTGCCGCACCCCGACATCGTTAAGTAGGACACGAATACGATCGCGGTAGCGAAAGTCCTGCTTTCTCCGCCACTGGCGAAAGTAGCTAATGAGCTGATCGCGGTTCTCGTATACATAGAAGGCACACTCGTGCTGCACAATACGGACCCGTGCGACATCTTCGAAGAAGACCTTATAGCTGAAATACGGTACCCGTTTCTGCAGAGGAGTAACTTTGAAGGATTCATAGGTACGGGCGTCGATTTTCAGGCAGGATTGAGCTACTGCGCCGCTGTCGTCGATCCACTGGACAATCGCCGTGACTACCACCCCGTTGGAGCGCGGCGCGCGTATGCATGCACATCCGTGAGACCGGCAGACAGTGGCCACCACACGGTGAAACACTTCGGTCGCCCGGGGTGCAATCAGCAGCCCGATATCGGGTTTCTCCGGCCTCGCGGGAAGGCACTCGTAATTTCGCAACACAACGTACGGCAGATCGACTGCGTTCATTGTTGCGAAGAGGTCGCGAATAAGACGCTCGAAGAAGACCGACTCGTCGAATCCGTTCGATGGATCGATGCTGGTATCGGATGCAGCGATCGATTCCTCGATCGAAAGACCACTCATGGGAATACCGACCGGGCGTTGTGGTCACCGTGCTTACCGCCCTCGGCGAAAGACATGCAGCCGGCCCTCATGCGAACACGACATCCACACGCCAATTCATACACCCCCTTATCGCGACGGCGACCGGAGTTCGCTGATCGATCGATACACGAACAGTATGTATGTCAGGAGGTTGCGGCAGTCAAGGGTGAAATCGACGGCTAAAAGCAAGGGCGAGCGCCACACTGTCGGCGACAGCGTAGCGCTCGCCGGGCAAAGCATCAACTCGAGAGCACAGAGTCGACTCACAGCCCCTTGCGCTCGAAGAAGCGGAAGAGTGCAACCGCGCCGACAATAAACAGCACGATCACAATCCAGTGGTTAATGCCGAACAGCTCGGCGATCGAAGGATTGCCGAGTTGGCCGACCGAGATAATCGCGCTGTCGAATACCGGATAGAGCGCTGCGTAGATCATCGCACCAATAACCATACCCAGGATCGGGAGCGCTGCATGAAAACGGCCCTCGGTCAAGGCGCCTACGCTCGTTCCCGGGCAGTAGCCGATGATAGCCCAACCGACGCCGAACATGAGCCCGCCGACGATCTGCGCGCCGAGCTGAATATCTCTCGGCGAGAAGTCGGCAACGCCGACGTCGAGCAGGAAGTGAACTCCGATGGAGCTGACCACGATCGCGGTGAGGAGAAACTTTACGATCGTCATGTCCCGAAGCCGCATCGCTCCGACCTGTCGCTCGAAACGAATCGCTTCACCGCCTTGCAGGAACGCGCCGAAGAGCGTTCCGGTTACTATTCCCAATACTATATCCATTCCGTACCTCCTTATGCAGCCGAGCGCCCGTAGAGCAGGCGGGCGGTTATGATTCCGCCGACGAAGAACATCGCAACGGCGAGCAGACTGCCGACGCCGAGCTGGGCGACACCACTGACACCGTGACCGCTCGGACAGCCACCGGCCATTCGCACGCCGATGATCGCCACGATCCCACCGACAATCGAGAGCCAGAGTCGTTTCTGCATGCTCGGTCCGAATCGATCGGTCCACATCTGCGGAAGTCGCTCCCGCTTGAATGTGCCGGTGAGCTTCGACATGAGGAACGCACCGAGACCGATGCCGATGACGAACCAGGTCTGCCAGTGCGTAAGGATTATCGCCGGCCCGTCGGCGAAAGACCCCAGTTGTGCAGCGCTCACATCGAAGCCGATCGCGTTAATCACCGTGCCCGCGAAACGGGGGAATGTTGTTGAAGTGCCGAAAAAATGACCGGCAACGGCTACGCTCAGCACCTGTAGCAGGCCGGCAAGCGCGCCGAAGAGGTACGGCCGATATCTCGACTGAATAGTCATATGTATCCTCCTATATGTAGATAACCTTATCTAACTTGGAGACAATATATATTTTATTTTGAATATATCGTCAAGAGATGCTCGCACGTGGTTCACCCGCGCCTCAAACGTGTCTCGTCGGTGATCGGCCGAAGTCGTGCGGCTTCGGGCATAAACGCCGATTGCTCGAGAAATCAGCGATCGATTGCAGAGCGCTCGGCTTCGCTTCTCCATAGAGGGGGGCACAATAGAACTGGACGTCTCGCCACCGGAGCGACCCGAGGTGTCTTTTCGCGACGTGCGGGTCACCGCATTGTCGTTCGACCGCGTCGAGCTCGAAGCCGACATCGACATACACAATCCGAATCGCGTCGCGGTCGAGCTCGCCGGATTCACCTACGCGTTCGACATCAAAGAGTCACCCATGCTGTCCGGAGAATTCGATCGCGGCATCTCGATCGCAGCCGAGGATAGCTCCTCGTTGAGCGTTCCGATCACGTTGTCGTTCGCCGAGATCTATGCCGGAGTTTCGGGGCTCGCCGATAAGCAGGAGGTCGCTTACCGGATAGCCGTAGAACCGGTTTTCGACGTTCCGGTACTCGGCGTGGTGGGTGTCCCGATCAAGCGCTCCGGAACGCTTCCCCTGCTTCGACTGCCGCGCGTTACCTTCGCAGGCATCGAGCTGCGCGAGCACGCCTTCACGCGCGCGCAAATCGCCGTAGCAGTCGAGGTCGAGAACCGCAACGCGGCTGCGATCGAGCTGCATTCATTCGACTACCGGTTCGCCGTGGACGATCGCAGGCTGCTCGACGGATCACTCGACGATGCCGGCACCGTATCCGGTGGTGATTCGCGCAGACACACGTTCTCGGTCGGGGTCGGCGTCCTTGAGGTCGGACGCACCGTCTGGGATGCGATCGCCGCCGGGGGAAAGGTTCCCTACAAGCTCGACGGTGCGCTGTCATTCGGCATCGACATTCCATACGTCGAGCCGACGACCATTCCGTTTTCGTTTTCGGGTATCACCGGAATGGGCGGACGTACGCATTCCGATGTCGGTATATACGTCCGATACTCAATTCCGAAGTGAGGTCCGACAAACTCCTGCGCACCCGTATTCAGGACGGCGCACATCCACTCGATCGCCAATCGGTATGCGCTTCGCCGAGGTCTCGAAGATAGCGACTCACCTCGCGTGTGCGGGATTCCAGCATCGATGCGGTCTCCAGATCACCGCTTCCCGAGATCCGTTCGAGACGAGCGAGATCGACACGTAACTGCTTCAGACAACCGAGCGTCGACTGCAGTCGAAGCGATATCACCTCACGCTCGCGATGCAGCTCGCGGACACTGTCGAGCTCTCGATCGATCTGTCGGATCGAACGCTCATACTCCTCTCGAAGGCGTTCGTCGTCGCACTCCGAGAGTTTCTCGCGCAGCGCGTCTGCATCGCGTTCGAGCTCGTGCGTCGGAATCTCACGAACCACCGCCGCAAGCTCCTCCTCCTTCCGCGCGAGCGCTCGTATCGCTTCGACGCATTCGTCCACGACCGGTTGCACCTCGGCCACGCTTCCAGCGTCCTCGCCGAGTCGTTTCAGCTGCTCACGAATCTGGCTTGCATACTGCTGCCCCTTGACCACCGGCGCGAGCGCGGAGGACGGCTCGGGAGACTCGCGCTCTTCACGCCGAAACAGCTTCCGGCGCCTGCGCCGCTCGGTTCTGTCCGGCAGGCGGAAGCCGCTCTCCGCGAGCTTCTTCCTGACCTCGCCCGCCTTCTGACGCAGCTTACGCGCCGCGGAAATCATTCCGCCTGCAAGGAACACGCCGGGGATGACAGCCCACGGGACCGAGCTTCCGACGAGGTTGAATGCAGCGAGTGCGACGATGATCACCGGATTCAGTGTGAGCTTCGACTCGTATCGCTCGCGAAGCCCGCGTAATTGCCGCAGGAGAACGAGCTGCCGCGTTGTCGGCCGTCGATCGCCGGTCAGTTCTTCGGCGTGTTTTCTCCGGCGGATCGTCGAGCCGATATCGGAGGCGAGTCCGATAAGCCACCCGAACGCAGGAAAGACCGGCCACGGAAAACCCATTCCGGTGGACGCCCAGATCGCGACAAGACCTGCGTTCACCGCAACGTACGTCCCGCTATGCTTCAACGTACTCGCCGTGGAACGCTGGGCGAGATCCTGCATTTGCGAGGTGTATGCTTCGACAATCCAGTCGGGAAGCTTGTCGATGTTCTTCTCCGAGAGGATGCGGTCCCACTGCCGCTGATACTCTTTCAGCGCCCCGGAATCCTCGTCGAGATCGTCGTCATCGCCCGGGACGATCTCCGGTACCAGCAGCCGGCGATACCGTCGACCGCGGCAGCCTCGCGCAACTCTTCGGCGGTCATCCGTCGGCCTCCGGAACGCTTCACGTAGTCGAGCGCGATCTGCCTGAGGCGCGAATATGCCGGGTCAGGGTCCTGAAGAGCCATGGATCGGCACCACGTTACGGTTGGGAGTGGCGCACGTCAAGCCGCGTGAGCTTGAACAGCCGCCTGAGTTTGAACCGGCGGCGACACTCACCGAACGTCAAGACGAGTCACGAATAGGAGCAGCGCGACGATCGCCGCGGCGATGACGATTCCGCCGGCGAGCGGTGTAAGACTGATCTCGGGCATCGGTGCGATGAGCGCGACCGCGGTACCGGCGAGAATGACCGGAAGTCGTCGTGCGAGAGCGCCGAGGCTCCGCTTCGCCGGGTCGCCGGGAACCGCACAAACCGCTCGAACCGCGTCGAGGTCCCAGGCCACGAGAAGTATTCCCATGCCGGCGACTCTCAACGCGAAATCGTCGCCGCCGGCCGGCACGATCAGCAATGCGGCAAGCACGACGAACAGCAACGAGTCGGCACGCCCGCGCACCATCCACCACCCGGCGGCCGGCACCGCAAATACGATCGCCACCGGAGAAACCGACAGGAGCAGAATCGGTGCGGCACACGCGGCAGCGATCGTCACGGTGTGTATGAGCGCAACGACATTTCGACCTCGGCGAGGTTCGCCTGCATCGCTCATCGAAAGCGTCTCCATCCGGCAAACCGCCGCGACTCCGAAGCGATCGC
>SLIN01000182.1 GCA_007135605.1 Spirochaetales bacterium | reverse complement strand
TCCACCGGCGAAAAGAAGAGATTCCGACCGGTCGACGTATTGTACACTCGTTTTCTGCGGGTGGGGATGCGGGAGGACGCGAGCGATCTGCTCTCATCGGTGAATAATGCGATCGAGGCACTGCCGAGGCGAATTATCGAGGATGTAGCCGAGCGTCACGTACCGGAGCGCGGGTTCGAGTTGATTCCGCAGTGGCTGCTTCCGGCGGCACTCGCCGGTGATGGCCTCGTCGCGGTGGCGTTTCTGGTTTCGGAGTTCGGGGTACTGATTCGCGAGCGTGAGCGGTTGCGCCGCGACCTCGAACAGTGCCGGTTTCACCGACTCGAGCTGGATCGGCAGTTCACCGACCTGGCGGCGAACCTGCCCGGTTTTGTCTATCGTTGCCTCAACGACCGGCGCTGGACGGTGAAGTACATCAGCAAAGGGTGTGTCATGATTACCGGCTATCCGCCGGAAGCGTTCATGCACGGCGAACGTCTCAGTCTCGCCGATATCATCGTTCCGGAAGCACATGAGCGACTACATCGAGCCGTCGGGAAATCAATCGAGAGCGGCGGCATCTTCGACGAAGAGTACCGCATGATCGACAGGGATGGTAACGAGCACTGGGTGCTCGAACGTGGACGGCCGGTGTTCGCCGACGACGGGTCGGTTCGTTTTCTCGAAGGTTTCGTGACCGACGTCACCGAACGCAAGCGAGCGGAGGACGCGGTGCGCGAGAACGGACGTCTACAACGTCTGGTCGCCGAGATTTCCACCGATTTCGTAACTGCTACGGCAGATAGTATGCACTCGAAGGTGCAGAGTATGTTCCTGTCCGTCGCCTCCACACTCGGACTCGATCGCGGTTACGTGCTTCGACTCGGAGCCGACGGAGTGGCCTGCGCTCCCGTTCATGCCTGGAGCGGCGATAATGCCGATCCGTTTGACGAGAGTACATCGATCATCCCGCTCGGTGAGTTCTCGTATGCCCGCGAGGTGCTCACCAGCGGTGAAGTGCTTCACGCGGCCCGGGTCGATGAGCTGCCGAAACAAGCGAAAGCCGAGAGATCGCTGCTGGTCGAGCGCGGCGTCGTTTCGTTCATCTGGATACCGACGTTCACCGAAGAGACACTGACCGGAGTTGTCGGCTTTGAAACTGTGGCCCGTGTTCACAGGTGGAGCGAATCGCAGATAGGCTCCCTTCGAATTATTGCCAATATCCTCTCCGACGCGTTGCGGCGCAGTGCCCTGGAGCTCGAGCTGCAGCAGCGCTCGGTTACCGATCCGCTGACCGGGGCGTATAACCGGCGGTTCCTGTTCGAGCGCATGTCGGTCGCCACCGATGAATACGCCCGGGAGGGCCGCCTTTTCTCCGTGGCTATGTTCGATCTCGACCACTTCAAGAAGCTCAACGACGAGTACGGTCACAACGCCGGCGATTCGATTCTGCGCCATTTCGTGTCCGTAATGAACGATGCCGTTCGGCCGTCGGATGTAGTAGCACGCTACGGAGGCGAGGAATTCGTCCTGCTGCTCCCGGGAGCAGATACGGAAGCTGCCTCTGCGATCGCCGAGCGCATACTGCGGAGTGTTCGCGAGTCGGTCGTCGAGGTCGAGACACAAACCTTCCGCTATACGGTCAGCTGTGGTGTTGCCGGGTGTGAGGAACGAGCCCAGACGAGCGGTGAGTTACCCGAATCGCTCATCGAGCGTGCCGACCGGCGGCTCTATGCTGCCAAGGAGGGCGGGCGCGATCGCGTAGTCGCAAAGTAACCGGGTAATCGCGACGCGGCTGGGTGGGTGCAGCGTGAGCGGGTTATCGCGACGCGGCCGGCGTGGTCCCAACGCGGCCGGGTGGTCGCAACATGACCGGTTTGGGCCTGGCCGCCGCGACCCGAACAAACAGCCGGCCCGGAATTCAATATATTCAGTGTAGAGACCCGAACGAGGGGGCAGGTATGTCGACGACGACCTCGAAGCTCAGGGACCATTGCGATCACATCGACACGGCACTGTGGGAGATACCCGCAACCGCCCGACACGGGATGAATGTTCCGGTTCGTGTTTACGCCACGCGTTCACTGTACCGCGATATGGACGATGACGTATTCGAGCAGGCGGCGAATGTCGCGAAGCTTCCCGGAATCGTCGGCTACTCCTTCTGCATGCCCGACGGTCACAAGGGATACGGCTTTCCGATTGGCGGTGTCGCCGCGTTCGATCCGGCAAGCGGTATCATTTCGCCGGGGGGGATAGGCTTCGACATTAACTGTGGAATGCGTCTCATCCGGACCGGTATGACCCTCGAAGAGGTGAGGCCGAAGCTCGAGCAGCTCGTGGATGCGCTCTTCGAGCGAGTCCCGGCCGGCGCCGGAGGTACCGGCCTGTTGAAGATCTCCCGGAGCCAATTCGCCGACCTTATCGAAGGCGGTGCCCGCTGGTGCGTGTCGCGGGGATACGGTTGGGAGGAGGACTTGCGCCGGACCGAAGAGGGTGGCCGGATGAGCGGCGCGGACGCCGGAACGGTGAGCAGCCGTGCGATCGATCGAGGCTATAACCAGGTCGGAACGCTCGGCTCCGGGAACCACTATCTCGAGATTCAGGTCGTTCGACCGGAGAATATCGTCGACGAGGCTACCGCGCGCAGCTTCGGAATCGATCGGCCCTATCAGATCGTACTCATGCTGCACACCGGCAGTCGTGGGTTCGGTCATCAGGTTGCCGGCGACTACCTGCAGAGATTCCTCGCGGTCATGAACTCGAAGTACCATCTCGGCATTACCGACCGCGAGCTCGCCGCCGCGCCGTTCGATTCGCCGGAGGGGCGCGACTACTTCGCCGCAATGCAATGTGCGGTAAATATGGCGTTCGCGAACCGGCAGATGATACTTCACCGCATTCGGGAGGTGTTCTCCGACGTTTTTCACCGCTCACCCGAGGAACTCGGCTTGCACCAGGTTTACGATGTCACTCACAATACTGCCAAGATAGAGCGGCACAGGGTGGAAGGGCGTGAGATGGAGCTACTCGTGCACCGAAAGGGAGCCACCCGCTCGTTCGCCGCCGGCATGCCCGATATTCCGCCGGAGTACGGCGATATCGGTCAGCCGGTCATAATCGGCGGCAGCATGGAGACCGGCAGCTACCTGCTCGTCGGCGCGGAAACGGGAGCTCCGGCGTTCTTCACCACTGCACACGGCAGCGGGCGAACGATGGGGCGCAGGCAGGCGAAGCGGAGCTACTCCGGGCAGGAGATTCGGAAGCAGATGGAACGTGCCGGCATCTATGTGAAGGCGAAGTCGATGTCGGGGCTTGCCGAAGAGGCGGGAGCCGCCTACAAGAACATCGACGAGGTCGTGGAAGCGGCCGAAGTAGCCGGGCTGAGCCGGCGGGTTGTCAAGCTCATCCCGATCGGCAATGTGAAGGGATAGCATGCCGTACCGCGTGCTCGACGACGAGACAACGTACGATCTTGCGTTCGTCGCCTGGGCCGACACGCTCCAGCACCTCTTCCGCGAATGCTGGGACGCCACCCTATCGCTGACCATCGAGAATCCCGAAGCGATCGAAGCGGTCGACGAATGGTCGTTCGATGTGGAGCACGACAGCGTCGATCTCCTGCTCTGTGAGTTCCTCGACGAGTTTCTCTACTTGAAGGACAGCGACGGGGCGGTTTATCGGCTCGTCAGGGTATCGATCGAGACGCCGGGTATCGTCAGCACGGTGCGGAGCCTTGTGGACGAGGAGCGCGGTGCATACCGGCTGTCCGCCACCGCGTGCGGCGAGCCGATCGATCCGGAGCGACACGTGATCGGGGCCGATATCAAGGGGGTCACCTTGTACGAGCTGCTTGTCGAAGAGCGGGACGGGGGGTGGTTTGCCCGCGTCGTGCTCGACGTGTAGGAGTCCCCGCGAGGTAACATCCCCGCCGGTCGAAATACAGACGCCGGCGCGCCGGATCGGCCCCGACTCACGAGCCGTATCAACGCTGGTAGACGCCGACTATCCGATTCATGCCGAGAATGCTCGGCTCGGCCTTCTCGAGGAAATCCCACATGGTCAATCCTGGCTGCAACCCGAGCTCGCGGTCGAGGGCGAGAACCCAGTAGAAGTAGTGGTGGGGACCGTGCCCTTCCGGAGGCATCGGGCCGCTGTATCCGCTCTTGCCGGAGTCATTTACTCCACTCGTTCCGTCGCCGGCCCCCTCCGCGAGACCGGTGGCGGAGCCCGGAACGTCGTAGAGCACCCAGTGCACGAAGCCGTATGTGCCCGGCTTCACCAGCGGCGCATCCGGGTCGTGGCAGATTACCGCGAACGAGCGAGTACCGTCCGGTGCACCCGACCAGGCAAGCGGCGGTGAGACATCCTCTCCCTCGCCGGTATGGCGCCTGGGAATAGCGCCGCGGGACTCAAACGCCGTGCTGGTAACCGTCATACTCGAAAGTGCAAAGCCCATAATGTACCTCCTGTTGATTGCACTTGTAATACCCGATCGATCGAGGGCCCGGCCCCGGACCACACCGGGGCCGGGCCACGCACACGTACAAGCATAACATCTATCGGGGGACACCCCGAAGGGTGGAGCCGGGGATGTCGAACCGGCGAAACCGCATCACAAAAAGGCTTGACTGTCGTTCAATGATGTCCTACATTATTAGTGTATTAGCGTGTTAGTACATGATTCACCGGTGGACGTTCATGACGCCCACACCGGGCGCAGCGGTGAGCCATCCTCGAGCTCCGACGGCGAGGGACGCAGAAGTGAGGAACATATGACCGGAACTAATAACGGCGCTATGGCGATCGACGTGAGCGCGATTTCCTACAGCTACGGTGCAATCAAAGCGGTCGACGGGATCTCGTTTTCGGTAGCACGTGGCGAAATATTCGGCTTCCTCGGGCCGAACGGCGCCGGGAAGTCGACCACTATCAAGATGCTCATCGGCCACCTGGTTCCAGAGAGCGGTACGATCCGGATCCTCGGTGTACCTGTGCGCGGCCACACCCCGGAGGTGCAGCAGCGGATCGGCGTGAGTTTCGAGGAGAAGAACCTCTACATGCAGCTCTCCGGCGCGGAGAACCTGCGCTTCTTCGCTTCGCTGTTCGGCATTCGGCGGCCCGATATTCGCAGCCTGCTTGAACGGGTCGACCTCGCCACGCGCGGGAACGACCGGGTCGCGACCTACTCCAAAGGAATGCGGCAGCGATTGATGATAGCCCGCGCCCTTGTCAACGAGCCGGAGGTGCTTTTCCTCGATGAACCGACAGACGGACTCGACCCGGTCTCCGCCCGTGCGATCCGCGCGATCATTCGGGAGTGCGCGGAGGCCGGCACCGCCGTGCTCCTTACCACCCATGACATGAACGAGGCCGACCAGCTTTCGCACCGTGTGGCGTTCATTAACGAAGGGGTCTTTCACGCCATCGATACGCCGGAGAACCTGAAGCTCAAGCACGGGCGCCGTTCTGTCACGGTACGTACGCGAAACGGCGAGCAGGCCTCCGAGCTCCGAATTCCGCTCGACGACGACGGGGCGGGAGAACGGCTCGCCGCCGCACTCGGCGGCCGCGACGTCCTTACGATTCACACCGAAGAGGCCACCCTGGAGGATATCTTCGTCACCATGACCGGCAGGGGGCTGGAGTAATGTCGGCCCGTGGATCGCAATTGAGCGTAATCCTTGCGATCCTTCGCAAGGATCTGCTCGAGTTCTCGCGCGAGCGGCTCTACCCGATTCTCTCGATTGCCGGCCTCGCGGCATTCATCGCGGTGTACTGGCTCATTCCGGACAGTGTCGACGAGACGGTTGCCGTCGGGGTGTACCTGGATGATCGCGGTGAACTTGCCGAGCTTTTTCTTCAGGCTGATGATGATGAGGGGCTCGATCCGGTCATCTTCGATTGGCAGGCCGACCTGCGCGCCGTTATCGCCGGACGCGCCGAACTCTGGCGCGGCGTCGACGGGGAGACGATCATTCGTGACCTGACCGCCGGGGACTCGCGTCCCGGCGGCGCTGAGCGCGTCGATCTTGTCGCCGGGATCGAGCTGCCGCCCGGATTCTTCCTCGACGTGGCAACCGGGGTGGAAAGCACGGTGACGCTGCTCGTAAACGACGATACTCCGGCCGAGATTCGCGGCGCACTCGGCAGTCTG
>SLIN01000192.1 GCA_007135605.1 Spirochaetales bacterium | reverse complement strand
TGAGAATCGATCAGACACTGACCCAGGATGCGACCGGCACGATGGTGTACCTCGAATTCGACAGCCTCGGTCTCGACGAGGCGAAACCCGAACGCGCGGTGAGTTACATCGACCACAATCTCATCCAGAGCGATTACCGCAATGCGGACGACCACGCGTTTCTGCGCAGCTGTGCGGCAAAGTACGGAGTGATCCTCAGTCCGGCCGGCAACGGGGTCAGCCACCACGTGCACCGCCAGCGCTGGGGAGTGCCCGGCAAGACGCTCGTCGGCAGCGACAGCCACACAACCACCGGCGGCGCGATCGGCATGCTCGCTATGGGAGCCGGCGGCATCGAGGTTGCCATGGCGATGGCCGGTATGCCGTACTACATCACCACACCCGAGATCTGGGGAATCTACGTCGAAGGCGCCTTCCAGCCGTGGGTCTCGGGCAAAGATCTTATTCTCGAGCTTGCCCGGCGTTTCACCGTCAAAGGTGGGATCGGGCGCATACTCGAGTTTCACGGCCCCGGCGTTGCGAACATCGACATCTCGAGCCGGGCGACAATTGCCAACATGAGCGTCGATATCGGCGCTACCGCCTGCATTTTTCCGAGTGATGATGTCACCCGCGCCGAGCTCGCGCGCAACGGACGCGAGGACGAGTGGATGGAACTCTCCCCGGCCCCGGACGCGGAATACGAGCACCGGACCGATTTGCGCCTCGACGATATCGAACCGCTCGTCGCCTGTCCGAGCAGTCCCGACAACGTCCGCCCGGCGGCGGAGCTCACCGATACTCCGGCGCATCAGGTGCTCATCGGATCGAGCGCCAACGGAAGCTACCGCGACATTATGATTGCCGCGCGCGCGATCGAGGGAAGAGAGAAGCATTCCGAGGTCGATCTCGAAATCAACCCCGGCAGCCGGCAGGAGCTGCAGAACGTCATCCAGGCCGGCGGTCTCCAACCGCTGATCAATGCCGGGGCGCGCATCAACGAAGCGGGATGCCTCGGCTGTATCGGCATGGGACAGGCCCCGGCCACCGGCGCCAACAGCCTCCGCACCTTTCCGCGCAACTTCAAGGGGCGCAGCGGTACGAAGGATGATTTCGTTTACCTCTGCAGTCCGGAAGTGGCCGTTGCCAGTGCCATCACCGGGCACATAACCGATCCGCGTACGCTCGGTGAGGCTCCGCGCATCGAGTATCCGGCAAACTACATCTCCAACCAGAAGTGGTTCATCTTCCCGCCGGAGAAGGAAGCCCGCGCCTCGATCGAGGTCAAGCGCGGGCCGAACATCACCGAGTTTCCGCAGTTCGACGAGATGGAAGATGAGCTCGCCGGTCCGGTCCTTCTGAAAGTCGGAGACAACATCTCGACCGATACAATCATGCCGGCCGGCACACGTGCGCTGCCGTACCGCAGTAACATCCCGGAGATCAGCAAGTTCGTCTTCGAGGCTGAGGACGAACAGTTCTTCGAGAAGGCGTGGCACGCCTCGCGCGACGAAGGCAAACACGGAGTGATCGTCGGAGGCGAGAACTACGGACAGGGATCGAGCCGCGAACACGCCGCGCTTGCACCACGCTATCTCGGTGTACGCGTGAAAATCGCAAAGAGTTTTGCCCGAATACACAAGTCGAATCTCATCAACTTCGGAATACTTCCACTTATCTTTGATGATCCGGCCGACTACGATCGCATCGACGCCGGAGCGGGCGTAAAGATCTCCGGTGTGCAAACGCTTCTCGAGGGCGGTCACCGGGAGATACCGGCCGAGGTCGACGGCAGGAGGGTGAAGCTGATCCTCGAGGTCTCGCCGCGCCACCGCCGCATGCTGCTCGCGGGCGGCGCAGTGAACCTTGCGAGGCGCGAGGCAGAGGCAAACAGGTAAAAGGGTGCGGATGGATGGACGGTGCGACGGCGGCGGCACGGTATTGCCGGGCGGGGACCGCCTTTGCGACGGCACCGCGCCGGCGCTCGTTTGACAGAGGCACAACGAATTGCGTACGCTTTCCTCACTCATGCAATGGTGCGCCGGAAAGTCGGCGTACGATTCCGTTTCGCGCCGTCTCGGCGCATCATCCCGTCCATCGACTGACAGGCGCTTCACACAACGGGCAGAGCCGGACGACGTACGATTGTCCGGATTGCGCACGAATTAACAGGACACAAATGTATGGCTGATAGTGAAAAGAACAGTGAGAAAAAGAAGCGCTCGCGACGCGGCCCGAATCGCCGCGGAGGGAGTGGCCGCGGGAAGGCTCCCGCGGACGCAGAAAAGACTTCCAGCGGTGCGACGACTCCCGCGGGAGCAAAGGAATCCGGAGACGCGAAGGCTTCCGGCGGGACGAAGAAGCCGCGCCGCTCCGGTGCCGCAGGAAACCCGAATTCATCCGGGCGAGCGAGTAAACCGCGCCAGGCGAGCGCCACTGGAAAGGCAAAGGCTTCCAGCGACGCAAAGAAACCCCGCGCCGCGGACGAGGCAAAACCGGCCGGCGACGCAAAGAATCCACCCCGCGCGCGTTCGGCAGGGGTAACGAAGTCGTCCGATGCCGGGAGAAAACCGCGGCGCGGATCCTCCTCCGACGGTACGAAGAAAACGGGCGATGCGAAGCGCGGCGCTGACAAGGCGACGCGCGATGATCGCGACGAGTCACGCCGGCAAAGAAGCACCCAACGCATCGAAGGCGACATCACCGTCACTTCGAAAGGGTTCGGCTTCGTCCTTGTCGCCGACGGACCGGACATCTTCGTGCATCGCGACAATCTCGGCACCGCGCTCGAGGGCGACCGGGTACGCGTGGAGGTCTTCCCCGGCTCGGCGAAACACAAGCCGGCCGGTCGGGTGATCGAGGTCGTAAATCGTGTGGAGCACCCGATAGTCGGCGTGTTCCACAAGAACAGCGACGGCGGTGGGGAAATCTTTCCGAGCGACGACCGCATCGTCTCCAGCTTCCTGATCCCGGCTGCCGAGGTGAAACGCGCCGGACTCGGCCGGAAGCTCCGCAACAACACGGTGGTCAAGGCGTCGTTCAGCGAATGGCACTCCCCGACGCAGAAGCCGACAGCGCACCTCGAAACGGTGGTCGGCAAGCCGAACGAACCGGGCATCGATGTGAAAATCATCGCGCTCTCGCGCGGGCTGCAACTCGACTTCCCCGAAGAGGTCGAAGCGGAAGCGGCGAAGCTCACACTGCCCGACATGCGGCGGGAGAAGCGTCGCCGCCTCGACATCACCCGACGAACGACGTTCACAATCGACCCCGACGATGCGCAGGACTTCGACGACGCGCTGAGCGTTCGCCAGCTCGACAGCGGGCTGTTCGAGATCGGCGTCCACATCGCCGATGTGACCGCGCTCGTTCCCGAAGGCGGGCCGATCGATACCGAGGCGAGGCGGCGTGCCACGTCGGTGTACTTCGTAAAGGAAGTGTTGCCGATGCTGCCGGAGAAGCTCTCGAACGACCTCTGCAGCCTTAAACCGAACACCGAGCGCCTCGCCTACTCCTGCTTCATCACCGTCGATTCGCTGGGGAAGGTACACAACAGCGAGGTGCGCGAGACGGTAATTTCGAGCGATTTCCGGCTCACCTATACCGATGCGCAGCAGATCCTCGAGGGACGACCGCACGAAGTCGCCCGCGATCTGCATACGCTTCAGCTCCTCGCCCGGGCCCTGCGAACCGAGCGGGAAGAGAGCGGCAGCATCGACTTCGACTTACCGAGTCCGGTGATCACACTCGATCGCGACGGAATACCGGCGGAGGTCACGCGCTCGGAGCGCAGTGAATCGCAACGTCTGATCGAAGAGCTCATGTTGCTCGCCAACCGCCGGATCGCCGAATCGATCTTCCACTCCGGGGGGCGCAAGGCATTCGTCTATCGGATTCACGAGCGCCCCTCTCCGGAGGATGTTGCAACGCTGCGGACAGTGCTTCAGAACCTCGGGATTCCGCTCACCATTCCGGAGGAGGTCTCCCCGGAGGACTTCAGCCGCATTCTCGATGTCGTGGAAAGTTTCGACGTTCGGGACTTCGTCGAGCGGATCGCACTGCGCTCGATGACGAAGGCGATCTACTCGAGCGCCAATGCCGGCCACTTCGGCCTCGCCTTCGAGGCGTACACCCACTTCACCTCCCCGATCAGGCGGTATGCGGACTTGACCGTGCATCGCCTGCTCAAGAGCTACAACAGCCGCTTCAGCAGAGTGCGCAAATCGCTGCGCGAAGATCTCGAGGCGATTTGCGAGCAGTGCTCCCGCGCCGAACGCGTCGCGGTCGACGCCGAACGCGACTATCAGCGCAAGAAAACAATGGAGTTTCTGCATCGCAAAATCGGTCGGTCGTATCGGGGGGTCATCGCCGGTGTCTCACGGTACGGGATGTTCGTCGAGCTCGAGCACTACCCGATCGAGGGTATGGTGCCGGTGGAAAGCATTGGCGAGGATACGTATCTCCTCGACGAGGACAACTTCCGCTTCGTCGGCGAATCGAGCGGTGTATCGTACCGAATCGGCGATCCGGTGCGCGTGAAGATCCGCTCGGTTGATGTTAACGAGCGTCGCGCGTATTTTGATTTACAGGAGCTCGACCGTTCCTCAGCGAAACAGTAACACCCGAGCAGGAGATGGAATAGATCGTGTCGCTCTATCGCATTCACTTTAAATGGAAAGACAAGAACGTCACCTTACGGGCACGCGGACTCGATCTGACGCACCCGTATTTCGTCAGTATTACCGAGTTGCAGTTTCCGACCGAATCGACGAGGATTATCGATCCGAGCCAGGACGAACTCAAGCGCGATTTCGGGAGCGCGAAAAACCTTATGATTCCGTTCCAGACAGTAACGCTCATCGAAGAGCTCGACGAGGAACGCCCCGAGCCCGGTAGCAAGATCAAACCGTTTACGGTTGTAGAGAAGAACGACGAATCCGGGGATGATTCGCCTCACATCACGCAAGAGCCCGGGCCCGGCGAGAATCAGGACGAGGATGAGGAAGACCCCAACGAGGATACACCGCCGGCCTTCCCGCACCGGGAGTGACGGCGGTGACGCGCGGGCAAAACCGTGGTGCGACGCGGCCGTCCGGCCGGTTTCGCGCAGCTCGATAGCCGGGCACTCGAAACACACATGATACCGAAAGAAGGCTGGACACCCGAATTTCCACCCGAGCTCGTCGCGCTGTTCCGCGAGGAAGGGCTCGAGGTGGCGGGCATTGCGCCCGCCGAGCCCGCCCCGGAAAGCGCGGAAGAATACGGGCGATGGATCGCCGAGGGAAAGCACGGGAGCATGGGCTACCTCGCCGAACACGCCCCGATGAAGTTCCACCCCGATACGTTGCTCCCCGGCTGCCGCAGCATTATCGTTGCGGCACTGAACTACTACCAGGAGGCGAGCTGGCGGCGGGCCGATAACCTCGCGGCGCCGGCGCGCGGCCGAGCGAGCAATGCGCCGCAATACGCCCCCGCGGACCGCGACAGCGCGGACGAGCCGGCGCCACTCGGCCCGTCGAACGACCCCGCGAGCCGACCCGCAGCCGGCCGCATCGGCCACTCAAACCATGCGACAGCCGGCCGCATCGCCCGCTACGCGTGGGGCCGCGACTATCACAAGGTACTCGGCAAACGCCTGCGGCGGATCGTCCGCAAGCTCGGCGAGCAGTTCCCCGGTGAATCGTTTCGCAGCTTCACCGACGCGGTGCCGCTTGCCGAGCGCTACTATGCCGAGCGCGCCGCCATCGCCTTCACCGCGAAAAACACGCTGTCTATCTCCAGCGACTTCGGCAGCTGGTTTCTCATCGGCGAGATCCTGTCGACGAAACACTTCCCGTCGAGCGAGGATGCCCGCGACCGCCACGGCGCCTGCCCGACCAACTGCACCCGCTGCATCGACATCTGCCCGACCGGCGCCCTCTACGCGCCGCACCGCATCGACGCCTCGAAGTGCATCAGCTACCTGACCATCGAGCACAAAGGCGAGATCCCGGTCGAGCTCCGTCCGAAGATGGGCAACTGGCTCTTCGGCTGCGACCTCTGCCAGGAAGTGTGCCCGCTGAATGTTCGCGCCCAGCAGACCGGCGTCAGCGATTTCCTCACGGTGAAGGCCGGAGAATCGCTCGAGCTGCGGGAGGTGCTGGAAATAGAGAATGATGATGAGTACACCCGGCGCTTCGCCGGCTCGCCGCTGATGCGCGCGAAGCGTCGCGGGCTGTTGCGCAACGCCTGCATCGCTGCGGCGAATACCGGCGCCCGCGAGATTCTTCCGCTTCTGCGCCGCCGCGCCGCCGATGCCGACCCGATTATCGCATCGCACGCGCAGTGGGCGGTCGAACAGCTCGAAGGTGGAGGCGGCGAGACCGCGGACGGTTGAGCCCCGGGTGCGGGCCCGCGGCTCGGCTCGCCGAACGGCGCACGCGACTCTCCGCACCGCACGCCCCGGCCCGGGCGGCCGCGGCGGTCTCCGACCCCGACCGGCGCTGCCTGCCCGGCCCTACTCCCCCGAACCCGCCGCATCGAGCGATTCGAGCACCTTTCGCGGCACCGACCACTCGAGCCACTTCGCCACGAGCTCGCGCTGAAACGCGGCCGGAAACGGCGCGTCGGCCGGCCGCTCCTCCTGCAGCCGCGTACGCAAGCGCGACATGCACATCCCCGCGCTCACGGTGATATTGAAGCTCTCGACGAAGCCGTACATCGGAATGCGCAGCGTATTGTCGGAACGCTCGACCGCCCGCTCGCTTACTCCGCTCTTCTCATGGCCGAAGATAATCGCGACCGGCCGGTCGAGCGGCAGCGAATCGGGAGTGTAGCCGGCCTTGTGCGGGCTCGTCGCCACCACGCGAAAGCCGCGTTCGTGCAGCGCGTCAATGCAGCGCTCGGTATTCCCGCCGCCGGACTCCCGCCATCGCCGCATATCGAGCCACTTCGCCGCGCCCTGCGTCACGCCGGGGCTCAGCTGAAAACGGTGCTCGTTCTCGACGATGTGCATCTCGTGAATTCCGAGCCCCTCGCACGTACGGGTGACCGCGGTGGCGTTGAACGCATTGCACACATCCTCGAGAACGAGCGTAATCCGCCCGGTTCGTGCGGCGGCGACCAGCCGCAACCGCTCGAGTCGTCGCTCGGTCACGAATCGGGAGAGAAGCTCGATACGCCGTTCGATCTCATTGGATTCGGTGCTGTTCATCTGCGTGCGGAGATGCTACCGTTCGAGGCCGATCGTGGGAAGTGATCCGGGCGGCAAAGACGGCCGGCCGGCGGGCGCTGTCGCGGATCGCACGGACTGCCGGCCGGCCCCCCTCCGGCGGCGCCCTACCCGCGCCAGAGCGGGCGCGGGTAGCTTCCGTTGTCGGTGAGCTCGCGAAGCGCGGCGACGACCGAGTTCCGGTCTTCGCGATACGTGACACCGAACCACTGCCCGCTGCTCGGAAGAACGGACATCCGTGCTTCGCCGCGCGCGATGAGCTCGTCGACGACCGTCGGAATATAATACTCGGCCTTCGGGTCGCCGGCGTTTCGCCGGAGAAACTCGGCGAATCCGCGCTCGATGGCCGGGAAAAACGTCGGCGTAAAGCCGAACATATTCATACTGACCGTCGTGTCGGGCGCAAGCGACTGGCGTGAGCCGTTCTCGAATTCGCTCACGATCTCCGAGCCGTCGCGGAATATCTGTTTGTGCTCCACGATCCGCTTCAGTGCCCCGGAATCGTCGGTATCGCACACCGCGCGCGAGACGCTACCGTTGGGCGAGAGCGTACGGTCGACGCGGAAGCCGACCATCGCGTACTCGTTCTCGTCGACGCTTCGTTCGGCGAGCCACGAGCCGAGGATGGTATACGCCTCACGCCCGTAGAAATCGTCGGCGTTAATCGCGGCGAACGGCTCGGCGACCGCCTCGCGGGCGGCCCATACCGCGTGAGCCGTGCCCCACGGCTTGCTCCGATTGTCGAAATCAACCCCGGGTATCGGCAGATCATCCATCTCCTGAAAGACATACGCCACCTCGACGTGCTTTTCGAAGCGCGATCCGACAAAACGTCGGAAATCGTCCTCGATATCCCTTCGAATCACGAATATAACCTTTCCGAAGCCGGACTGAAGCGCGTCGTAGACCGAGTAATCGAGAATCGCCTCGCCGTCCGGTCCGACGCCGTCGATTTGCTTGATGCCGCCGTAGCGGCTTCCCATTCCCGCAGCGAGAACTACCAGTGTCGGTCTCATGCTCCCGATATACAACACATCAATCACTTGAATCCAGCCGACGGCATGGTTAGCTTGTTATATAGCCCATGAAAGTCATCTGGTACGACCGAATTCGCGATATTCCCCAGGACGAGTGGGACCGTCTCGCCGTGCCCCTGAGAACTCCGCTGCTCGAATGGCAGTGGCTGCGAGTGTTGGAGGACTCGGAGAGCATCGATCCGTCGGAAGGGTGGCATCCGCAGCATGTGACCGTCTGGGACGGCGATCGACTTGCCGCGGCGGCGCCGCTGTACGTGAAAACGCACAGCATGGGCGAATTCGTGTTCGATTTCGCGTGGGCGGATGTCGCACACCAGATCGGGGCGCCGTACTATCCGAAACTGGTGGGTATGAGCCCGGCAACGCCGTGCAATGCGTTTCGTCTGCTTATCGACCCCGATCATTCCGACGGCGAGGTCCTCATCTCGCGCCTTCTCGACGAGATCGAGCGCTACGCCGACGATCAGCGGCTCGGCGGAATCGCGTTTAACTTCATCGATCTCGAATGGAAGCCGGTGTTCGAACGGCACGGATATACGGCATGGCGTCACCAGAGCTATGAATGGGTGAATGAAGAGTTTGAGAGTTTCGAAGACTATTTGTCACGCTTCAACAAGAATCAGAGACGAAATATCCGTCGTGAACGGCGAAGCATGGAGCGCCAGGGCGTTCGAATCGAGGTAAAGACCGGAGACGAGCTCACTCCGGCGCTTTTCGACCGCATGTGTCGTTACTACGAGCTGCATAACGCTCAGTTCGGACCGTGGGCGGCGAAGTTCCTCAATCGCCGCTTCTTCCGCCAGCTCGGCGATGCATTTCGCCATCGCGTCGCGTTCGTCTGCGCGTACCATCCCGATTTCTCGCTCGACTCCGAAGAACCGGTGGCGATGGCATTCCTTATTCTGAAGGGGGATGAGATGCTCGGGCGATACTGGGGGGCGGCGGCGCACATTCCGGAGTTGCACTTCAATTGCTGCTACTACGCGCCGATCGAATGGGCGATCGAGAACGGCTACCGCCGATTCGACCCCGGAATGGGATCGTCACACAAGGTACGGCGAGGTTTCCGGGCGATCCCGAGCTACAGCATGCATCGATTTCAGGATGAACGGATGAGAGTCATCATGGAAACGAACATCGATCGCATCAATTCAATGGAAGAGCTGCATATCGGGCAGCTGAACGAAGCGAGGCCGATCAAACGCACCGACGAAGCCCGAAACGGCGAGGAAGGGGCCGCGTCATGAAGGCGGTCTTCCTGACCGAACCGGGCGAGCTGGAGCTGAACGATGTCCCGGCTCCCGCGTGCGGGAAGGGAATGGTGAAGGTTCGAATCGAATCGGTCGGCGTGTGCGATGACGATATAAGCGCCTATCGCGGACTCACCGAATATCAGCGGTATCCGATTGTGCTCGGGCGCGATGCCGCCGGCGTCGTGGTCGAGACCGGCGAAGCGACGAACAACGGGGATCCGCGGATTATCACCTTCAAGCCCACGGCCGTCGACCCGGGAGCCCGTGTGGTTCTCTTGCCGTATCGAATTCCGCAAGATCACGATCTGAGCGTCTGCTCGGAACGCTGTCGCTACGATCGAATGGGACGGCTCGGCTTTAATGTCGACGGAGCACTGCGCGAATTCGCGGTTCTCCCGATCGAACAGGTAGCCGTTCTGCCGGACGGCGTCAGCATGAAGGAAGCGGTATTCGTGCAGTCGATCTGCAAGGCGCTAAACGCGGTCCAGTCGGCGGCGCCGGACGAGGATGACACGGTGGCCATCATGGGCGCCGGCGATATCGGGATTATCGCCGCCCAGATCGTTCTTGCGCACTCTGCACGACCGATTCTCATCGATCCGGCACAATCGCGCCTGGAGCTCGCACGTTCAATAGGAGTCACCCATGTCGTGAACCCGTTCGCTTCGTATGCAGCGGAAGAGATCGAGTGGATTACGGGCGGCGATATGGCCGATTCGGTGATCGATACCGCCGGTGACCCGGCCGGCATGGGTAGCTGTTTGCAGTTTGCCGGAAGCGGCGGCCGCGTCGTTTTCACGAGAAAGCCAGCCGGGAAGAGTATCGCCGATTTGCGCTATATCGTCGATCGTGACTTGTCGGTTCACAGTTGCGGCAATACGAGTTGTGATGTTGACGCCGCAATGCGTTTACTGGTCGATCGGACGGTGCAGGTAGACTCACTGGTTTCCGCGACACTTCCGATGGAGGCCGCTCCGCTGATTATACCGTCGGTAGCGCGCAACCCCGGCCACTACATGCGCGTAGTTCTATCCAACGGCTCCGGATCGTGATATCGCGCTTTTACGAAGCGATTAACCGAGCGCGGGCACGCCTATCGAATGACGACAGACGAAGATAAATTCGGTACCCGAAGTCGTCGGGCGCCGGTCGAAGCTCCCGTACGAGGCCTCAATCCGCAGTCCGGATGCGATCAACCGCACCTGCAGCTGATACTCATAGTGGTACCGGAGCGCAAGCCGGTCGCAGTACCGATCGACGTGTCCGTCGTCCCGGGTGACGTAGTAGACCACATCCGAATAGAGCAGCTGCCGCTGATAGTCGACCGAGCGGACCCGGCGCGCACGGCGAACCAGCTCTCCGGTGCGCTCGTCCTCGCGTTCCCAATCGGTACGTTCGCCGACATACCCGGAAAGCCGTTCGTTCGGAAGCATCCGGAACGTATTTAGCACGAAGCGCCCTCCACTCGACAGATGACGCCGGACAGCCGAAAGGCATCCCTCGATTTCGACATCATCGACGAGCGCCTGAAACCCGCGAAACGGTATCACGATCAGTTCGAACGCTGTCCGCAGATCGAAGCCGGCCATGTTACCGTGGATGATGTGCAAGCGCTCGCGCACGTCGTCGGGAAGCGTCGCCGCTTTTCGTTCGAGCTCAGTAAGCATTGGAGGTGAGAGGTCAAGTGCCCACACCTCGAAGCCCGCGTTAACCAGTGGAATGGTTATCCGACCGGTACCGCAGGCGAGCTCGAGCACACGCCCGCCGCTGCGACGTGCAAGATCGAGATAAAACGAAAGGTCGAACTCGCTGTAGGAGGCGGTGTCCATATCGTAGTAGTGAGCGGTATCGAGGTAGAGGTTATTGGTAGACGGAAGCTGGGACTCACGGCTCATTCGACGTCTCTGCCACCCTGTTCAATCGCTGAACGGTGATCGCCGGCTCAGCGCGACCGCATCCGCGCGAAGCGACAGATACAACGCCGGCGGCAGGAACAGTAGCATAACGATCAGTAGCAAGACCGGCGTCGGGATTCCCACGATTGTACCCCCGGCGCCGGTCGCAACGAGTATCAGCGCCGCGGCGCCCGCGAGAGCCGCTACCCACAGCAGCGCAACACCGCCTCGCGCTACCGCACGGCGACGTCTCTGAAATACACGGTCAACTTCGTGAACCCATCTATAGGCGGTCTCGCGATCGACCTCGACTTCTCCGGCGACCTCGTCGGCGATCTCCAGCAACTCATTGCCGGCTCGTATCCGTTCGAGGATGCGCGGATACACCGAGGAGCTCTTCTTTGCCTGCTCCCGCTCGCGGTCGCTCACTCGCCCGCTCATACGCCGGAGTCTAACGCCGCGGCGCTATGCCGGAACGTAGTTACGAACGCGTCGGCGCTCACACTGTTGCTCTCGTCAACCAGCTCACCGTCGACATAGTACCGTATGTAGGGAACAAAGTAATTCTGCCACGTTTGCTCCTTCATCTCGAGAAACGACTCGAAGCACTCGAGCCTGTTATACTCGACGGTGAAAACGGTTATATCGATATCCTCCGGTCGTCCGTTACTCGCGTGAGATTCAAGCCAGCGGGAGACCGCGTGCCAATCGGGACACCAATCCTGCGTTGCGGCGAGCGCGGTGAACCGACCGATTCGCCGCAGGTCCGCAGGTAATTCCTGCTCTGCAATCGTCCGTTCGGCCTGTTCGCGTGTGAGTTGCTGGAGCTGTATCATGATCGCGCGCCCCTAAACCTCGATATCGACGGTTCGGCCGACCGACTCATCGCGTATCGTCGTTTCGGGATTCTCCCGACCCGGTTCCCCCCGGGCTTCGGCAGCCGATTCCGCTCGGGCTTCGGTAGCCGCCTGGGCTTCCGCAGCTGCTCGCTCGGTGTAAGCGCCACCGAGGGTTGGCACCGTCACATCCGCTGAAGCGATATGAACCTGCTGCATAGCGAACCTCCCCGCAGAAAAAGCTATCAAAATCCGGTTGTAGCGTCGAGTACGAGTTTCCCGGCGACATGGCCGTTCATACTGCGTCGCCACGCTTCGGCGAATTCGGTAATCGGCAAGACATCGGCGATCACCGGCCTGATCCGTCCGCCCGATACGTGCTCCGCTATCCGAGCGAGCTGTGGACCGTCCGGCCGTACGATCTCCACGTGGTGACGGCGCCTCTTCGTACGGTTGAGAAGTGACGAGAACAGCCGAGATGGTCGTGGATTCAGGGAGATCAGGGCACCGCTGGGTGTTAATGCGTCGAACGCTTCGCTCGGGTTCAGAGTGTCCACTGCATCGAGTATGAGATCGTACTCGTGAACGCCGCGTTTGAGCGCGAAGGACTCGGTATAGTCGATGTAGTTCGACGCACCGAGCTCAAGACAAAGCTCGCGATTCTTCGGCCCGGCGACCGCGGTAACCCGCGCCCGTCCTATTCGCGCCAGTTGCACGGCACAGACCCCCACGCCACCGGCCGCACCGTTTACCAGTACATGCGCACCGGGTGCGATCCGCCCGTGAACGAAAAGCGATTGGAAGGCGGTCAGGCTCGTCAAGGGAAGAGACGCCGCACCGTACATATCGAGGTCGTCGGGTATCGGGATCGCCAGCGATTCGGGGACGGTAATGCACTGAGCGTAGGTCCCGCTTGAAAGCGCGGAAATCATTCCGAATACCCGGTCGCCGGCTTTCACCCTTTTCACACCTTCGCCGCAGGCGAGCACCGTCCCTGCGAAATCACACCCCGGCACGCGGTTCGGACGCAGACCGGTTGCGACCCGAAACTCGCCGCGCGCGAGCCTCCAATCGACCGGATTCACCGAGACCGCCTCGGTGGCGACGAGCACCTCGCCCCGCCCCGGTCGCGGAGTTTTCACGTATTCGAGCCCGCACTGATCTGGTCCCCCGTATCTCCGGTAACGGATAGTCCAGATTTCCTCCGGAATTTCCGGCTCAGCCATTGCTCCTCTCACGACACCTTGTATCGGCTGCGGACGAGGCTCCAAAGCTCGCTGAGCCCGGGGTCGCTCGGCGAGTCGACACCCGTATCGAGCAGGAAATCGCGACGCTCGCGCTCAAACCACCTAAAGAGCCGATTTGCTCCATTTTTCCCGTTCTCGGCGGCCCAACAGACCCGGGCGATTTCGCGAAGCTCCGCCCGGTTGAAAAAGATCCTCTCAGGTCCGTACACGATGACAAACGACTGATCCGAAATCTGCTCGATATCGACGCCGGGCGCTTGCTCCTGCCCCGGAACACGTCCCTGCTCGACCGCTCTCTGCGCCTCCTCAACCTGGCGGCGCGTATCTTCCATCTGCCGGTTATAGATCGCTACCTGAGTATTGCGAAGCACGAGTGCAAGTGTCTCGACATCGAGCTCCGGCAACGCCTCTTCTATCTTCTCGATGAGCTTTCGCTGCTGCTCGCTAAGTCCTTCAGTGGTACTCGGCGCCGGGCGTACAGTCGTCGCGCCACCCTTTGCACCCTTCGACTGTTTCGACGCGGACTTCTTCGACGCGGCCGACTTAGCAGACGATTTGCCGGACGAATCCCTGGCGCGGCTTTTCGATCCGGAGCTCGTCGAGCTCTTCGACGTCGTGCGCGGTTTTTTCCCATCTGTTTCGGCTCTTTTCGACTTTTCCGTTTTCTTTGCCATAACTACCGCTCCTCCCGGTCGGCTCACTGTCCGACATCGTATTCCGGCGGCCGTCGTTGAGCCGCCCCCATCGCCGTTTCAATACTCTCGCCGACAGCAACGAGCGTCGACTCTTCCCACCACCGGCCGTACAACGTCGCGCCGACCGGCATACCGGCCGCGTCGAAGCCTGTTCTGAACGTCAGAGAGGGATGCCCGGATCCGTTCGTCGCAAGCAGCATCTCTTCGGCACCTTCAGGTGCAAGCACCGCATCAACCTGTCCACACAATGCGTCGATCTCCGACGCTATCACACGACGAAGCCGTTGTGCTTCAATGTATTCGATTGCCGACAGAAAGCGAACCGATCTGAAGACATTCGGCCACGCTTCCACTGCCTGCCGGCGCATGCGGTCGTCCCCGCCGGAGCCGGTTAGCGATTCAAAACTCGCGGCCGCTTCCGCGTACACCGGTAGAATCATCGTCTCATATGCGAACGGCGGCAGTGAAAGCTCTACTACCTCGCCGCCGAGATCGCTGATTGTACTGCGTGCCCGCTCGAGCACCTGTTTATCGCGGGCGGCGTGCTCGCCACTCCGCATTTGTTCAGTCGAGAGAAGACCGACCCGTACCCCATTGAGGCTCATCAGCCCGAATGACTCGAACGGAGCGGTGACGCAATCGGGATCACCTTCGGCTGCCTCTTTATCGCGCACTCCGTGAATTGCCTCGAATACCGTGGCGGTGCAAGCGGCCGTCCGGCAGATCGGCCCGATCTTGTCATAGCTCCAGCACAGCGGCATGGCTCCGTCGCGCGAGACACGCCCGAAGGTGGGCCGAAGCCCTGCCGCCCCGCAGGTAAGGCTCGGGCTGATGATGCTTCCCATCGTCTCGGTCCCGAGGGCGAACGGCACGAGTCCGGCTACCACAGCGGCTGCGCTTCCAGCGCTCGATCCGCTCGATCCCTGCGACCGATCCCACGGGTTATTCGTCCTTCCTCCGTACCAGATGTCGCCGTACGCAAGCGCGCCGAGTGAAAGCTTCGCAACGAGCACCGCCCCGGCCTCATCGAGCGCGCGTACGACCGCAGCATCCCGAGCCGGAACGCGCCCTCGAAACGGTTCCGCCCCGTACGATGTCTCGATTCCCGCGGTATCGAAGAGATCTTTCGCTCCCCACGGTATTCCGTGAAGCGGGCCGCGCCGTACTCCCTCTGCGAGCTCGCGATCCATGCGACGCGCCTGTTCGAGCGCCCGATCGGCGCAAAGCATAACGACGCACTCAAGCGCCGGCCCGTACTTCTCCAGGCGGGAAAGCGCGAGCTCGGTCAGCCCGACACTCGTCACCGTGCCGGAATCGAGGAGCCCGCGAAGTTGGCCAAGGGTGGCGAACTCCGGATTGTGCGGAGCGGGCCCGTCACCGTGGGGCGAAGCGGAAACCGATCGCAACCGTGCGGCTCCGGGATCCTCCGCCGGCGGAGGAGCCACGACCGACAGCGTTACCGCCGGAGCTATCTCCCGCGGTGTCGGCCGGCAACTGCGCGCCCGCCCTACCCGCCGAAATTCGGCGAGCATTCGTACAGCCTGAGCCGCCTTTCGCGCAGAAAGCTTCAGTCCGAGGAGCGGAGCCGCCGCTCTCAGCTGCGATGCGTGTGTGTTCCTGCGACCGAACCGGCAGTACACGCCTCCGTGTCCTTTCGAAGCGCGGATACGCTTCGTCCCGCCCGGCAACATACTACTCCTCGATCTCCACGATTTCCACGCGTCGATTGCGCTGCTGCTCATCCGGGTCGCGGGTAAGCGGCTTCGATGCACCGAGCGCCCGCAATTCCACGAAGCGTTCCGCGTCTACCCCTTCGCCCACGAGAAAGTCACGCACCGCCTCAGTCCGGCGACGGGAAAGCGCACGCCGCCCCTCGGCGGTCCCTGCCATGGCAGTATGCCCGTCGAGGCGCACCGGCAGTTCGTGGTGGGAAAGCCGTTGTGCAACGGCAGCGAGCTCCACCCGCACAGCGGTCCTCAGAATCGCGCTCTCCGGGTTGAAGCGAACGGTGTGAACTTCGGGGGTAATCGCCGGCTCGTCCGGGGGATCGGGCTCGACCGCGACCTCGGCGTCCGGGTCGGCAATCTCGTCGGCGCCGGTCGGGTCCTCGGCATCCGGGTCGGCAATCTCATCAACGTCGATCGGATCTTCCGTGTCGACGGCGGGCTCCGGTGGCTCGTCCGGTTCCGACGAGACAGGCGCCCGCGGCTCGTCCGCCTCAACGGCGACCTGATCGCGTGGTGCCTCATCGGCCGGCCGTAGCGTCGCGAGGAGCATCCAGAGCACCGAACCGATCGCCAGTAGAGCGAGCAGCGCCACCGCAGCGAGAAGGCCCCGAGAGTGACCGAGAAGATGTCCGACCGGTAGCATCCTCTCAACGAAGAGATCGCCCTCCACGTACAGGCGAATCCGCATTCGACCACCCGGAAGAATACGGGCGGTCAACTGCATCGGAAGACGCCGGTCCGGGTCGGCGGGAAGATCGGGTACATCTATGGTCTGCAGCGGAGTCCTTCGGCCGCGTCGCTCGACGAAGAGCTTGATAACTGCCCGATGCTGTCCCGGTTCCATCGTCGTGATATAGAGTCGACCGCGAGCCTCGCGGCGGGCCGGGACAATCTCGACATATCTGCGATGTTCGATCTCGATCTGAATCGATTTGGGCATATTCCCTCACGCTCACTATAGCACCCCGGCACATCTTGGGCGAGGAGTCACCGGTGCCGTTGTCACCGGTGCCGTGTCAAGACTCGATAGAGTAGCCGCCGACTGTTCTGCGCCGGCTTTCTCCCGCATGGTGCCGATTGCAAGCAGATGCGGCTCACCGCGGCATCCGCCGCGCCATATCGCAGTACGACGGAGCCTGCGTACGAGCGCCGCGTAAAGCGCCTGTCTATCCTGGACGAGATGCAGATACTGCTCCGTCCGGCCGATCGCCCCGGCGATCTCGGCCGAACTCAATTCCTCGGAACGTGGTTCGACAACTTCCATGTGCCACCATTCCACACCGAACGATCGTAACCAGTCCAGCACGCGCACCACGACGTCATACGTGTATGGTCGCCGATGCCACAGCCCGACCGCCCGGTCGACCTCCGCCTTTACCTCATGGAGTACCGCGCACGGGCAGCCGTCGCACCGCAGCGGCTCCCAGACAATCAGAAGCCGCGGCAGCAGCGCTGCAATGCGTGCGAGAATCTGGTCGAAATGCGGGAGATGGTGCAGCGCGGAGGCGATCACACACGCATCGGGTTCGGCCGTGGCTCCTGTCCCGTTGCGGGACGACTCCAACCAGCGCCGGAGATCGGAATGAACGAAACTGAACTCTGCGACTTCCGCGGAGCGGTCGAACGATGCCGGTAGCTCCCGATCCACGGCGGTAACCGCATCGATGTGTACACCGGCGCGAAGCAACCGAGCGGTCGCCATACCGTCGCCGCACGCGGCATCGAGAAGATGACGCACTCGGACGCCGTCGAGCGTTGCGGCAAGCGACTGCTGGAGCGTGCGCGGTCGGTTCACCGGTTTCCTCTTACCCCTGCGGCGCCGGCGTCGCCTCGTCCGCTCGCTTCGGAGCCTCAACCGGCGGCGGGTCGTCGGCCGGTTCGGTGAGTGATTCGTACGGCAGCTCTTCGAGCATCCGGCGAAGAATCGGCGCGCAGTCGTCGGGAAGTCGTCCGCTGAGCGACCGTCGCCAGTGACGAGCTCCCGGAAGGCCCGCGAAGAGGCCGAGCATATGCCGGACGATCTTACGCCCCGGGGTGCCCGCGCGGTACCACCGCTGGAGGTACGAAATCATACGCTCTATGACCACCGCGCGGCAGTTGCACATCGCCCGAGCACCGCAGCTCCCGGCGATTCCACGATCGTCGAGAAATTGGTCGGCAGCCGAAAAGATCCACGGGGTGTCGTACGCCGCACGACCGATCATGACCGCATTCACCCTTCGAAGATGCTCGTCCGCGTCGGCAAGCGACGTGATATGCCCGTTGATCTCGATATCGAGCTCGGGAAAGTCGCGTTTGAGCCGATAGACATCGCCGTAGCGCAACGGCGGGATGTTCCGGTTTTCCTTCGGACTGAGTCCCTCCAGCCACGCAATGCGTGCGTGCACCGTAAAGCGTGCGGGCCCGGCCTCGCGCACGACCGAGACGAACCGCACCAGATCTTCGTACCGGTCAAGCTCATCGACACCGATACGGTGCTTGACCGTGACCGGCTTAGCGGTGTTCGCCCGCATTGCCTCCACCATGCGTGCGACGTGCTCGGGACGCAGCATGAGGCACGCTCCGAGGCCCCGCTCCTGAACCCTGTCCGAGGGGCAACCGACGTTGAGATTGATCTCGTCGTACGGCCACGGCTCGGCTGCCGCCACCGCCTCCCCCGCCTCATCGATATCACTGCCTCCGATCTGAAGCGCGAGTGGAGCCTCGCACCGGTCGAAGTCGAGCAGCCACCGGCGGTCACCGTGGACGATTGCTGCGGTCGAAACCATCTCGGTGTAAAGGTAGGTGCATCCGGTAATACCGCGTATGAAGTAGCGATAGTGTCTGTCGCTGCAATCCATCATCGGCGCAACCGAGAGCGCCGGACGGATGAAAGTGATGTCCGGGTTCATAACAGCATCTCACCTTCTCACAGCTGTCGGACGCACAGATCGTACGTACCGCCATGCACGCCGCCCCGACAGCTGTACTGATACCGTGTATAGCACAAGCGCCGGAGGTAATCCAACGAGCTCATACGAACCGCCCCGAGTAGACGCGAATGAGAGTTTGTCGCGACGATGCCCCCTCAACCGACGCCCTTCAGCGCTCGCCGTTCACCGCCCGCCGCCCGCCGTTCACCGCCCGCCGCTCGCCGTTCACCGCCCGCCGTTCACCGCTCACCGCTCTTCGGCAACCGCTTCAATCAGCGCCTCGGTAAGGTCGACGATACGCGCCATACGGGGGAAATCAAGACGGTCGGCAGTATCTCCGATGTCGTGGTAATCCTCATGGAGACCGGTAAAGAGTGAGACGAACGGAGTTCCGGCCTGGTGGAACGGAAAATGGTCGCTGTTCGGCCGTACCACACCGGCACGATGTTCGACGTCGACCTCCATCGATCGTGCAAGCTCATCGACAAGCTCGACAAACGCATCGGAGTCGTCGGAAGAATAGAGGCGCAACGGCTCCTCCGGATTCCGTCCGATCATATCGAGATTGACCATGAAAACCGGATCGAGCTCCGCGAGTTGCTCCGAGTCGACCAACGCCCTCGACCCCAGGAGCCCGACCTCTTCGGCGGTGAACGTAACGAAGAGCACGCTGACCGGTGGCGGCTCATCGCGAGCGGAGAGCCGCGCGGCGAGCTCGAGGACCGCCGCGGTGCCGGAGGCGTTATCGTCGGCACCGTGATAGACAGCCTCCGCACCGTCTCCGAAGGCACCGATATGGTCGTGGTGCGCGCCGACCACAATAACTCGCTCGCGATCCACGCCGGGAACGAGCGCGGTCATGTTCCGTGCGGCTACCGCTTCCGGCTCATTCGCCCGCCCGACGCTGAGCTCCACGTGAACCGAAGACAGGTCGACATCGATCGAGTGCGCAGCGTCCCTCGAGTCGTCGGCGGCCGCGTCGGTCGTCGGGTCGAGAGCGTTCTGAACCGCATCGATGTCGTAACCGGCCCGCTCGAAGATCCGTGCCCCGAGCTCGTGCGAAATCTGCATGGTGATGACGCCGTCCACCGTCCTGATACGATCGAAGGGCGAGGAATCGGGGTCGAGCGAAAAGAGATCGAACGGTCGGATGTCCTCCGGAACGCGCAGGTGTCGCGGTCCGGTGACCACGAGAAGTGCCTCGGCGCCCGCATCTCGAACGACCCGCGCCTTCCTGGCGAATGAAGCGTGCCGCGAGAGCTCGAGCGTACCGTGTACTCCGACCGGCTCCTCGAGCCACGGCTCGTAACGAAATGCGAGCGCGATTCGCCCATCGAGATCGTCGGCGTTCATATCGCTCCACCCTCGATCGTCGTCTTCTATCGCGTATCCGGCGAATGCGAGTGGTCCGGCGACCGTCCCGCCCGTGGAAAACGGGAGAACCCGAGCGTCACGCCCAATCTGTGCGCGCAGCGGCGGTTTCTCGCCGGCGTCTTCGAGCTGAACGAACAGTTGTGTATCGGATATCTCGAAATCGTGACGGTATATGATCACGCGGTGCTCGTAGCGGTCATCGTTCGCCGGCGGCGGCTCGAGACCCAGCGCCTCGAATCTCGCACGGATGAAACGCTCGGTATCGCGAATCCCGACGGTGCCGGGGAACCTGCCGGCACGATCCGTGTCGGCGAGCCAGTAGACGTCGCGTTCGAGCCGGCTCGCGGCGCCTTCGGCGGGGCGGTCGTGGGGAAATTCGTGCGGGGGCAACTCCGCCAGAGTTATCGGATCGTCATGCGGCGG
>SLIN01000069.1 GCA_007135605.1 Spirochaetales bacterium | reverse complement strand
GCGAGGCGGTAGCGGTTCGCGCGCTCGTCGGCTAGCAATGCGTCAAGCGTACTCATAGTCTCGCAGGTCCATGTTCTGTGCCGGGTTGCACGGGCAGTCGCTCTATCGACCGTCCGGACGAGCCCTTCGCCGGCCGTTTCGCGAATCCGTGCGAGCCGCCGCCGGAAGGTAGGCTCAGTGTGCCCGGTTGCCGCTTTCGGGTCAACGCGGCAAAACGCCCGGCCGCGCGTGACCGCCCGGATCCGACCGATCGCTTGACGCGCTGCGTAGTACAAGCGCTACGCTTGCCCGGTCGAGCCGGCCGTGCTGGGGGGATGGGCTGACCATCGTCAAGCCCGTGCCGGGCGCGGCGGAGGTAGCCGAACGTGATCGATGCAATTAAAGAGACACTGCTCGCCCGCGTCTACGATGTGGCGGTCGAATCTCCGCTCACGCGCGCGGCGAAGCTCTCGGCGGCCGCCGGAGCGGAGATCTATCTGAAGCGCGAAGACCTGCAGCCGGTGCATTCGTTCAAGCTGCGGGGAGCGTACAACCGCATAGCGCATCTGAGTCCCGAAGAGCGCCGGCGCGGGGTCATCGCGGCGAGCGCCGGCAATCACGCGCAGGGGGTGGCGCTCGCCGGGTCGAAGCTCGGCATACGCGCGACGATCGTCATGCCGCGAACCACGCCCGCGATCAAGGTGGATGCGGTGCGCGCGCTCGGCGCGGAGGTGGAGCTCGTCGGCGACAGCTTTAACGATGCGTATGCACGCGCCCGGGAGCTCGAAGCAGAGCGCGGGGCGGTGTTTATCCATCCGTTCGACGATCCGCTGGTGATCGCCGGACAGGGAACGATCGGCCGGGAGATCCTCGAGCAGCTGCCGGATGCGACGCACATCTACGTTCCGGTCGGCGGCGGCGGTCTGCTCGCCGGGGTGGCGCAGTACGTAAAGGAGTTGCGCCCGGATGTGCAGGTCATCGGCGTCGAGCCGAGCGACAGCAATGTGATGCAGCAATCGCTGCGTGCAGGCCGCCGGGTCACCCTCGACCACGTCGGGATCTTCGCCGACGGGGTTGCGGTCAAGCAGGCCGGCGAGCATACCTTCGAAGTCGCCCGCCGGTGCGTCGACCGCATCGTCACCGTGGGGACCGACGAGATCTGCGCGGCGGTAAAGGCGGTCTTCGAGGATACGCGCAGTATCGTAGAGCCTGCCGGGGCGCTCGCGGTCGCCGGGATCATGCGCGAGGCTCCGGGCGCCGCGGCGGGGCGGCCGGAGGCACCGCCGGGGGCCGGAGGAGCGGGCGGAGAGAGTGGCACCGGGAGTCCGACCGGCGCTCCCACCGCCGGCACCCGAGCGGTCGCGATCTGCTCGGGGGCCAACGTCACCTTCGAACGGCTGCAGCAGATCGCCGAGCGCACGCTCATCGGGTCGGGGCGCGAGGTGCTCGCGGCGATCGCGATGCCGGAGCGGCCGGGCGCGCTTCGCACCTTCGTTATCGAGGTCGTCGGCGACCACAGCATCACCGAGTTCAACTACCGCCTCAGCGACCGGCGGAAGGCGCACGTCCTCGTCGGCGTCAGCGTGGCCGATCCGAACGACCGCGCCGCCTTCCTCGCGCGCCTCGACGAGTACGGCTACGAGCACACCGACCTCTCCGACGACGATGTCGCCAAGGAGCACGTCCGGCACATGATCGGCGGCCCGGCGCCGAACGCCGCGAGCGAACATCTCTACCAGATCGACTTTCCCGAACGCCCCGGCGCCCTCGGCGACTTCCTCGCCACCCTCGGCACGCAGTGGAACATAAGCGCGTTCCACTACCGCAGTCAGGCAAGCGATACCGGCAACGTCCTCATCGGCTTCGAGGCCGAGGACCGCCCGGCGCTCGAAAAGCAGCTCGATGCGATCGGTTACGAGTGGACATCGCTCGACGAGGTGCCGTCGATGCAGCTCTTTATTGCGCCGGAGGGGGAGTAGGGGGCCCGTGCCCGGCCCGCGGCGGCGACCCGGCGTCCGCCTCCGCTGCGCCGGCACTCTTCCGCCGGATCGACGCTGTCCAGATAGCCGGCAATACGAGGTAGGTGACCGCTGTGTTTGCGAGGGTGCCGGCGAGGAGTACGAGAGCGATCGATTCGCCGAGCGCGTCGTGGGCGGTGGCTCCGGTAAGTGTAAGAAGAGGAATCGCTGCCGCTACGGTCGTTATTCCCGCCGGCAGGAGGTCCGCCGTTCGAGCGGTAATCGCCCGTTCGAGTCCTGCACTCAACGCCGGTACTCCGATAAGGATGGCATTGTTCACGGCGATGCCGGCGAGCATGACTGTTCCGACGAGGACTCCGGCGCTCAACGGCGATCCGTCGATGAGAAACGGTGAGAGGGTAATGGCGACGGTCGGTGGTATTGCGAGGAGCGACAGCGCGGCAACTCTCACCGACTCACACGCCGCCGCGATGAGAAGCGCAATTGCGATGGTGGTTGCAAGAAGTATCGACCAGAGGTGCGCATACCGCCGGAGGCGTTCGCGATAGCGCGGGTCGAGTTGAACCGCATACCGTGCAGGAAGCCGGGCGGCGTCGATCCCGGCCCGCAGATACGCGAGCGCACGCTCGAGGCTTCGGGTCGGATAGCTGACGGTCAGGAACGACGCCCGCTGACGGTTGTACCGATCGATTCTCGATGGCCTGTTCGTGCGGCGCAGCTCGCCGACGGAGCCGAGCGGCACGGTATCACCGTCGCCTCGCAGAAGCGGCAAAGCGAGCAGCTGCTGCGGCGCACGAACCTCCCCACGGTCGGAGCGAAGCCGGACATCGGTCTCCCCGCCGTGCTCCTGCCACTTGAGAACGACCGGACCGTGAAGCGCCCATCTCAACGTCCGCCCTGCAACCGCCGGCGAGATTCCGGCGGCGGCGAGCCTGCGGCGGTCTGGATGAACGACCAGTGCCGGAGGATCGTTCTTGAAGTGCAACACGACCGCATCGGCGGGTATCATATCGCCGTCCGCACTGCTATCGGCGGATTCCGACCGACCGACGACAGCGCCCATTAGTGTATCGGCCAACGATGAGGCGAGCGTTCGTGTCTTGTCACGTTCCGGTCCGGTCACCGCGACCTCGATCGCCGTCCCGGAGCGGTGCGTTGTCTCGCCGGCCGGGAGGTGCAACCGGGCATCGGCGATTCGATCGTCGATCGATTCGACGAACGGTTCCACATCGGAGGGAGATGTATCGGAGGAGAGGGAGAGCGATATCGATGCGTTGTCGCGCCGCGCCGTGTAGTCGGCTCTGTCGACTTCGACCACCGATGCGAGCTCGGCGGCGATCGTGCTCGTGCGGCGGTCGACCGACCGGACGGACGCCGCGCTCTCGAACTCGGCATGGAGCCGGAGCGTGCCGTCATGTCCTGAGGGTTGCGAATCGCTGCCTGCACGCACGGCGAAGAGGGCGACCGCGGCGACCATCACCGACGTGACGGTAATCAGCGGTGCCGGATGGCGCTCGGAGAAGACGGCGACTCGAGCGGAGATGGCGCCGGCCGTTTGCGATACTCCGGCGATCCGTGCTTCCTTCGTCTCGAAATCCGTGTCCGCCGCTCGCGACTCACCGGCACGCCGGGCGAAGAGCTCGCACTTGCGCAGGAGCAGCGCCGCCGGAAACGATACTGTAACGAGCAAGGCGGCGGCGAGCGCGATGCTGCCGGCGCCCGGCAGAAGGTCCGGGTAGAGGAGAAACGGTGCAAGTGCGGCAACCGTGGTCAGCGTCGATGTACCCACCGCCCGGACCGAGGCCGACGCGTGGCGGCCCGAAAGAACGATCGCCGCGTCGACAACGAGACCGCACGAAACGGCCACTCCTGCGAGCATAGGCGGGTCGATCGGGCGGCCGATACCCGAGACGATCGCGCCGGTGAACAGTATGCTGATCGGCAGTACGAGCGCGGTATCGAATGCGCGGGCCGCCGATCGTGCCGCTGCGCCAACGATGAGAAGAACGGCGATAAGCGATGCAGCGAGCGCGGTCCCGGTTCGCCGCAGGGCGAGCTCGGCTTCGTGGCCCGTATTGTGTACGACAGATACATCGACGGAGTGTTGTCTGCGCCAGCGTTTCGCGAGCTCAACCGCTGCGCGCGAGGTCGAGAGAATATTCGCGTCCGACGTCGCCGTAGCGTGAATCAACACGGTGCTCTCGCCGTCCACCCGGCTTATCGACTCCGGTGCACGTGCTCGCCTGCCGACCGAGGCAAACCGATCCATTCTCACCGCGCTTTCGGCGGGCGGAAGAAGCAACGACTCCAGTCGCTCCGGCGTTTCGAGCCGTGTGTCGAGAACGACCGGACGTTCGAGCGCACCTTCTCGCAGTGTTCCACCGGCGCGCAGCGCGTGCCGGTCGCCGAGCTGCCGGCTTACTTCGCTCCAATGGAGGAGCGAAGAGGCGAGCATCGCGCTGTCGACTTCGACGTGAATCTCTTCGACCGCCCCTCCGGTCACGCGAGCCTCCGCGACGCCGGCGATTCGTTCGAGCTGCGCGCTCAGCTCGTCGTCCGCGAGACGCCGTACTTCTCGCGAGGAGAGTGAATCGCCGCCGAGTGCGATGACCACGATGGCGGTGGCCTCCGTGTCGCCCCGGACGATCTGCGGTCGCTGTACCGCGCGGGGGAGCGCTTCGTAGAGCGTGTCGACGCGATCGCTGATCTCCGCATACGCCTCGTCGAGCGGGGTATCGCGGCGAATCGTGGCGTTGACTCGAACCCGGCCGACTTCGGTACTGCTGCGAAGAGCCTTGAGGCCGGAAACCGCCGCGAGTCGTGATTCGAGCGGCTCGGTCACTATCCGCTCCAGCTCAGCCGGTGCGACCCCGGTATAGCGAATGACGACCGATATCATGCGCGAATCGACCCGCGGTACGCCGGCGAACTCGAGATCTGTCGATAGAATCGCCGACGCGGTTGCGAGCGCGGCGAGCAGAACACGCCACCGGAACGATCTCGAAGCTCCGCCGCTCAACGGGTTACCTCCGGCGCGCGGTGAGATAGAGGGCCGGTACCGCAAACAGCGTGATAAGCGTGCCGGCAATCAGTCCGCCGATGACCGCGATCGCAAGCCCGCTCTGGTGCGACCGGATGCCGGGGTCGACGGCAAGGGGAAGCATTACCGCTACCGTCGTTGCGGTTGTCATCGCTATCGGCCGCAGTCGGCGTATCGCTCCCCGGTAGACGACGACTGCGAGCGAGAGATTTCTTCCGTCAAGGAGTTGCTCGTCCCGCTTCCACGTTTCGATCAGAACGATAGCGCTGTTGCCCACGATACCGATGAGCACGAGAGCGCCGAGTGCCGACTGCACGGTAAGCGCCCTGCCGGCGAGGTGGAGGGAAACCGTTGCCCCCGCGAAGGCGACGGGAAGCATGCCGAGAACGATCGCCGGTTCGACGAATCCCTCGAATTGCACCGCGAGAATCGCCGCGACGATCACAACGGCAAGCGCAAAGACCGGAAGTAACGCGTCGATCTGTTCGGCGATTGCATCCTCGGCGAGGTGTTCGACCCACGTCGGTGACTCGGACCAGGACGATGCAGGACCGGCAGCGATCTCGCTCTCGTCGCCGGCTCCACGCAGGAAGAGCACGTCACGCCTCCCGCGGCGCACCAGGGTCGCCGGCCCGTTGCGCTCCTCGAGACGAAACGCTTCACCGAGCGGAATCGACCGAGCGCCGCTCGACGGGCTCGGGAGATGAATGCGTTGGACCTCACCGCTTCGATCGACATCGCCGGTGTACAAACGTATATCGATCTCCTCGCCGTCGCGGACGAGTCTGCCCGATACGGCTCCTTCCACCGCCGAGCGTACAGTCGTGCCCGCCTCGGAGAGAGAGATACCGCGATGGTCGAGCACGTCGCGATCCGGAAGCGCGGCGATACTCGGTCGTGTCTCGACCGGCGACACTACGACCGGTCCGGGGAGCTCGGCGGAGAGCTGCTCGGCACGTGCAATCGCGATCTCCGCCGACTCACCGTAGACTGCGATTCCGGTGCCGCCTCCGAAGCGCAACAGGCGGGAGAGCTCTCCTTCGGGCAATCGCGCGTTCACTTCCATCGTACGCAGCGTCCACCGGGCGTTCAGCCTTTCGGCGAGTTCGCGTGCGGAGGTGCCGGGAGTCAGAAGGAGCGTCAACTCGCCGCTGTTGGCCGCATGCGTGTGGTCGGCGAGAAACCGCGGGTCGTCGGACTCCCCGCCGATCTGTGCAACGACCGATACGACCTCCTCGTAATCCGACAGTACTT
>SLIN01000196.1 GCA_007135605.1 Spirochaetales bacterium | reverse complement strand
TATGCTGATGTTTTGAAGCGCCCGTTACGCGTTTCGCGCACCGATCAGGCGGCCGCCCTCGGCGCCGCGATCGCGGGAGCTGTCGTCGCCGGAGGCGAGGCCGGAGGGCATGACGATGTTCCCGCCGCCATACGCGAGATGACCGGAGTACGCGATCTCGTGTATGAACCGGCCGCAGGCCGCGCTTCGGTGTACGACCGGCTGTACACTCTGTACCGAAGCGTCCACGATGCCTTCGGAGGCGTCCGCCGGGATTCCGACCTGTCGCGTCTCATGAAAGAGCTCATTACAATTCGCGAGGAGGCGCGAAACAGGATATGAAACACCGGCAACTACGCGAACGGGTTCTCACCGCGAACCTTGATATTGTGAAGGCGGGACTGGTTCTGCTGACGTGGGGAAATGCGAGCGCGATCGATCGCGAGGCGGGACTCGTCGCAATCAAGCCGAGCGGCGTCGACTACGATCAGCTGACCCCGGCGAGCATCCCGCTGGTAGCGCTCGCCGACGGCGAGCTGATAGACGGCAAGTTCAAGCCGTCCTCGGACACCGAGACGCATCTCGAAATGTACCGAGAGTTCCCGGCCATTGGTGGAATCGTGCATACTCACTCACACTTCGCCGTCTGCTATGCCCAGGCTCAGAAACCGATACCGTGTCTCGGCACAACACACGCCGATCACTTCCTGACCGAAATTCCGGTCACACGATTGCTCACCGACGAGGAGATCGCCACCGAATACGAGCGGAACACCGGCAAGGTGATCGTCGAGTGTTTCGCCGAGCCGGAGTACGATCCGGACCGAACCCCAGGCGTTCTCGTGGCTCAGCACGGTCCGTTCGCCTGGGGCCCGGACGTCGAACACGCGGTGGAAAACGCCGTCGTGCTCGAAGAGGTCGCGCGCATGGGCATTCACACAAAGGAGCTCGCCCCGCGGATCTCTGCCGCTCACAGGCCGCTGGTGGAAAAGCACTTCTTCCGGAAGCACGGCCCCGGCGCATATTACGGGCAGGGGTAGCGAGACCGGGGATCGAGCTGCCCCTGCAGCAACCCGATTGCGGCTAACCTCGAATATGTCCGCCCGGCGCACGAGAGGCAGCGGGACGGACGCGGGTCACAGCACGGCGGATCACTCTACCGCCACAGGCAACTCCGGCGACTGACGGCTGTCGAGCGCCCGTTGCACAACGTCGACGAAGCGGGCCCAGGAACCGGTAGCCCCGGTGACCTGGTCGACATCGTCGGGATCGCCGCCGGCATCGAGGAGCCGCTGCTCGAGCTCGGGGAACGCTTCCATCTGGCTTATGCCGTCGGCGCCTTCCCAGCGGTCGGCGTAGGCCTGGTCCTCGGACTTGCGATTGACGATTTCGCCATCCTCGTACTCCACCTCGTCGTAATCGACCGAAACCAGCTCGCCACCTTCGAAGGCGAGCTCAACGCGGGCGGTCCATCCGCGCTGGTCGACTTCATCCTCGGCAGTCACCGTCAGATCGTACGGGACAATTGCAAGCTCGGTATTTCCGGCACGCGCACGCTCGAGCACCGCGTCGCCGAGCTCGTTCATAAGCTCACTTGACCCCGTGGCTCCTGTGACCACATCGATCGGAACAGCCTGGCGATCGATAAGCTGCTCTGCGAACCGGTCGCGCGCGATATTCATGTCGATATCTTCGTCGAGCACGCCCTGCCACCGCTCGTTGTATCCCTCGTCCTCGCTCTTGCGAATGCCGTCGGCATTCACGTAGTCGAAGTCAACGTCGGATATGACTCCGCCGCCAACCTCGATCTGGAGAAAGGCCCGCCAGCCGCGGGCGTCGGCATAGTCGTACGCCGCCGTATAGGTTCCGTCGACGAACTCCGCGTCCGCCGCCGCATCATCGACGTCGTCGGCGCACGCCACCAGTCCGAATCCCAGAACGAGCACCATCAATAGTATTCGTTTCATAATGCACTCCTTGTGAGTAATTGCTTATTATGTGATGCAGGTTACTGTAAGTGTCCAGGAATGTCTATATAATATCACGGCGTTCACAATACAAATATGGTTTCTTGCTGCTCGAGGCATGTACACATATCGGGTTGTCAGTGGGGTTGTCAGTGGAGCGAGGTTCCAGGTGGCTGGTACTTTTCGTGGCGGCTGAGTCTCCATCAACTCAGCCGCCGTCCCGGTCACGACCGGCGATTACGTAACGGTTCGGCGTCCGGCCGCGGCTCACCCCTTTATCGCGCCGGCCATGAGGCCGGAGATGAAGCGTCTCGACAGGAACAGGAACAACACTATGATCGGAAGCACCGCAAGCGACGCGGCGGTCATGAGAACGCCGACATCATATCCACGCAACGGATCTCCCATCAGCTGCACGAGGGTCAGTGGCAGCGTATAGAGACGATCGCTCCGCAGCACGACCAGCGGCACAATGAAGTTGTTCCAGCTGAGCACGAACATGAAAATGCCGAGCGCCGAGAACGCCGGCGTCAGCGTCGGAGCTACCACCCGGAAGTAGATCAACCACTCGTGACAGCCGTCGACGCGTGCCTGGTCGAGGAGGTCGCGTGGTACGGAGCTCTGGACATACTGGCGCATCCAGAAGATTCCGAAGGCATTCGCCGCGTTCGGAACGATCAGGGCGAGATGATTATCGATCCAGCCCAACTCCCGGATAATGATGAACCACGGAATGATGTTTGCAATCCACGGAATCATCAGCGTAGAAAGACAGAGCGCAAACAACCAGCGATGGCCCGGGAAGCGGTACATCGCGAATGCATAGCCGCCCATGGAGGTAAAGAGCAGCACAAGCGCAACGTGTGCAGCCGCCACGTACACGCTGTTCCACATGTGACGGAGGAACGATACCGAGCCGAGCAGGCCGTGGATATTCGTTATGAGAAAGGTTCCGAACCAGACAGGCGGCGGAAACGAAAAGATATCGCTCGTCGTGTGGGTAGCCAGCGCGAACATCCAGTAGATTGGGAAGAGGATGAGCAGAGCACCGAGGCTCACGATCGTATACAGCAGGACTCGATTAAAGCGGTTGGTCTTCTGCATGGCGATCAGTCCTTCTTACCAAACAGCTTCGCGTTCATAAGCGCAACGATTACAGTCATAATCGTCATGACCAGCGCGACCGCTGCCGCGTATCCGAAACGGGAGTATCGGAACGCGTTCCGATAAAGCAGTACCATGAGCGAGAGCCCCATCCGGTTCGGGCCACCTTCAACGCCGGCGACTACGAACGGTTCATCGAACAGTGTAAACGTACCGACGACCGACAGGACAAGCGAGAACAGGACAACCGGCCTGATCATCGGTAGGCTTATGCGGAAGAGCACCTGCGGCCAGCTCGCCCCGTCGATCCGGGCCGACTCGTAGAGCTCTCCCGGTATCGACTGCAGTCCGGCGAGATAGATGACCATGTTCCAGCCGAGCCATCGCCAGATGAAGATCGTCATGATCACCAGCCGAATCCACTCGCCCTGTCCGCCGAGGAAGTTGATTCTCTGTCCGCCCAACATCACCACGAACAGGTTGATGATCCCCGAGCGCAATCCGA
This sequence comes from Spirochaetales bacterium, assembly GCA_007135605.1. Taxonomy (GTDB): domain Bacteria; phylum Spirochaetota; class Spirochaetia; order DSM-27196; family SKKC01; genus SLAN01. The sequence continues at coordinate 2,739 of SLIN01000196.1, read as the reverse complement.
ATATGTTCGAAAACACAATGGAGATCGCCACCGACGAAACGACCACCGGCATGAAGTAGATCGTGCGATAGAGGTGCTGGGAGCGAATAAAGCCGGAATCGAGAATAAAGGCGACAACCAGTGCGAAAAGCAACATCGGAATGTGCGCGACGATTCCGATAAAGAGCGTGTTGTTCAACGCACGCCAGAACATCGGATCGCCGGCGAGACGCATGAAATTATCAAACCCGATGAAACGCATCGGACTGAGCCCGTCCCAATGCTGCACGCTCAGGTAGAGCGAGAACACGATCGGGAAGGCCATGAATATCATAAAGAGAATGTAGAACGGAGCTATATACGTGTACGGTACCCAACTCCTCCGCATACGCTTCAGCAGGCCCGGATGCCGGTGCGCCGGAAGCGTGTCGGTATGGCTGCTCATAGGTGGATTCTCCTTGGGGACAAACATGGTGAGGCGCCCGACCCGAGCGGGAGCGTTTCCGGAACCGGAAGCCGACCCGCCGCCTCACCGCGTTTCGGTAAGATCGACGTCGCGGGCGTCGAAGAACGCCCGCGACGCGAGACCAGTATACACTGAGAATCGGAACGTCAGTCGAGTCCGAGTCGCGCCTTCAGGGCCTCGCGCTCCATCTGAGTCGCTCCGAGGATCTCCTCGATCGCGTCATCGATAATCTGCTGAGCCGGCTCTCCAGCATCGATTCCGGCATCCACGCGGGAAATAAGGATATCGGCGGTTTCGGCGTCCATGGGGGTAACCATGGTCGGCTCGGTGCCTTCGGCGATCTCCGCCCAGAGCCTGCGCGTACGCTGTCCGGCGAAGTACGGGTCCGGCTCATCGTACATCGGATCGTCCCACGCCGGCATATAGGCGGGGAAGTAGTCGACCGCCTCGAACATCTCGTTTTGAGGCCGGCTGTTGGCGAGCATATATTCGACGAATGCCCACGCGGCCGCCTTGTTGTCCGACATCTCCGGAATCGCGAGGAACGAACCGCCCCAGTTCGTGGAGTCGAACAGCGGAGGCGCGATCACGCCCCAGTCGCCTTCCAGGTCGGGAGCGACCCAGGTCTTGAGAAAGCCGCCGAACCAGCTTCCGCTCGGCACGATTGCGATACGGCCGTCACCGATCAGTGAGGTCCACTCCTCGTCGAAGGCGTCGACCTGTGCATCGAGCCCTTCTTCGCGCATGATGCGTCCCAACTCGATCAGGTCGAGCGACTCATCGGAGTCGAACCGGAACGAAAGATCGAAATCGTACCAGTCCCGGTTTGCCCACCGACCGAAAAAGATATCGGTGGCATTGCCGATCGCCCACTGCTGGTCTTCGACCGTCAGCGCTCGTGCGGCCTCGAGGAACGAATCCGGATGGCTGAGCAGCTCGTAGACCTCGTCCGGCTCGCTCGGCAGACCGGCGTCTTCGAACATGCGCCGGTTATAGAAGAACGAGAGCGGCCCGATATCCCACGGCAGTCCGACCATAACCTCTCCGTCGGACGATTGGGCGTGCTGCCACTTGTAGTCCACGAAGTCGTCTTCGTACTGCGAAGCGTTATACGGCTCTTCGAGCAGGTTAACGAAGCCGGGGCGATCGCGGAACGCTCCGATGTACTCCGCCTCGATCATCGCGACGTCGGGCGCTCCCGCCTGAGCCGCGAGTGAAGTCAGGAGGCGATCGTGATGGTCCGCGGTACCCATCATCTCGACTTCTACCTCGACGTTCGGGTACTCCTCCTGGAATCCATCGATAATGGCTTCTACCGCCTCATCGGCGGCCGGCCATCCTCCGAAGGTAATCGTTCCCGCTATCTCGTCGGGATCGATGTCAACCTCTTCCTGGCCACCGGCAAACAGCGGCATTGCAGCCAGGCTCAGAACAAGCAACAAAAGACCGAATTTCTTCATGGTCTCCTCCTTTGCAGTGGTCCGGGCGCCCCTCGGCGCCGACGTGCGATCATCCGTTCCGGAAGACCGCCACGTCGTATGGACCAAGCGTTACACTTCCCGGCTTCTGCCGGGTCTCGACATTCATCATCGGCCGCGCAAGCTCGACGAGCCGTTCGCGACCGGTGTGATTGAGCAATACATAGTGTTCACCGCCGCTTCCGGAGCGGCGAACAACCTCGATTCCGTCCTGCGCTTTGACCGGCGCCCGAGTAACGTCCGCGGTATCGATCACATGCTCGGCCACCGACGCAAGCGCCTGCTCCGGCAGATCGCAGCCGACGTAGAAACAGTGGCCGGGCCCGACCGCGTTGTGAGTGATCGCCGGCGAGCCGGCAAACGAGCCACCTGAATACCAGGCCAGCGTGCTCGCACCGGTCGGCTCGAGGATGTCCGCCCAGACGGCTGCATGCGCGGCGCCGAACGACCCTTCAATCGGCGTCGTCCTGCCGAAATTGTGCGAATCGAACTCGTACACTTCGGCGCCGATGATCTCGGCAAACGGTCCGGGAATCGTCTCCTCGAGCATCGTGTTGTCGCGATTGCGAATTCCGGAGCGATACGTGAGAACGACCGTTCCGCCGCCTTCGACGAACTCCTTCACCCTGGCGCCGGTGTCGGCGTCGACGAGCGAGTACGCCGGCATGACCACGACCTTCGCCGAACGTAGCGCGCGATCGAACGAGGTCACGCGCACATTCGCCCCCTGTGCGGCGAAGGCGGTGTAGTACTCGTGAAGCAGCTTCTGATAATTGAAATTGATGTTGTGCGGCTGGAAGCGGTGGCTCCACAGGT
>SLIN01000036.1 GCA_007135605.1 Spirochaetales bacterium | reverse complement strand
GGCGCCGGCATCGCCCGGCCCGCCGGGGCCGCGCCCGTCGGGCGACATCGCATCGTCACCGTTGTCCTCCCCGCCGCTGTCGGGTACATTCGTCCGGTCGAGAAGCGGCTCGAAGCCTGCCTCGTAGTCGGCGCCACCCGGCATGATGCGCTCGAATATCGCGTTGAACCGCGCGATGAGCCCGGGGGCGCTGCGGTAATTCGTGCGCAGCGCGATGCGCCGGCCGCCGGCGGCGTCGATCTCACCGGCGAGGCGCTTGAAAACGCTGACGTCGGCGCCGCGAAACCGGTAGATGCTCTGCTTCTCGTCGCCGACGAAAAAGAGCTCGCCGGAGCGGGGCGCGGCTTTCGGGATATCGCGCTCACCGGCGTGGGGCGCGGCCGGCTCACCCTCTGCGGCGACGAGCTCGAGCAGACGCTTTTGCCGGTCGTTGTTGTCCTGGAACTCGTCGATCATGACGTGCGAGATGCGCGAACGGTACCACGCGCGCACCGGGTCGCTGTGCTCGAGCACCGCGATCGCGAGCTCCATCACATCACCAAAAGACAGAAGCCCGGCGCTGCGCTTGCGCCGGATCACGTCTTCCTGGAATTCGGTGAGCAGCGCGTAGAGCCGCCGCATGTCGTCGCGCGAATCGAGGAGCACGAGGCATTCGCGAAGCAGTGTGGTCTGCTCGCGCATCTCGCCGATCCGCTCCTTGAGCGTCAGGATCGCCTCGTCGGTGGTGCGCCCGCCGGTCATTTTCAGGACGGAGATCGCATCGAGCGCTTCGGTGAGCGATTCGGAATCGAGGGCCGAAAGCTCCGGCGCCTCGCAGGCGACGGCTACCGCGTTCTTCACGAGCTTCGGCGCCTTCGGCTGCGCCGCCGCACCGCTGTACTCCGAGCGGATAAAGGCGAGATTCGAGTCGATCGCGCGCGCGGCGTGGTCGGCCCAGCTCCGGCAGCGTTCGAGCTGGCGTTCGATCGTCCCTTCGAAGTCGGTCGGCGTGACCGGACTCATCTCCGCGATCGCGAGGCTCGTGAGCCCCTCGCCGAGGAGCGCTTCGGCGCCGCGGTCGGCGGCGAGCCGCCGGAGCACCGGCTCGTCCTCGCGGGCAAGGAGAAAGTCGGTGGCCGCCTGCTCGCACAGCCGCGCGAGCTGCCGCTCGTCGGCGGTGAAGGTTGGCGGTATGCCGAAGGCGGCCGAGCCGGCCCGCGCGATTTCGCCGACGAAGCTGTCGAGGGTGGAGATGCGCGCCTCGTCGAAGCGCTCGAAGGCGCGGCGATAGCGAGTGTCGGCGTTGCCGGCCGCCCGGTCGGCGAGCGCGCGGTAAATACGCTGATGCATCTCCGCGGCCGCCTTCCGCGTGAAGGTCAGAGTCAGGATCGAGGCGATGTCGACGCCGTCGGCGAGCAGCGAGAGGAAGCGCTCGGTGAGCACGGTCGTCTTTCCGGAGCCGGCGCCGGCGGAGACGACCACCGCCCCGCGCGAGGCGACCGCAGAGCCCTGATCGGCATCGAGTCGCATTATGTCACCTCCCGGTGCCCGTACTTCGCCCGGCACACCGCCCTGGTCGCGCATCCGTCGCACCCGAGCCACGGATTCGGGCAGCGGTAGTCGCTTTCGAGCAATCGCGCGGCGACCCGGTCGAGCTCGGTGGCGACGCGCTCGCGATAGTCGTCCCACTCCCCGGCGGGGATGGCGACTTTTGTGCGAGCGGTGACGGTCGGCGGCCGTTCGCCGACGGCGATCGAGATGCGTCCGCCGTTGCGAGCGGCGATATAGGCGGCGCTTTCGATCTGCACGCCGCGCTCGGACTCGAGCCCGGACTCGAGCTCGGCCTCGGCCTCGGCCTCGGCCATGAAAACGTACAGCGGCAGCTGCGGCTTGACGAGCGACCGCACATCGCCGTCGGTGGGAATGCTCGAGCTGCCGCGTTTGTAGTCGATGATGATGATGCGCTCTCCGCACCGCACCGCCGAATCGATGCGCCCGCCGACTGTCGCGGTGTCGCCGAGGATTCGCTTGACCTTCCACTCCTGCCGGTGCGGGCGACAGGCGGGGAAGAGCTCGGCGAGGCGCGAGAAGAGCCCGCGCGCATCGGCAGCGAATGCCGCGCGCTGCATGCGCAGTACGGCCGCCGGTACCGGCGAGTCGACCACCGCGCCGTAGCGCAGATACTCGTCGAGGCGCGCCTCGATCAGCCCGGCGATCTCCTGCCCGTCGGCCTCCCCGTACGGTGTGTCCGTCCGGGCGAGGTGCGCGTCGATACGGCGGGCGAGGTCGTGCAGCAGCGTTCCCTCCGAGAGCGGGTCGGCGGTGAGGAGCTGCCACTGCTCGTCCTCGACGCCGAGCACCCGGGTGAGCAGCAGCGAGAACGGCCCGCCGGCCATCGCCTCCACGCGCGCCGGCGAGAGGGTCATCCGCCCGTCGTCGATCATGCGCGCGCGCAGCTGCGCGCCGAGCTCGGCCGGAATCGGCTCGCGGCGGTAGTCGGGGCGTCGGCGGGCGAGGTCGGCGCGGTAGCCGGCGAGCTGGGTGCGGTAGAGGACCGGTCGCGGGTCGGCGGCGGCGGACGGGCTGCGGGCCGGCGACGGGTCGCCGGCCTCGGATGCCCGGCCGGAGGACGATCGGTCGCCGGCGGCGAGGTCTGCTCCTCCGGCGACAGCGGCTCCGCCGGAAAAAAAAGCCGCCTCGCGCGCGAACCGGGTCGGACCCGGCTCGCCGCGCTCGAGACGCCCGGGCGGGGCGACCTGCGCACCGCCGGTGCTCCGTTTGCCGTAGGAGATGCGCACCGTTTCGCCGCTTTCGGTGTACGCCCTGAAGAAGGCCACCGTCGGATCGACGGCGTCGCTTCCGGGCCGCGCCGCGCCCTCCGCCTCCTCGATACGTTCGAGCTCATCGTCGCGTACGAACGGCAGCCGGGCGGTCGGTATCGTGACGGCGTCGCGCGAGGCGCCGACGACGAAGTGATGGTCGGGAGCGATTCCGGCGGCAACACGGTACGGATAGATCGGTACTCCGCCGCGGTCGGCCGGCCGCACGTAGATCTTCTCGGCGAGCGAGGCGCGAAAAAGGGCGAACGGCGCATCGGCGGAAAGGCCGCTTCGCTCCGAGGTCGTACGCCACTCCGCGAGCGCGAGCATGCAGCGCTGAAACACCGGCTCGATTTCCTCTCCCCACGCCCCGGTATCGACAAAGCGCCCGAGAAAGGCATAGATCGCGCTGCGGAGCTCGGCAAAGCCCGATGCGTGCACGATCGCGCGAAGCCCCTCTTCGAAGGAGCAGAAAAGCGTCGCCAGCTCTCCCACCGAGGTACCGGCGGCCTCCGCCCATTCCCGGAAATCGGAGCTGCCGCCCGCGGCGAACGCCTCGTACCATGCACCAGCGGGCCGTCCACCTCCCGCTCCGAGGCAGCCGTGCACGATTCCGAACCGGGCGAGCAGCCGCATACGTTCGCCGTCCTTCCACGGAATTCCGAGGTGGTGCACGAATCGCTTCACGCTGTCGGGGTGAACGGCGGAGTCTACGCAATCGGCGATTCGCGCGAATATCTGTCCGGCCGCGTGATCGGCGAGCGGCATTCCCGCCCGCATGCCGACCGGCAGGCCGCGGCGCCGCGCCTCACGCTCGACCTCGTCGCGCCAGGCATCGAGGTCGCCGATACTCACCGCAATACGGCCGGCCGGTACTCCATCGAGAAGCAGGCGCTCCACCGCATCGAACACATCACGCAGCTCGATCAACGTATCGTCGTACTCGTACACTCGCGCCCGGTGCTCATCGAGAGCCTCCGGCAGCGGAACGATGTCAATCTCCGCCAGCGATCGAAGCTCCGGCTCGAACTCATCGAAGTCGTCGATCAGCGAGGGGAAGAAGATCGTAAAACGCCTCCCGGCGGGCTCCACACCGGCAGGCGCCCATGCCGGCTCGAAATAGCCGCCGGAGTCGAGCATAGCGGAATACCGGGTGTGAAGTGCACGCACATCTTCGGTAAGCTCGGGATCGAGAAACTCGGCGCGATCGAGCAGCGCCTGCAATCCCGTTAATCCGTGCGCGACATAGTCGGCAAAGAGCAGCGAATCGGCGGCAAATTCGCGCGGGACAATTCGCTGCAGGAATGGATTTCGGCAGTTATCGAGCGTGAGACGCCGAGCGACGAGACGCCGCAGCGCTCCGTTCGCCGGTGCGCGATCGGTCCGCCTCGTCGAGGTCAGCTCTTTGAACGTATCCCACGAGATAAATCGATCCGAACGGACTACCGCCGGCATACCTTCGGCGCCGAGCCGGCGAAGCGTATCGCTTCGCCAGAAATCGGCGGCCACCTGCGACGGGAAGACCACCACGTTCTCGCGAGCGAGTCCGGCATCGATCGTCGTTCGGACGGCGCTTGCGATCCGGCTCACGACTCGAAATCGACGACCGCCCGCGAGTCGGTGTGATCGGCAACGAACGCCGCCACCTCCCGATGAACCGGATCGTCGCGGTACGCGTTCAACTGTGCCCAGTCGCGGTGCCGTGTAATGAGCACCGCATCGCACGCCGCATCGCTGGCGGCGCGATTGAGTCCGACCTCGAGCGATTCAAAGTGCGGCACCCGTCCGCGCATCGACTCCAGCGTCTCCTTGAGCTGCTCGGCGACTTCTCCGCGGGTCTGCCCGTCCTTGTGTCTCACCGTCCACATTACTACGTGCGTAACCATCGCCTGAGATTATACCAGCAGCTGTCAACGTGCGCAGCCAAGTGTCCGAAGCTTAAAGGTGGAGGATAATGCAAATGCATACGCGCTACCGAGTGAAGGGCCGGGATTCGGCCTGCAAGACGGTGGAGATTACCCAGGAAGTTCCCGGCGGCTACATGGTTCGCCTTCGCTGCGAGACCGCGTGGAATTCCTCGGAAGAGATCGAGTTCATGTCCGAGACCCTCTTTCGCACCTGCCTGCGAACCGGTTACCTGTCCGCCGAATCGGAGACGGTTGCCCGAGCCATGAAACCGTCGAAGCGCGATTCGCCCGGCGTCGAGCTTCCGGCTTGATCCGGACATACGCCGGCAGTCCTCCGATTGTGAGCAACACACCGACCGTCGATCTGGGAGCTTGTCGGACATATGGGCAGCATTGAAATCCGACACGCGCCTGAGTACATCGGTTCAACGGGTCTTTACAACTGTTCAGGAATGCCGCTATTCTCTCGGCAAGATATGGACGGGTCGGAGGCCGACGGCGCCGTTCGCGCGAGCTACGGACCTCCGAATACAACCCGCGAAGGCTGATTCCAAGGGGGTTGCGCCGAGTCCGTATCCGAACCGTATCGGTCGACGGTGTTCACCCGGACAGTTCCGACAGATGCGGTGTACTATGCGCCGGCCGCGCTGCGGCCGGCGCTCCTTGACTCGGTACCGCGGAAAGACTACAGTATTTCATCAGTAAAATAAGTGCTTTGGGGGTGTAGCTCAGGTGGCTAGAGCGCGTGAATGGCATTCACGAGGTCACGGGTTCGAGTCCCGTCACCTCCACTTCGGTATGCACATCGTTCGGGTGAGCCGTAATGTCGGATAATGAACTGGATCCCGAAGTAGCCGAGCTTCTCCCGGTAGATTCGGACGAGCAAGCTCCGGACTTCAACGAGCTGTTCGGCCCTGAAAAGTCGACCGAAAACGGGGACGACGATCGGTCGTCGAGTACGTTCGACAACAGCGGCTTCGACGTTCCCGAACGCATTGAGACCGAACCGCACCGCTACTTCACCGATAAAGGCTATTATAAGGAAGTCCTCACCGGTGAAGGAGAGGTTTCCAAACGCATACACGATCTGTTGCGCCGATTCCTTCATGCCCAAGATCCTCAGGAGCGGAGCCACTACCGGACAAAGCTCGCGCCGGCGGTCTGGGAACTGTGCACCGGTATCGCCGCGAAGACCGGTCCAAACCTGCCGATGCAAAAGCGTCTCTTCCAGCGGTTCCATCTCGTGCTTCCGACCATGCTCTCGCAGGAGCAGCGGGAAACGCTCTCCCGGGTCGTCCTCCAGAAGGAGTCGAGCGAGCCGATCTACTACGTTGACGAATGGCTCGAGCACGTGGGCCGCGGAAACATCAACCGGAGTGCCACCGATGAGACGAAGAGCGCCGGGCGCAGTCAGGGCCAGAAGATCGCCGCGCAGCTCCAGAAGACCCGGGGCCGATACGAGGCGCAGTTACAGTTCCTGCGGTCGAAAGTCGGTGAGATCACCAGCTTCGAGGCGAAGCTGCAGGAACAGGTCACACAGCTCTCCCGACACGAGAGTCGCCACGATTTCGACGATCTGATACTGCCCTATACCGAGCAGAAACGGCACGTAATAACCGACCTGAACCAGACGCTGCGAAAGCTGTCGAACCTCAACCGGGAGCTCGCACGCGGT
>SLIN01000150.1 GCA_007135605.1 Spirochaetales bacterium | reverse complement strand
TGAAGAGACCGGAGTCGGCGAGAAACGCATCATCATACTTTTTCTTCTTCAGGAAGCGATATAGCCAGTACGGATCGTCGGGCGAATATCCGAGCTGGAAACGCTCGATAGTCGTATGCGTAAAACCGCGTTCTTCGAGATACGAGCGTGCGTGCGACGCCGCGTCATGTTCGCTGAGTATATGGTGAAAGCTTCCGGCGACTCTCCGGTAGAGCTCGAGCAGTGCCGCGCGTCCGCGACTTTCGGCGGTATCGGTCTCGGAGCGTGGTATTTCCACCCCGACCCTTCGGGCGAGAAATTCCACCGCTTCGGGAAAGGTGAGCCCCTCCATTTCCATTATGAAGTTGAATACCGATCCGCCCTTGTTCGTCGAAAAGCAGTAGTAAACACCCTTCTCGGGCGTAACGGTAAACGATGGAGTTCGTTCGGTTGTGAATGGACTCAGGCCCCATAAGCGGTTTCCGCGCGATTTGAGTGCCACATATTCACCGACGATTTCGGTGATATCGCAACGCCTGCGCACTTCATCGATGATTTGCTCGGGTATGCGCACCTCGCCCCGTCCCGCGTGAAAGTCTTCGCTCTACCGACGACCCCGGCCCAAAATGGGGCGGCAGCGGACCGATTACCGGGTATCGGCCCGCTGAAGACGATTGCTCGTCAGCCGTGCTATCGCTCGAGTATAAAATCTACCCGTCGGTTCCGCCAGCGCTCATCGAGGTCGTCGTGCGGGACCATCGGATCGAGGCCGCCGCGGCCGACGACGCTGATTCGTGACTCGGAAAGACCTCGGTCCATCAGACCTTCCTTCACCGATTGTGCCCGGGCGCGTGACAACGGCTCGAGGATTTCCTCCTCCTCCCTCTCGGTACCGGTGAGATTCACCGCGTGTCCCTCAATGACGATGCTGTACTGGCGGTACCTGGTGAAGATCTCTACGAGGCGGTCGAGGACGGCGTTGTTCTGCACACCTCGCGGATCGTTTTCGTCGACCACCAGCCGCGGGCTGTTCGGCTCAAAGGTGATGCTCGGAATCTGAACCTTGTACCGGTCGCCGTCCCGTACCAGGAGAATTCCGATAGGTACATGTCCCTCGACCAATGTCTCGTTACCGTAGACATCCACCACACGGAGACGGTACGGATAATCCTCCGCCGAGATCACAAGCTCTCCGTCGGCCGCTCTGCCGTCCCAATGGATAACCGAAGCGGGACGTCCCGTTCCGTAGAACTCGTTAAAGAACCGTTCGTTCCGATCGAGGATCTCCAGTTCCCACGACTGGATTGAGGCGATCGTGTCCACATCAATGTGAAACTCGAGCTCCTCGGGACCGCTGATACCGTCGGGAGTGAACGGCCGGTGATCGAGCTCGACACCCACCTCCGGAGCGCGCGTTACCACCTCGAATCGTGGAGACCGCGTTGTCGGTCGGTTGCCCTTCGCGTACTCCACCAGCAGCTCCGCGCGATAATCTCCCTGTTCCACGGGATCGCCCGTGTCGTCAAGACCGTCCCAACGGATTGCGGTTTCGTTGCGAACATCCTCCGACCCGAAAGTACGCACCACCGAACCGTTCTCGTTGTGTATGGTGAGTTGCCATCGATCCGCACCGTCTGCGGGTGTGATCAGCAACTCGAGCCCGATATCTTCGTGCTGTTCCGTGCCCGTCGGCGAGAATCCGGAATCCTCGACGGTGAGGAAAATACGCGGAGCACGCGTATCGATGGTGATTTCGTCAATCTCTTTCGATGTTGAGTTTCCTGCTTCATCTGCGCCCGCGAGTTCGTATGTGTACCGACCGTCGCGTACTACATTGCCGGCATCGTCGCGACCGTCCCAAGTAAACGGTTCGAGACCGTCGCTCCAGCGTACGGTGCGAACCGCGTCGCCCGCCTCGTTGAAAACCGTTCCGGTCCACACAATGTCATCGTCGCCTTCCTGCGTAATCGTGACACTCGGTCGTCCGTCGGCTCCGTCGGGAGAGAACAGCCGCTCGTCGATCGAAACCGTCGCCTCCGGCGCGACCGTATCGATTCGGAAATCGGCGGTCGTCGCGTCCGCGGTGACACCTGTCTCGTAATCTACTTCGAGCCGCGCGAAATAGCGCCCGTCACTCGCCCGGCGTCCGTCACGATCGATGCCGTCCCACGTCAGACGCGAGGGAACGGTGGAACCGGAGAACGTACGTACCGCCTCGTCATTGTCGTCGACCACGATGACCCTGTAGCCCTCGACGCCGTCGGTGCTCCGCAACTGCGGGAAGAGATCGATGGTATCTCGCACACCGTTTCCGTTGGGCGAGAACGCCGAGTATTCGGCGGTCACGAGCACATCGGTGTCCTGAGTGTTCATGCGGAACGAGACCGGCTCGCTGCCGCCTCGGTTACCCGCCGCGTCGACTCCTTCGAGCACGTACTCGTATGTACCATCCGGTGCGAGAGCGCCGTCGGTTCGAGTTCCGTCCCACTCGAAACGGGCCGGGGCTACCCCGCTCCATTCGATCTCGCGGATCGTGTTTCCCTCATGGTCGATAATCCGGCCGTACCATTCTATGCCGCCGCTCGCTTCATTGTAGAGCACCATCACGTCTCGATTGCCGTCGCCGGTCGGTGCGAAGACGGAGACCTCGCCGCTTACCACCGCTCGCGGCGGCGTCACGTCGACGGTGAACGGTGCGGAGGTTGCAACCGGTTCATTCCCGTTGCGGTAGAGCAAGCTGAGGCGGGCCCGGTAATCGCCCTCGGCGATAAGCGCACCGTCGGCGCCCCGCCCCCGGAATTCGTAGCGTTCCGGCGGGCCGTCGGAACCGCCCGACCGCGAGAAAACCTCGACGCCGTCCGAATCGACAACGGTAAGTTCCCATGACACGATGTTCCGGCGCACCGGTACATCGAGCTCGAAGGTGATTGTATCGTTTACTCCGTTCCCGGTCGGAGCGAGATAGCGGCGATCGATACTGATGCCGAGCGGAGTCGGCTCGGTGTCGAGGATGATATTGGCCAGACGCCCACTGAACTCGTTGCCCGCCCGGTCGGTGCTTTCGAGTACGTAGCTATACACACCGTCGTCGGCGAATTCACCGTCGTCGGTCTGGCCGTCCCACGCTACCGGTTCGGGTGAACCGTTCGTCCAGCGCCATGTGCGGACGGTTTCGCCTTCGCTGCTTACGATTCGTCCGGTCCATTCGATCTCCTCGCTTCCTTCCTGTTCGATCGGGAAGCGGTCACGGGTGCCGTCGTCGTTCGGAGAGAATATGCGTTCGGCGCCGAACGGCGTGGTAATGCGCGCATTCGGTGGTGTCGTATCGACCGAGACCTCGTGCGTCTGCGAACGCCCCTCGTTGCCGTTGTCGTCCCACGCGTACAGCGCGAAGCGGTACAGACCGTCGGAAACCACCCCTCCCGAATCCGAGCGGCCGTTCCAGCGAATGCTTTGCGGCACATCGATACCGGTGTCCACGCGGGTGAGGCGCTCGAAGAAGGTGTTGATGTTTCTCTCCGTCGGCGGCTCAGTGCGATTCTGAATCGTGCGCACTACCTCGCCGTCCTCGTTCTCGATGCGTAGCTCATAGCCGGTTATCAGGCGGTCGTCGGTAATGGATACAGGGAGCGTGAGATCGTCGTTCACCCCGGAGTTGTTCGGACCGATATACAGGTGTTCCGGATAGTCGATACGCACATCCGGTGGTGTCTCGTCGGTGACCCCGAGCGGAATGTTGACTCCGGTACCGATCGCCCACGCGCTGCCGTACAACGGCCGAGCCGCGAGTCGTGTGCGGACCTCGCTGCGGTCCCACCCCTGGCGGGCGATCAGCGAATCCTCGGCCGTGCGACCGCGTAGATCCGCACCGAAATTGACCGAAATCCCGAAAGACGGCAGAAGACTTCCGCGAGGGCGATCCTGTTCGATCAGCTCGCGGGCGCTTGCGCCCCATCCAGCGTTGATGTCGACCCGGTCGAACAGTGAGAGCGTTGTTCCGATATCGAGCCGTCCGTCTTGAAACGTCGGGGCACTGATATCGCTGCTGAACTCGAGTGTCACGTCGTCGGTGTCCACCAGCGGTATCGCGAGACCGACCACCGGAGTAAAGGTGCTCGGCTGCGAGCTGCTGTCTTCAAACGGGCGATAGCCGTACCCAATGCCGCGAAACGCAGCTCCCAGCCTCGCGTTGTCGATTCCCAGCACGCGTGGCGGCGCGTAGAGCATACCGAGATCGAGAGTCGCGCCGAGCGCGAGACGGTCGTTGGATCCGCCGAAATCGAGGTTCACCCCGGCGCCCACGGAGAGATCGTCCCAGACATCACGCGCATAGCTGAATTTGGTGCCGACCGTAGTTCCGAGGTTGTAGTCCGGGAGTGAGGCTGTGAGAAAGCTCAGTCCGCCGGTGAAGGAGCCGTAGCGAGTCGGCAATGTCCCACCGAGACTGACACCGTGTCCGTCCCACCCCTGGCCATCGCGGCCGAAACCGGTGATGCCGGTGTAGCTCAGGTCGAGTACGGCTCGCTCGGCTCCGCCGGCCGCCGCAGGGTTTACCGCGTCGGCACGGGGGGAGTCGAGCGATGTAACCGACGCACCTCTCCCGAGATTGTGTGGTGAGAGGTAGAGCGGCGGGTCCTCGGCTCCGGGCTGCGGGTTGAACTGGGCCCTTGCCGCTTGTGTTGCGACAACGGCGAAAAGTACCGTGCAAACAGTCAATGCTGTGAATCGCGCCGAACATCGCGGCGCGCCAACCGCTCTTCTGGTGATGCTGTTACGTTTCAAGGTTGATTCCCCTGCTCGTGGCCGTGAATCTGCTCAAGCTCTTCAATCGAAAGATGACGCTGCACGGCCTTTTCCAAATCGTTCAACACGGCCCGGCAGCTTCGGTCGAGCTGCGATTCGTGTCTCTTTAGAAAAACGTACACGGCTGTTGCGTGGTTACCGGAAATTTCAACTTTCGGCTCCATACGAGTACCAATAGTAGCACTGTAAGGGAATGAATACCCAGAGCCGATTACAGTTCGTAGCGTTCCCCTTCGCGTGCGAGATCGATATGGAGGGTTGTATTTCCACTTCTCTGTGCGTACCAGCGGGCGGCATGCAGATTTCGATCGAGCTTACGGTCGTCGTACAGCGGTTCATGGTGAAACAGGTAAAGTGTCGATATGTTCCAGCCGGTTGCAAAGTCTACACCGAGGCTGTAGCTGGAATGGCCCCAGTCGTATTTTTCGATAGCCTCTCCAAGCGTGTACTGCGCGTCGAGAATCAATACGTCGGCGTTGCCGAAGAATTGCCGATTCCGCTCGCTTCGCTCGAACTCGTCTTCGCCGAGTGCGACGTCCGGCGAGAAGACGATGCTCTTCCCGTTCTCCTCAATGCGATAGGCGAATGCGCCCCCCGGATGTGAAACCGGTCGCCAAGTAATGCGTGCGCCTCCGAGCTTGAGCTCGCCGCCTTCCGGAAGCGTCTCGAACTCGAGGTTCGCCTGCATGGTGCCCTCCATGGTCACCGGGAAGTACGGGTGTCGCATCTGGCCGACTACGATATTCCTGAAATCGGGCACCGGGCTGTAGAAGCGAACCGAAAAGCTCGAAAGATAGCACGGAATGAAGAACGGCAGCCCTTGAAGGTGATCGTAGTGAAAGTGAGTGAAGAATAGATGGTAGGTGCTCGGACCGTCATCGGCCCGCATCCGTTTTCGCGCGAGCTCGCGCAGGCCCGATCCGGCGTCGAAAACGAGTGCCGTACCGTCGGAAAGCTCGATCTCGAAGCAGGTCGTGTTTCCTCCCGGTGTTCCGAAGAGCCACGCGGGAAGTGAGTCCAGAAATGCTTCGCGATGGGACGGTGAGCTGAGATCCGTCGGCCGTATTCGACCTACCACAGCCGAAATCTTCTGCTTCACCTGTTCGGTGGTCAGCGGTGTGGGAATCGAGCCCCTCGCACCCCAGAAGGTATAGTGCACGCTACCCCTCCCCGTCTATCGAAAGTGTTCAGGCTCGGATGTGGCCGGCGGATCGTTCGCCCGAGCGTCGAGCCACTCGAGAACCGTCTGCCCGCTGTGCCGAGCTCCCACGTTTATGCCGGGACAGTGACGAGCCTCCTCGTTCCAATTATCGGCATTTTCCAGCACGGCCGGCCAGAATGGATAGCTTCTGCACTGTAGCGGCCTGACCGGATAGACACTGCATCTCCCGTCACGAAAAAAAACACAGTCGAAGTTCTCCTGCTCGCGAAGACTTGTGCGGGTGGCGACGCCGAGGTCAACACGCTTGCAGTAGCGTTCAACGAACTCCTGGACTTCGAGCTGAAATGCTTTTGCCAGCCGTTCGATATCGCGATTGGAGAGAAAGACGTACCCTGATTCGTGGCGGCAACAGTTGGAGCACCGGGTGCATGTGAAGT
>SLIN01000180.1 GCA_007135605.1 Spirochaetales bacterium | reverse complement strand
TACTCATGCGCGCGAATCGCAAGGCGGCGCAAGCCGCCTGTTGAAGGCTTTTTTCGCCCGCTGGGTGTGCGCGCATCGAAAGTACATGCTGAAATAGGCCGGGCGACGTGCCCGGCCTGCGTATCACAGCGCCGGCGAGGTGTGATCCGCCGCTTACTCGCGTCCGGTGCTGAGCATCCGTATGGTGCGTTTCAACTGCTCGATTTCCTGTTTCTGCTTCGATATAACTTCGAAAAACTCCTGAGCATTGCGATCTCCACCGAAGTTCGACGGACGGCCGTACTGTTCGACATCATCCTCGAGTTCGAGTTGCGTCAGCTCGTAGCTATCTTCATACTCGCTGAGATCGAGCGGCATTTCGGGGAATCGTTCGCTCTGAAAGATCTTCTGTGCGATACGCTCGATCTGATAACTGATTGCAGTCAACGGATCGAAGGTAGTAACCGGTTGTAGGGAGGTCACTGCTTGTGTACAGGTCGGGTCGAAGAATACGGCGCCGAGACATGCGGGATCGATGCCGAGGTTATCATTGACGAGTTTGCGCAGACTGCGCAGTAGGGACAGATCATCGGGGTCATTGACCATATTGAGAATGAAAAGGGGATGGAGGTCGGCGATGCGCCGGCGAGCTCGCGTCGCGGCTTTCCCGTCGATCTTCTTGATTGCTTTCACGATCTCGTCGAGCGTGGGAGTGGACCGTGGATTTCTGTCTTTCTGGACCGAGCGAAGATAGGAAGTGATGCGGGAAGACTTTGCAAACTCCTCCTTAAGACGGTAGAAGAGAACGTTCTTCAGCAACCCATACGCGTTCAAGGCCGACGGCGCTTGCGGCGTAGTCACGACAATCCCGGAGTTCGACAGTAAAAAAAGATCAATCACCAGCTCGGAGGTTCCCGACCCAAGATCCACGATGATGTAATCGGCCTTGAGTTCTTCGAGTCCGGTGACAACTCGATTTCGCTGGCCCGAGCTGAGCCGTGACAGACCAGCCACGAGAACGTCTCCGGGTACGAACCTCAGGTTCTCCCAATCGGTGTCGGTGACAATGTCCGAGAACGGTGTTTTCGATGCGGACAGGAAGTTGCCGATACCCTTACGCGTATTCCTGATTCCGAAGTATGTGTGGAGATTGGACCCGCCGAGATCGAGGTCGACCGCAACGGTGTCCGCACCCGCCGCCGACAGTCGCAGGGCGAGATTTGCCGCCAACACCGACTTGCCTACACCGCCTTTTCCACTGGCGATAGGGATGACCTTTCGGTTACTTCGCTCATTCTGAATCATGACAGCCGAATCGTATCACTGATGCGTCCGAGTGTCCTGCAGGCTGAGTTTTGAAATGCATTCTTGTGATTTGATTTTCGCTGCATCTGATATACACTGGAAGCAATGGGGGATTCACGCAGACACGCTCCTCAACGTATCTTCCACATCGATCGTGAGTGTTACGTCATATTCATCGGAACCTCGAATCGCGACGTGCGTCCGTTCTTGCGAATCGGAAATACTCCCGACTTCCCGCCGCAGGCGGCCGGAGAAATCCGGGACGTCGTTATTACCGATCGGCTTACCGGCAATCCGTTTTACGAGGTGCATAGCGTAGAGGAAGATACCTCACATGAATTGCGCTACCTCGGCGATCCGGACATTGTCGAACGATTCAAGGATTTCGTTGGGCATGAAGACCTGCAGATCGAAGCGTACGAGACCTATTCGATCGAAGAGTCTCCTCCCGAGAAACATGCGGTTGTCTACTTCTACCGCAGTGGTAACATGAGCGTCTATTATGGGGCCGACAAGATTTTCGCTCTTAACGATCGGGAGAAGAAGGATCTTCACTTCGTCGAGGAGGCGCGGAGAGTCAAGAGCGAGTATCTGCGCGATCCGTTGCGACTGCAGAAGTCGGCATTCGATGGTCCGGGCGTGATTCGAGTCGGCACATCGCTCTTTTACTTCCGGGACGGAAAACTGGTAGGCAATCGTCTGACAGACGATTACTTTCGCACACTTGCGAAAGCGGGAGTCGATCCCGATCAGGTCCAGGCTTGGCGGACCGTTGATCCCCGGAATGAAGAGGTGGTGAAGCTCTTTAAACGGGCCCGCTCGAAACGATCTACGGTAACGGTTATAGCGGCAGATACCACTCCACTGAAGAAGCTTGCGGGGCTGTTCGCCTCCGGCACCGAAGGGGGTGCTTTCCGGGCGGATGTCCGTTCATCGGAGGATGAGTACACCCAGTCCGGAGATCGGATAAGCGATCCCGGTAGAGATCGATTACGCATCAACCCGAAAGGGTTCAAGGCCGCCATCGAGCTTGCTCCTTCTTTTCCCGGACATGAAGGCGATTCGAGTATCGTGGCGATCGACGGCGATGAGCCGACTCTCGCGATTCGTTGGAACGGTAACGACTATACGCTGCCGTTCGTGCCTTCAGTACCGCACACATTTGCCACCGAAATCCCGCAGGAGCGAACACTCGCTTCCTCGTACCTTTCGGTGTGGGCCCCGGTCTTGCGCGACCTGATCGATGCGCCGGACATGGCGCTGGTCGAACAGGTCGAGTCCTACTTCGGTCGCAGGCCGCAGGGGCAAGCCGGGGAACGCGCTCTGAAGGCAATCCAGAATCGCGTGAAGGCCTTGCGAAGGCCGACGATTCCGGACCCGCTTCAGCTTTTCCTGCGCAATGCGGCGACGTTGTCGTCGCTTCTAAGCCGCGAGACCGGCGGCGATTCGACCGCCGGTCTCGGCCAGCTCGCTGATCTGATTACGCAGACGCTCCCGCAGTTCGAGGACAAGACTGTCGAGCAGGCACCGTTTGTGGCGCAAGTCCTGCTCGGCGCTCATGGAGTGTACGCCTTCTATCGGCCACTGTCGGCTACAATGTCGGCGCGAAACATTCGTTTCAGCCAGGAGGTCCGACGCCAGATCGGGAGCTCTTCACGCCCTGATACGGCGATTTTCGAGCGTGATCGGCGTAACTTGATCCGATTGATCGATGAGTTACGCCGGCGTGCAGGTCGACCGGCGGTTGCAGCCGCACCTGCGGGCTCCGAGACGACTGTCCCCGATAGGGCGACGCGCGAAGAGACGGCTTCGGACAAAGCCGAAGCTGCGACCGGGATGGAAGCTGCAACGGCGAAGAAATCCGCATCCGATCGAAGCGGCGAGCCCGCCGCCGATCGACAGCCCGCGGGGGCGCCATCGCGATCCGGTGCGGCTGCATCATCGGGTCTCACGTTGAATCCGAGCTCGGGGTCAGGTGGACGCTCCGATTCGGGAGGCAAGGCGAAGTGGCTGGCGCTTGCCGCGCTCCTGCTCGTGGCGCTCGGTGTCGGTTATCTGCTCTCTCCCTGGGGGAGAGATGTTCGCGATTTCCTCATCGCCGACGACCCTGCTGTTGAAGAACCGATCGAAGCTCCACCGGTAGAGGACCCGCCGGTAGAGGAGCTCCCGGACGATGTCGATGAGGTCGACGATCCGGATATCGTAGAGGTGCCCGATCCCGATGATCCCGACGCGGTGCCGGATGAACCGGTGCCCGATCCCGATGATCCCGACGCGGTGCCGGATGAACCGGTGCCCGATGAGGTGGACGTCCCGGATATCGGTCCCGACTTCGAGCCGATCGAAGCCGATGACATCGACATTCAAGTTGATCCGACGGGAACAGCGTTATCGGTCGATGTATCGCCATTCGACGTTGTTGACGAGTCGCTGCGCCTCGATGGTGCTTTCGAAGAAGTCGGCATTTCGATCCTCGATATTATTGACGTGACGAACGCCATCGCTGTGGAGAGCGGCTATCGCCCTATGGGAACTCCCCCCGACATTGGTCCCAATCCGGACTGGATTTTCCCGGGGAGTGCGTTAACCTTACCGGACGGGGAGCAATACCGTGTTGTTGCGACAGACACCATGTGGAACCTCGCTACCGCATTCATTCGCGACGACTCCGCGCATCGTATCGCCGGCTATCTTTCCCTGCTCGCCGGCGTGAATCTCGAGACGGTGTCGAGTGAAGAAGTGGACGAGCTGATTCGTGAACTGGAATCGCTGCGCGACGGAGCGTACAGCAGCCAGCTCGCTGTACGGTTCGATGAAGCGATTGAGATGATACGCGAACGAAGGGGGGAGCCCGGTTGATTCAAAGCTGCAGAGTGACTTGACGATTTTTGCAATTGTCTTTATCTCAATCTGTGTTATAGTTGGGAACGGTGGAATTTTCGCCGCATTCATAAGAATGACTGAAAGCAAAGGAGTCTAAGATGTCGGACATACCCAGAAGTCCAAATGTATTTCATCCACGCAAACCATCAGCAGTTGGTTCGCGCAATTCGCTTGCACAAGAAGGCCGCGACCAGAAGGCCGAGTACAAGCAGCTTATCGACGAAGAAGTCGAGAACATTCTAAAGGACATACAGGTAAAGCTGCCTCAGGAGGTTCTGGACAAGCTCGACGTCATGGGCGGGCTGAAAGAGAAGCTCTACAATTACTACAACCAGAACTTCCAGAATATGTTCAACCGCTACATCGTCACGTCGGAAGACGAGATGGTGAAGAAGGTTCGAAACTTCATCGATAAGGAAGAGAGCAAGAATCTCGCCCGCTACTCTCCGAAAGAGATTGCGGAGATGCTCGACCAGATTGCCGGCGCCGACAAGTTCAACACCGGTGAGATCGAGAAGTCGATCGTCAACATGTACGGGCATCTTCAGGGTCATATCCAGCGAGGCATGAACGACCTCGAGAACGATACCAACTCGCTTCTCCGTCAGAAGACGGATGTCGGTGCGTTCATCCGCGGTGAGAACGCGTACGCGGTTGTCAAGTGTGCGTTCAAAGACTCGGTTCAGAAGCCGAAGACGGTCACGAACACCAAGCTCAGCGTCAATATCCTCGACAGCGAGCTGATCAGCCCGATCTTCCAGTACCAGGTAACCGTCGAATATCTCATTAAGGACCAGATTTCCCGCGCGATCATGACGATGATCGACCAGGAGATGGAGCGGTTCCAGGATGAGCTGATCGACGAAGGGAAGGACGAGCTCAGCGACACGGAGCTGATGTTCGAGAAGATGAAGCGGGTTCCCAACTATACCGACGACGACACCGAAGACGAGAACTCCAAGCGCTACACCTTCCTCGCCAAGAACCTGATTGAGAAAATCGAAGGGCTTCGCGCGGAGATCGACCTGAAGGAATTCGATCCGCTGAACATCCGCGAAAACCTGAAGAAGATCGTCGATCTGGAGAACATCCGGAACCGCGGATTCAATACCGCGATCAACTCACTGACTTCGATCCTCGACACGTCGAAGATGGGCTATCAGTACATTGAGAACCTCAAGAACGCCCGCGAGCTCATCGTTCGCGAATACGAGGACACCGATTCCGAGCGACTTCCAGACGAACGGTATCAGCTGCGGCTGAAGTACTACGACTCCGACCAGCTGAATGCCGAACGCGAGGCGTACGATCAGCAGATGGAGCAGTTCAAGAACGAGATCCAGCACCTCTGGGATGTTGTTGAGGCTGTCTATCACAACAGCAAGAGCAATTTCCGCGTCACCGACTTCGAAGATCTCGCCAAGAGCGTACGCGGCCGAATCCGCAAACAGAAGGAAATGAGCGGCGATCCGATGTACGAGGATCTCCAGAAGACGTGGAACGAGATCATACGGATCAAGGCTGAAGACACCGATGTCGAACGACTGAACCAGACCTATCTTTACGAGAAGGATCTCATGAAACGGATGGTCAAACGGTCGCGGCGGCGGGTATCCGAGATCTACGGGTATCAGAATCCGGCTCCGCGGGTGATTCTCGATCAGCGTATCGACTTTCTCGAACGTGAGTTCGAAGAGTTCGACTACCTGATCAACCCGTACCATATCCAGGCGGGACTCCTGCTCGACGTGGACATTTCCAGTATCAAGCGAAAGAAGTTCACGCTGAACGGAATGGCGAACGTACTGAACGAGTTCCTACACGGCGTATCGAAGGGATTCCAGGATGCGGCTTTCGCACAGTTCAAGCGACGGCGCTCCACCATCCGTGCCGATCTGAATCAGAGCTTCGAAAGTGTTGCGTCGGAGGGATTTGACGCCGGCGGCGGTGCCGCAGGCGGGGTATCTTCAGCAAGCGGCGAGGAGATCAAGGGGCGGGCGGATGTGACTCCGTCACAGTCAATGAATGACGATCTCCAAGAGCTGTAAACGCTTATGGACAATCAGCTTAATGTCTTAGCACGCAAGGCCGGGTTTAACTCGGCCTTGCGTCACTTCAAGGTTGTCACCGAATATGTCGGTCGCGTCAGTAAGGGAGCGAATCTCGCCGACATCCTGAATGAGCACCTCGATGCAGGACGTGTAAGCCGGCATCAGGTTAAGCCCATTGTGAGCGCTCTTCTCGTTGACAAGTTCGACTACGTCTATAAGTCGCACAACCTTGGCCGGATGATCGACGATGTTTCAGCGATTACCGAGACGGTGTCGAAGTGGAGCAAGCTGGACATTGTGTGTGTGTTCCACCATCCGCATACCGGTGTTTTCGTTATCAACCCGAAACGCGACGACCAGTGGGAAGGGGCGTTACCCCTCGGCAAAGATGAGCTGCTCGTAGTCTACGTCGGTGCTGTCCGCGGTGAAGATGTCAAGCCGAGCGTGCTTCGCGAGGCTGCCGACGACTTCGCCTCACTCGTTGACGGTGCCAAGGTCCGTGGCAAGAAATCGTATGTGAGCGAGCGACGATCGGCAATCGAATCGAAGCCGGATGCACCTACAGGTTCTGCTGCTCCTTCAGCCGAAAAGCCGTCTGCAGCGACGCAATCCGCGCCCGCGGTGTCCGAACGGCCGGCAGCGCCTGCACCGAAACGCCGGGCTCGAATGACCTCGCGCATACCCGTATTGGTCACGAATGAGTTGTTTCACAACGGCAATGTCGAGGCGTGGAAGAAGATCATCGAGTCTTACAAGAGCAAGTATGAAGGACTCGATGTGCTCATTTGGTATGAGAACGAGCGTATAAACGACATAAACGCGCTTTTCAAATGGGGCAAGGTGAAGCACGGAACCCCGATCATGATCAGTGTCGTCGGCGATGATCCGAAGGACGTATCAAAGCTTCGACGTTATCTGTATGAAGGTGCGAGTCCCCGCTTCGAAGCGTTCCTGCACGGCGGGGCCGACCGTACATTGGAACTGTTCTAGTCGGACTTTGGGCAGATATTGAATATAGCAGGTATATGCAATCGGTATCATGCATGTATGTACCGGACTTGTGCGAGTCACATGTGCAATATTCAGTTCTTAAGGAGTGTCCGGCGCTCTCCTGGTCCGTCGGTAGGCGGGAACGTCGAACGGTTACAACGGTGACATATCTCTGTAGGGAGTAAGCGGATAATGAAGAAGTATCACGCGTTCAGCGAAAACGAATATCTCGACCAGCCCGATGGGCTCGATGAGCTCGGGAGTCGGGGCAAGCGGGTCATGCAGCTCGCTTCTTTGGGACTCCCTATCGCTCCGGGCTTCGTCCTTTCGAATGAGACTATCCGGGAGATGTCTGACGATCCGGAAGCGGAGAAGTCTTTTCTGTCCGAGCCGGTCGCGAAGATGGAAGGGATCATGGGTAAGCGCTTCGACGATCCGGAGAACCCTCTTCTGATTAAGGTCGTGGAAAGCCCGATGCTGAATATGGTGAATACGTTCTCCACGATTCACAACATCGGGTTGACCGGCAACACTGTGGATGGGTTTGCCAAGTACGTCGGTGAGGATTTTGCCTATCACGAATACGCGAACGTGATTCGCAAGATGCTTCAGCTCGAAAGCCTTACCGACGTTCCGGCGGCCCGGCGGAAACGCATCGATGCGTTCGCGAAGAAACTGAAGAACGCACGGAAGAAGGCTTCGGTGACGAAGTGTGTCGAAGAGTTCACCGACGTGTATTCGCCTGCGTTTCTCGGCGACGCGTACGCTCAGCTTGTCTGGACGATTAAGGAGTATCTGAGTCTATTCACAGAGCGGCCGACAAGCGAAGACTCTTCGCTGATGATTCAGTCGATGGTCTTCGGTAATTACGGGCAGGAGAGTTACTTCGGAAGCTACTTCACGCATGACATCATCACGGGTGATGACAAGATTACCGGCGAGTTCTTTCCGGAGTCTTTCGACGATCGCAAGGCCGAAGGAAAGCCGATTTCCAAGATAAAGCCGGCTGTACGCAAGGAGCTCGAACGTATCGCCGAAGAACTCGAGAAGAACTTCAAGGAGATCAGGCAGGTCCGCTTCACCGTTGAAAGCGGGAAGTTGTGGGTGATCGATCAGTTCGGAGCACCGAACCGATCCACGCAGGCGGAGATCAAAACGTTGCTGGACCTTCGGAAGAAGGGAGTAATCGACGGCGACTACGTGATCAACGCGATTAAGCCGGGACGCCTATCGGAGCTGCTGCATCCACAACTCGATCTTAACTCGGTGAAAAAGCTCGCGAGAGTTGAAGGCGGTATCGCAGGTGCGGTAGGTGCTGCGATCGGGAGAGTATATTTCTCTACCGAAGCACTGGTTAAGGAACACCGGCGTGCGACGCACGCGGGCGAGGACGCGAACCTGATACTTGCAATGCCGTCAACATACGCCGAGGATGTAAAGGCAATCGAGGTTGCGCGCGGTGTACTCAGTACCGAGGGTGGATACGCCTCACATGCGCCCGTTGTTGCGAGAAGTCTCGGTAAGGTCGCGTTGGTCTATCCGGATGCGAGCTTCATGAAGACCTCTCTGAAGATCGGGAATCGTACCGTGAAAGAGGGCGACTATATCACACTGAATGTTCCGTACTACGACACGCCGCAAATCTTCTTTGGTAAAGCATCACTGACGGAGCCTTCCCCCGAGGGGAGCGGGTTGCTCGAGCTGCTTGACATCATTCAGGACAATATTGGCGAGTTCGATGTCGAGGCGAACGCTGATCAACCGAAAGATGCGGAGCTCGCCGCGATGTTCAAGGCCGCGGGCATCGGTCTGTGCCGAACCGAGCACATGTTCTTCCACGAGAGCCGAATCAACGAATTCCGTGCGATGATTGTGGCCGGTGGCGACAAAAAAGGACGCGAGAAGTCGCTCGAGAAGCTGAAGAAATACCAGGTCGCCGACTTCTACTCGCTGTTCAAGATTATGGCCGGGAAACCGGTTACGATCCGGTTGCTCGACGCGCCGTTACACGAGTTCCTGCCGCACACCCCGGAAACGATGAAGAGCTTCGTGTCGTTCATCCGGAAGCGGAATCCGAAACTCAGCGAGAGTGAGATCCGTCAACGGTGTGACCTCTTGAAAGAGGTGAATCCGATGCTTGGCCACCGCGGTGTACGGATCGCGATCAGCTACCCGGAGATCTACAACATGCAGGTTCGGGCAATCTTCGAAGCGGCCTATAAGCTCAAGAAAGAGGGAGTCGAGGCGATTCCTGAGATAATGGTGCCGCTCGTAATGTCCGCAAACGAGATCAAGACGATCCGCAACGGAAAGCAGATCGAGGGCAAACACATTACCGGCATTCGGGAGATCGAGGACGAAGTACGCAAGCAATTCGAGACCGAGCCGGTCCATTACCGGGTCGGTACCATGATCGAGCTACCGGCCGCCGCGCTGCAAGCCGACAGAATTGCGCGATATGCGGACTTCTTCAGTTTCGGTACGAACGATCTCACGCAGACGACCAACGGTCTCTCGAGAGACGACTTCAATAACTTCTTCTCCGATTACAACGAGTTCGACTTGCTCGAGGCTAACCCGTTCAAGGTACTCGGCGAACAAGTGAAGGAGATGATCTCTTTGGCGGCCGAACGTGGGCGTTTAACACGTCCGGATCTTCGGCTGGGGCTGTGTGGAGAGCATGGCGCCGAACCGGAAAACATCCTGTTCACGCGGCGATCGGGACTGGATTACGTTTCGTGTTCGCCGTACGGAATTCCGATTGCGAAGCTAGCCATAGCACAGATGAATCTGGCGATGAAGCAGGCCGCCGCCGACGCGCGTTCGGCGTAGGACGGACGGCATAGCCGTCTCGCCGGAGGGCTGCGATTGCAGCTTCGGTGTCGACGAAGCAGTACCGAGACGTACGTGCAAAGAGTAGCCGAGGGCCGCTGCCCGTAACGGGGGGCGGCTCTCTGTGCTTTTAACGCACTCGCTGGTGCGGTTCGTACGGTTCATGATCCGGGCGCACCGGGGTCTACGCAGCGAGTGCAATCGAGACGTACTCGAAGAACGCATGGGTGAGGGAGAGTTTGAGCCGGCTTTCATCGGCCCATGTGCTTTCCGGGTGGTACGCGAGAACGTGAGAGAACTCTCTGTCACAGACGACCAACAACTCACGCGGATTTCCCGCGCGGTTTCCGGATAGATCCGGAAAGCAGAAGTCACGGATCGTGCGGTCGAGAAGTCCGGAGCCGTAGCGATAGCGCCGGTACGCTTTCTGATCGATCTGTCCGGAATAGGGGATATTGTACTTGTCGATGTGCATGGCCCTGTAGAACGAACGGGCGAAGCGAGTGAAGGCTCGGGCGAAGCTGTCGTGTGGGAATCCGTGTATTCGCGTTTCGAGGCGTGATAGCGTCGACAAACCCGCGGTCACCAAGCGTTCGGCACGGCGGTACTTGAGCCGCAACGGCCCTTCGTATCGGAGGTGAACGTTGTCCAGGCCGAATTGATAGTACAGACGCATGCCCTCAATGATCTCGTCATGGGCGACTCGGAACACTTCGGCGTCCGCCGCGGTGAAACGCGGCTCCTCGGCGGCTGCGCCGCTCGCGTGTGGCCGTCGAACGTTATTGTGGTTACCGGAACGCTCCTTGCGTTGTCCGTTTGTAGACTCTACACTCTCGCGTATGATCTCGTACGCGGTGTTTATCGCCGACATATGCTCGTTCGCCCACGATTCGCGCCCCGGATTAGAGTCGGGATGGTACCGTTTTGCGAGGCGACGAAATGCTCGGTTAAGCTCCCCTGTCTCAGGGCCAGGCTGTAGCCCGAACAGCCGGAGCGCGGCGTCGAGATCCATGTCGGAGTTGAGTATAGCGATGGTGATGCCGGTTATCAATCGGAAAAGGTATAATTGCACTTGACGGCAATTCCAAGTATGTTCTTGCACAGGAGATGTATGTATGGCGAAGTATCAGGATCTATTCGCGGCGTATCGGA
Source organism: Spirochaetales bacterium (assembly GCA_007135605.1). Classification (GTDB taxonomy): domain Bacteria; phylum Spirochaetota; class Spirochaetia; order DSM-27196; family SKKC01; genus SLAN01. The sequence continues at coordinate 9,953 of SLIN01000180.1, read as the reverse complement.
ATAACCAGTTACCGACTGACGGTGGATTCATCGTCAGCTCCTTTTTCGACGAGGAAAGCACGTATTCCCGCTACGAGGCTATTTCCTATGCACATGTAAAGGACCTTTTTCCGTCGGAAGACAGCATCACATTCCAGGCGGAGGGTGCGAAGGTTTATATTCTCGTCGAACCGAGAAGCTATCCAAAAAAGCATATCGAGCCTGCATACCGCCATCAGGAGCACAAGATTCCGTATCGGTTTAATGAAGTGGAGGTTCACACAACTCAACGCGACGACCGGATTATGATCGGCAAAGAACCGGTTATGACCTATACGTCGTTCACCGTTCTCAAGCCGTCCGGGAATGACTTCGCGTATATATTCTATACCGCCGACGATCTGCTCAGTACGCTCGAGACATTCTTCGAGGAATCGCTGCGGAAGGATGCGCGGATACCTATGCGGGACGCCAAGAAGGCGACCGAGGTCTTCATGGCAGTCTTCAAGAAGATGGTGTTCACAGGCTTCAACGGATAGATGTCAGCATCGCTTCTCGTTCACATTCCGGCTGAGGGAAATGCACGATCCGGAGTTGACGAGCTGGTCCGTTTACTTGTCGAGGAAGCGGACGGAGTGTTCGGGACGCTCCGGTTCGACGCGGAGCATCTCGACACCTGGCAAGCATGGCTTGAAGAGCAGGCTCCGGATGTCGCCCGAATGGTGGACGGAGCTCCCTCCGAGCTTGAGGTTCGAGGCGCGGAACAGGTCGGAAGAGGTTTCGCAAGAACCTTCGCCGACGAGGACGCCGAAGTAGCAATAGAAGCGCTCGCGGAGACTACAGGGACGATGTACAGATCGGCCCGCTTGACCTCTGAGACAATTGGCGTGTCGGCGGCACTCCACGATGCGCTCGCCGATCCTGTGCTGCCGGACGAACAGCGCCGGTCGATGATCAGGTGCATGTACGGAGTGCTCATCGCTACGGCAGGGGAGTTTGAGTTGCCCCTTCAGGAGTTCGCCGGTCAGGAGACGGCAGGTGCGAACGCTTCGGACCGACGACTGCGATCGATTGCGACAGAAGTAGCTACTCCAGATACCCTTCACTTCAAGATCTGGAACGACTGTCTCGAGCTGCTGCGGGCGCGTTCGCGGACAACCGCGCTTGCAGCTGAGTCGGCGGAGTCACTGATTGAGGTCTCGGGAAACGGGCTCGTAATCACCAGAGGGAGTGAGAGCAATACACCGATAATGGTCCTCGCCAACCCGACAAGCGATGTCATCGAGCTATCCATCGATCGAATGCTGCTTCCCGAAAACATCGGGAAGACGTTCCGCGATGAAATCACCGGCGACATGCTTTTTCTGCCTGATGGAGGTGACAATCGCCTCTCGGTCGATCTGGAGCCATATGACGTGATGTGGCTCTCACTTCGCCCGGAGCCGGACGAGGATTGGTTACTTCAGTAGCCGGGAAAGCTGCTTGAACGGGTCGGTGCCGGCCACGCCACAGAGTTCGAACAGGACGGATTCGACGGTGCTGACCCGCACTCCTTCGCACCGCATGTGCTCGAGCGCTATCTCCCGATCGGTCGGAGAGCGGCTTCCAATCGTATCGGCGATCACCGTGACGAAATAGCCGTCGCGCAGGGCATCGAGAGCGGTCTGCTGAACGCAGACATGTGCCTCGATGCCGGCGATGATTAGCGACTGTCTTCCGGTCGCCTCGAGCGCGTGCCGAAAACGATCGTTCGCCATGCAGCTGAACTCCATCTTCTCGATTTTCTGCGTATCGTGCAGACGATCCGAAAGCGCGGGATGAGTTCGCCCGAGCCCTTTCGGATACTGTTCGGTGAATAGGTGCGGTATGCCGAGAATCGTAAGTCCACGCAAGAGAAGCTCCGTTCGGCGGATGAGGTTCTGATTATCGTGAATGTGCCGTATCAGTCGATCCTGCACATCGACGATGAGACCGATCACGCTACCGACTTCGTATCTGTTCCGAACGCTACTCATGCCCCCGCATTATTGCATAGTGTTAAACGGAAAGATACACTGCGATGCATATCTTCGCTTTGCGGGAGAACGATGTGGCCGCACGTCATACGGATGCAGGTATCTTTGAGAAATTTCACCGGCGAGCCGAGAGCAAGGATACCCTGCTCTGCGTCGGACTCGATCCGAGGGTCGCGCCCGGGCCACAGGCCAGGACGGCCATTGTGGACGAGAATCGCAGGATTATTGACGCGGTAGCCGATTACGCGCTCGCGTTCAAGCCGAATATCGCATTCTATGAGTGCCACGGTGCGACGGGATTCGAGGCATTACGTGCGACGATAGAAGCGATTCCCGACGAGATACCGGTCATCCTCGATGCGAAACGCGGCGACATCGGCAGTACGGCGGAAGCGTACGCACGAGCCGCCGTGGAGGCATTCGGCGTCCGTGCGGTTACCCTGAACCCATATCTCGGTGCCGATACGGTTACTCCCTTTCTTGAATATCACGACGTGTGCGCGTTCGTTCTCTGTCGAACGAGTAACCCTTCCGCCGGAGATCTACAGGATTTGGAACTGAAGGACAATAGTGAACCGCTCTTTCTGAAAGTTGCCGATCTCTTTCTCGATATATCGCCTCGCATCGGTCTCGTGGCCGCGGCGACCGACGGTGCGGCGCTACGGGCGCTGCGGTCGCGGTATCCGTCGCGTTGGTTGCTTGCGCCGGGTGTCGGTGCACAAGGCGCATCGGCAGGCGATACGGTCAGGAATGGTGCCGATTCCGATGGAGGTCGAATCATACCGGTCGCCGCACGGGCAATTTCGGAGGCGGACGACCCGGCGGTAACCGCGAGGGCGCTCCGCGATGAGATTTCTCGGGCAAGGAAGGCGGTACGTAAACGGGGATCGCTTCCTCCCTCACGCTACTCGCGCGCAACAGCTCAGGCTGAAGATAAACGGGAGCGCGACCAGCGAATCGGCAGCAAGTCGTCACGTGATCTGAAACGCGAAATACTTCGTGGCCTTATTCGGCAAGGTTGTTTCCAAACAGGCCATTTCACACTCAAGTCGGGTGCGCCGAGTCCGTTCTACATCGATCTCAGAAAAGCCGCATCCAATCCTGAGTTGCTGACAAAGCTTGCCGAGGCATATGCGCGTATGGCCCGTGAAATCGTTTTCGATCGACTCGCGCCGATCCCCGTTGCCGCACTACCGATTGCGACGGCGGTCAGCTTGAACATGAACGTTCCGTTAATCTATCCGCGCATACCGCTCAAGGCCCACGGCACGGGTAACCGGGTCGAGGGGTTTTTCGAGCCGGAGGACCGTGCCCTGCTGCTCGACGATCTCATAAGCACCGGCAGGAGCAAGCTTGAGGCGGTGGAGGTGCTGCGTGCCGAAGGACTTCAAGTTACAGATCTTGTCGTGTTGATCGAGCGCGGAACGAAAGGTCGACACGACATGGAATGGATCGGGGTTGAGCTCCACTCGTTCGCAGATGTTCGTGAACTGGTTTCCCTCGGCGTATCCGAGGGTATGATTTCCGAACAGGACGAGGCCCGGGTAAATGACTACCTCGCTCGCGAAGAATAGCGTTCGGCGGCGACAGGCTGAGCGCCGGCGGGTTAGCTGTTAACCCGCTCGACGTAATCGCCCGTTTCCGTGTTGATGAGGAGGCGGTCGCCGGTCTTGATGAAAAGCGGCGCCTTGACCGTCAGCCCCGTTTCCATGACGACCGGTTTTGTCGCCCCGCTGACGGTGTCACCACGCAGCGCTTCGGGGGCATCCTGAACCGTCAGTGTCATTTTCAGCGGTAGTTTGATATCGATCGCGTGCCCCTGCCAGATGACGAGCTCGTAGGTATCGCCCTCTCGCACGTAGTTGGTCTTGTCTTCGAGACCGGCAATCGGCACCGAAAACTGCTCGTACGTCTCCGCGTCCATGAAATGGAACGATTCGCCGTCGGCGTAGAGGAATTGGGCGCTCCGCTCCTCAACTTCTGCTTCTTCTACGGTTTCGTGGGACTTGATTGTCTCGCGCAGCGTCTGTCCGTTTTTCAGGTTCTTCAGCTTCAAACGAACGAATGCCTGTCCCTTCCCGGGATTGACAAACTCCCGCTCGGTGACTAGATAGGGGTCGCCTTTCATAAGCAAGCAGACACCCTTGCTGATTGCTCCTGCTCGAATCATGTGTGTTCAATTCCTCTTTTCTGTATCTGTCACGATTTCGCGTCGAACTAACGACGGCTCAGGCTATCATGAAGAGGTGAGAATATCACCCCCTCGATCGTAGAAACACCTGAGAGGCACATCAAAAGGCGGTCGAACCCGAGCGCCGCTCCCGCGACAGACGATACACCGTCGAGTGCGTGCACGATCGACTCGGCGGAACGAACTCCGGAGGCCCCGCGTTGCCGGCGCTCATCCTCTTGCCGGTCAAGGAACCGGCGGACGGTCTCCGGACTGGTTTCCTCCATGAAGCAGTTCGCGATCTCAATGCCGCACAGGTATAATTCCCACCGCCGCCGCGTACGACCGTCGCCACCTCTGCGAGCCAGCACGTGGCATCCCACCGGATAGTCGGTGAGAAAAACCGGCGCATCCCGTGGGAGAGCGGGTTCGAGCGACGACGCCATCACGTAGTGAAAAAGCTCCGGCCACTCGGCTTCCTCAGGCGGCGAAAGTCCTCGCGATCGACATCGCTCGGCAAGTGCCTCGGCATTTCCTTCATCGTCCGGCCCCTGGAACAACTCGATACCGAGAAACCGCTCGAAAGCCTCCGCAACAGTCATGACGAGGGGCTCTCTTGCGATTACCTCGAGTCGTCCGGAATTGCGGGCGAGAGCGCCGAGATTGGGATCGCGGAGTAGATAGCGCAAATACGCGGCGGTACGGCGAAGAAGGTCGTGCTCGTCGACGCCGGACTCATAGTATTCGAGCATAGTGAACTCGGGATTGTGGTGAGTCCCAATGCTCTCGCGATTGCGGAAACAGTGACCGAGTTGGAAGATTCTGCCGCCCATCGTTCCGATCAACGGTTTGAGCGATACTTCCGGAGACGGAATGAGATAGAGCTTCGTATGGAGGTTCTCGTTGTATGGGTCGTCGTAACAGGTTTCGAATAGATCGATGTGCGCTTCGGGTATTACCTCGGGCACGAGTAATGGTGTGTCGACCTCGATGTAACCTTCGTTGAAGAAGAACTCACGAGTCCTCCGGAGCAATTGTGCGCGGGCTCGGATCATCTCTTGCGTCATGAAACGTCGTAAAACGCTAACAGATCGTGCGGCGGGGATACAAGTGAATTACGTCCCCGTGAATGTAAGTCTTCGGCGATGTGCGATGTGCACCTGCAGCATTCAGCTCTCCACGTTTGCCCGACATGCCGCTCGCCGTGTTGCACCTCCTTGTGCCGAAGAAGCACGACCGCTACTATCGAACCGTAATGATCCGAACGAGCTTTGACCTGCCCCCGGAACCGAATAGCGACTCGGTTAAATGGCAGTTTGCACGCAGAATATCCGACTCCCTCGAGCCGTATTGGGTTGCCGATATGGACTTCGCAGCTCCGGAGCCGGTGGTCGATGCGGTCCGCAAGCGACTCGAGAACCGGCTTCTCGGATATACGTTCGCTCGCGAGGAGCTCTACACCTCCTTTGCGGAATGGCTCGAGACGCGAATCGGAACGCGTCCGGCGTCGCACTGGTGTATGCTTCCCGGTGTTATGGCGGGTGTGCGCGCTGCGGTGAGTCTCTATACGCGCCCGGGCGATTCGGTGATCGTTCAGACACCGGTCTATTTCCCCTTTATGGATGCGGTCGAAGGTCAGGGCCGCACGCTGGTGGTAAACGAGCTTCGGCACGACGGTAACCGCTACCGATTCGATTTCGAGTCACTCGAGACAGCCGCGGCGGCCGGAGCTCGCCTTTTCCTCCTTTGTTCGCCGCATAATCCGGTCGGACGGGTGTGGGCTGCCGAAGAGCTACAGCAGCTCGTCGATGTCTGCCGCCGCTACGGCGTGTTGCTTGTCTCGGATGAGATTCACGGAGATCTGGTTATGTCGGGCTATCGGTTCGTTCCGACGCGCGGTGTCGATTGCCGGGGGCTCCGGCTGCTGACGCTGTCGAGCGCAACGAAGAGCTTTAATATACCGGGGTTGCCGAGCGCTATAGCGAGCTCCGACGACGAATCGATAATCCGCACGATTCGGGATCGTATGCACCGGATTGGAGCTGATACACAGAATGCGCTTACCCTGACCGCCGTCGAAGCGGCCTATAGATCCGGTGCCGAATGGCTGGATGCGGTGCTTTCCTATATTGCCGACAACGAGAGGGCTGTTCGAGCGCTGTTTGATGCCGGCCGGCTGCCGGTCCGTATTGAGCCGCTGGAAGGAACGTATCTTCTTTGGATCGATTGCACGCGCCTCTCGTCGGACGATGTGACGCTCCGCGCCGAGCTGCAGAAACGCGCCGATGCGTGGCTCGTTGAAGGATCGAAATTCGGAAGCGGTGGGGAAGGACACCTGCGCATGAATATCGCGGCACCGAAAGACCGCATCGTGGCTGCGACCGAAAGAATTGTCGCCGTGCTGGAGGATATCTCATGACGATTATACTCGGAGCCATGGAAGGCGAAATCGAGGAGGTCACCGGGCTTCTGGCGGAAGCGGAGCCGCACACCTTTCGCCGCTATCGGATGACCGCGGGTACAATCTTCGGGCACCCGGTGCTCGTGGCGCGAAGCGGCTGCGGCAAGTCATATGCGGCGATGGTCGCGCAACACCTCATCGATGTGTTTGAGCCGAGTCGCCTGATATTCACCGGCCTCGCAGGAAGCATCAACCCCCAAATAAACATCGGCGATACTATCGTGGCTGACGATTGTCTCCAACACGATCTCGATGCCTCCGCAGTCGGATTTCGGCGAGGAGAAATCCCGTTCGAGGACTTGCGCGAGATAGCCGGCGACCCGGAACTGCTTGCGATCGCCGCAGCGTACCGTCCCCCGGAAGGAATGCTTCACCGCGGTCGTATTCTGACCGGAGATCAGTTTCTCGATCGTTCGCGCCTCGCCGCAGCGCCGTATCTCCGTGACGAGCTGGATGGAGACGCTGTGGAGATGGAGGGTGCAAGCGTGGCGGCGGTATGCCATTTCAACGACGTGCCGTTCTGCCTTGTTCGAACGATATCCGATCGCGCGGACAGCAATGCGCGGGTCGATTTCGAGCGCTTCCTCCCGAAGGCCTCGCGCAACGCCGCAGAGTTCGTGAAGCACGTTATGTCGTCCTTGTAGTGCACCGGGTTCGACCAACACGGTGCGTGGCAGCTATAGTATCTTGTACCTATGCGACCGACGATCGCGCCGGGAATACTGCTTACCGTGCTTCTTACCGCCTGTGGTACCATACCGGCACCCGATCCGACGATCACCGAGCCCGATCCGAACCTGAACCCGGTTGATGTCGTTGAAGCACAACTCGACGCGTTCCGCGCGCCGGGCGACGGCCGGCACGGAATCGAGATAGCGTACCGTTTCATAACTCCGGCGTGGAGGCGGGAGATCGGCACTGTCGATCGATATGCGGAGCTGTTCGAGCATGGGGCGAACGCCGGGTTGCTCGACCACCGGGACGCCGAAGTATTTCGCCCAACCGTGCGTGGCGACCTCGCAATCGTTCCGACCCGCGTCATGACTTCCGACGGTGAACGGATCGATTTCGTCTTCGTGTTGACGCGAGAGCGGGACGAGCCGTACGAGAACATGTGGCTGACCGACGACATGCAGGTTCACAGCACCGAAGACCCGGCTTCGGAGCAATCGGACACCTGACGCAGACGCCGGCGACGGCTATGAACGATGAAAACAAAGGAGCGCACGAACTGGAGATGACACGCTTTCGCTACGACCCGGAGCGGCTCTCTCACGAGCCCCACCTCATTCCGTATCGAGGAACGGTTCCGACGGTTCACCGGAGCGTCTTCCTCGCCGACGGCAGCAGAATAATAGGAGATGTGGTGCTCGATGAGATGGTGAGTGTCTGGTATAACGCGGTTATCCGCGGCGACGTGCACTCGGTGCGCATCGGACGCGGAACGAATATCCAGGATAACTGCGTCATTCACGTATCGCACGACACCGACCCGGCAACCGTCGGTGCCGATGTTACCGTCGGGCACGGTGCGATCGTGCACAGCTGTACCATTGAGGATTGCTGCCTGATCGGGATGGGCGCGACGGTTCTCGACCGTGCGATCGTCCGCAGCGACTCGATGGTGGCCGCCGGCGCTCTCGTTCCCCCGGGTTACGAGGTGCCGTCGGGCATGCTTGTCGGAGGCGTTCCGGCGAGAGTTATGCGGGAATTGACGGCCGAAGAGCGCGCTTCGATTGCCGGTTCGGCGGCGCATTACCGCGAATATGCCGGCGAGAGCATGAAGGCGCTGCGCGGCGGCGGGTCGTACCGGCGGGGAAGCGGCGGTGATCTTCTCGCCTGACCGAAATACCGTTGAAACAGAGAATCTCAAGCGAATCTGTTGCGCCCACCACGACAGCGTGTTATAACCATCTACATATGATCCCGCCCATATTGCCACGTTCGAAGGCCCGGGCCGACCTTGGCCGGGCGGGCGGGTCGTACCGAACGCATTAGTAAGGAGCATGGTACATGACATACGAGTTTGATGCCGTGATTGTCGGCGGCGGGGGCGCCGGACTGTATGCGGCACTCGAGGCTTCGAAAAGTGCGAGAACGGCGGTCGTGAGCAAGCTGTATCCTATGCGCAGTCATACCGGTGCGGCGCAGGGTGGAATCGGGGCGGCGCTCGGGAATGTGGACGATGACAAGCCGGAGTGGCACGCCTTCGATACCGTGAAGGGTGGGGACTATCTCGTCGATCAGGAAGCGGCGAAGATCCTCGCCGAAGAGGCGGTTCAGGCGGTATACGATCTCGAAAACCGCGGCTTGCCGTTCTCCCGAACCCCGGACGGGCGAATCGATCAGCGACGTTTCGGTGGCCACACCAGCAACTTCGGAGAGAAAGCGGTGAAACGCAGCTGTTACGCCGCCGACCGCACCGGCCACATGATCCTCCAAACCCTCTACCAACAGTGTATTAAGAACGAAGTCGAGTTCTACGACGAGTTCCAGGTGGTCGATGTGATCGTTGACGGCGATACGTGCCACGGGATCGTCGCTTTCGAACTTGCCACCGGCGAGCTGCACGTGTTTAAGGCGAAGGCGGTGCTGTTTGCCACCGGCGGTTTCGGGCGTATGTTCAAGGTTACGAGTAACGCCCATGCGAATACCGGAGACGGCCCGGCCATACTCGCGCGAGCGGGGATACCGCTCGAAGATATGGAGTTCTACCAGTTCCACCCGACAGGAATCCGGGGAATGGGGATCCTGATCACCGAAGGTGTGCGTGGCGAAGGCGGTATATTGCGTAACAGCAAGGGGGAGCGCTTCATGGAGAAGTACGCACCGACCCTGCTCGATCTTGCTCCGCGCGACATGGTCAGTCGTGCCATCATGACCGAAGTGCTTGAGGGGCGTGGTATTCGCGGCGACCGGCGCATTGACGACTACGTCTATCTGGATGCGACGCACCTCGGCCGCGAAACGGTAGAGCTCAAGATTCCGGATATCCAGGATTTCTGCAAAACGTACCTCGCCGTCGATCCGGCTGAGCAGCCGATGCCCGTCCAGCCTACCGCTCACTACGCGATGGGCGGCATTCCGACCGACCTGGACGGCCGTGTAGTCACCGCCTCCGGTGTATATAACGGCCTCTACGCCGCCGGGGAGTGTGCGTGCGTGAGCGTCCACGGGGCGAACCGGCTGGGCACGAACAGCCTGGTCGACCTGATTGTATACGGCCGGCGGGCCGGCCGGCACATCGCCGACTATGTGAAGTCCACCGGTTCGCCGAAGGTCCCGAGCAATGCGGATGCCGGGGCGCGCTCACACATAGAGCGAATTC
>SLIN01000206.1 GCA_007135605.1 Spirochaetales bacterium | reverse complement strand
GACCACGGTCGCTTTCCAGTGACCACGGTCGCTTTCCAGTGACCACGGTCGCTTTCCAGTGACCACGGTCGCTTTCCAGTGACCACGGTCGCTTTCCAGTGACCACGGTCGCTTTCCAGTGCCCCGCAACTGTTCACCAACAGTCGCGGTTGCGTTCCAGTCGCGATGGGCGCATTGACAGATCGCGAGTGAAGCGCGCACGGTATAAGTGCTATGCAGAGGCAAGCGCTCGATAATCCGGACCTGGAAGAACACCTGAAGCGCATCAGCGATGACGGCATCGACGTTTTCGTTGCCGGAGAGCAGAGCGTGCGCGGCGCCCTGCTGCACGGCACCGAGCTGGTAAACGCCATGCGTGCGAACCATCAGCTCGGAATTCTCGAAACGCTCATACTCGGCCATAGCTATATGGCGGTCGGGCTCATGTCGACCGATCTCAAGGAACACGGCAGGGTGTCGATTTCGATCGATTGTTCCGGGCCGGTCGACGGAATTCAGGTAGAGGCTACCGCCCGGGGAGAGATCCGCGGCTACCTGCGCAATAATGTCATTCCGGTCGATCATGAGCTCGAGAGTTTCGACATCTCCCCGTTCATTGGCACCGGAATTATCTCTGTAACGCGCTATCTCGAGAGTCGGAAGCAGCCGTTCACCGGCCAGGTGCTGATGGAGCACGGCACGATCGCGAAAGATATGGCCAACTACTACCTGCAGTCCGAGCAGACTCCGAGCGCCTTTAATCTGAGCGTGCAATTCGACTCGAGCGGTGCGGTTGTCGGCGCCGGAGGGCTGTTCGCTCAAGGTTTGCCGGAGGCAAACAAGACGAATCTCGGGCGCATGGAAGACCGGATTCGGGCACTGCCTTCGCTCGGGCAGGCATTCGCGGACAGGCGGACCGGTGCGGAAATCCTCCGCACCCACTTTCATGACCTGAAGCCGGAGATCATCGGAACGCGAAAGGCGGAGTTCTTCTGTCACTGCAGCAAGGAGCGCTTCGCGCGCTTCATGGCGGCGCTCCCCGAACATGAGCTCGAAGACATGAAGGTGAACGGGCCGTTTCCGCTGCGTACCACGTGCCACAACTGCGGCTCAACCTACGTGTTCGACCGCGACGAGGTCGCCGAGCTCGCCGAGCGGATGCCCACCCGCCGCTGAGATGGAATACGCTGAGATTGCGGGCGCTGAAGCGGCAGGCGCTGAAACGGCCTCGTCGCAGTCGCCTGAACTCAGAACAGAACCATCACTGCATAACTGAAGTAGATAAGCAGTCCGGCGGCATCCGCGAGGCTGGTGACAAGTGGACCGCTCGCGATCGCCGGGTCGGCATTTACCCGCGCAAGCATGAACGGCAGCAGCATGCCGAACAGGTTCGTGATCACCAGCATGGTCACCATCGTCAGAAAAACCACCAGACCGATGGCGGGCCCTCCGCGCCAGAGACCGAGCCCGAAGCCCATGACACCGAGGATCACGCCGATCGCGATACCGATCAGTAGCTCCTTGAGAAAGACCCGCAACCATTGATCCATTTTGACATCGCCGATGCTCATCGCACGAATCATGAGCGTGGCGCTCTGGCTGCCGGTATTCCCGCCGGTATCGATAATCAGCGGGATAAAGAAGGCGAGAACCACGACCGCTTCGAGCGTCTCCTCATACGCGGCGATAACACCGGACGAGAGCAGGTTCACGACAACGAGCACCGCCAGCCAACCGATGCGACTGCGCACCAGCGAGAACGCACTCGTATCCCAGTAGCCGGTACGCAAGGGAGTCACTGCCGCGGAAAGATGGAAGTCTTCGGTGACCTCTTCTTCGGAGACGTCCATCACACTGTCGATGGTAACAACACCAAGGAGAATACCGCTCGTGTCGATAACCGGAAGCATGAGCCGGTTGTACCGGTGCATGACCCGCACCGCCTCTTCCTGGTCGTCGGTGGCACTGAGGCAGACGAAGGAGTAGTCCATAATATCGGTGAGCGGCTGCTCGGGGTCGGCGAGAACGAGCTGCGTCAATGGTATTGCGTCGACCAGCCGGCCCCGCGCATTCGTCACGTAAATCACCGAGAGCTCATCATCCTCTTCTCCAATCTTGCGAATATGATCGAGCGCCTGTCTAACGGTCCACTCGCGCCGTACCTTGATGTAGTCCGGCGTCATGAGACGGCCGACGCTGTCTTCCGGGTAGCCCAACAGCTTCCGCGTTTCACGCAGATCCTCGGCCGGAAGCATATTGAGAAGCCGCTGGGTTACCTGACCGGGGAGCTCTTCCAGGAGCGCGGTACGATCGTCGGGGCTCATTTCGGAGATGAGGCGCCGCGTCTCTGCGTCGGTCAGGTCGACGAGCAGTTCATCGGCGTGCTCCGGATCGAGATACGAGAAGACCTCGACCGCCAGGTCGCGCGGCAGCGCCCGGAAAAAGAGAGCACGGTCGGGCGGATCGAGATCGATGAGCACATCGACGATTTCCGGCGCTACGATTTCGGGGTCGGGCCACGCATACCGGGTTTTCGCGAGCTGCTGCCAATTATGCTGTTCGATGAGATCCTGAATCTCCTTCGAGAGGATTGTCTGAAGCATAGGCTGTGCCCCTTATCGAGTATGGATGATGAACCGGAGACGAGTTGCGGGCCGGAACGACCGCACATCAACTCCCTAACACGCTATTGCGGCAGTTGTGTCGGCCGCCCGCCGCACTGGGGAGGATATCGGAAATAGTTTGCGCGGACAAGGATCACTGGTACGAGGAAGCCCGAACCGTAATCCGGGCCTCCGCGGAATGTAAGGTCGTTTCCGTAGGATGGTCGCCCATTGCGAGGTGCTTCGCAAGCTCACACGCGGTATATCCCGCGAAACCGGTCGCTCCGGGAGAGCCGGCTTCCCGGTCACGGTGTAGCCCGAACGCCCCACCGTGGCTCGGTCGTTCGGCCGCCATCGCCGGCTCACCGCTACGAGTCGTCGCATCCCGTTCGGCCGCAATCATCGACTCTTCCCGAGTGCTACCGGTCCCCGCCGCCGACTTCGCGATAGCGAGCGGCGCCCCGTCGGCGACGACCCGGCCGCCTTCATCGCCTCCTTCCGGGCCGAGGTCGATGATGTAATCCGCTTCGGCGATCAGGTCGAGGTTGTGCTCGACGACAACCACCGAATTGCCGGCGTCGACGAGGCGAATGAGCACGCGGGTGAGCTTCTCCACATCGGAGATGTGCAGGCCGATGGTCGGCTCGTCGAGAACGTACAGGGTGTGCCCGGCCTTTGCGCCGCCGGTCTTCGCGAGCTCGGTTACGAGCTTCAGTCGCTGTGCTTCGCCGCCGGAAAGCGTAGGCGACTGCTGGCCGAGTTTCAGGTAGCCGAGGCCGACCTCGTCGAGGAGCGCGAGTGCGTAGTGAATCTTGCGGTGTGCCGAGAAAAAGCTCGCCGCCTCTTCGATACTCATGTCGAGCACGTCGGCGATGCTCTTCCCCTTATAGCGAATCGCGAGGGTATCGGGCGTGAAGCGTGCCGCGCCGCACGTCTCGCATGTCATGCGCACGTCCGGCAGGAAGCTCATTTCGATGCGTACGACGCCCTGCCCGCCGCACGTCTCGCAACGGCCCCCTTTCGTGTTGAACGAGAAACGCGAGGCATCGAAACCGTGCAGTTTGGACTCCGGCGTACCGGCGAACAGCCGCCGGATGTCGTCCCAGACGCCGACGTAGGTCGCCGGGCAGCTGCGCGGTGTCTTCCCGATCGGTGTCTGGTCGACCTCGAGAACCCGATCGATCGCCTCGAGTCCGTCTATGGAGCGGCAGCCGACGAGCGGCGCGCGTTTTCTGCTCGAAGCGATCCGTCGATCGGCGGCGTTCGCCTGAGTACGCCGGTCATTCCGGCCGCCGTGCTGCTTCCCCCGTGCGCCGCGTCCGCGCGCGGCGACGATCCGCTTCGCGTTCTCGTAGAGAACGCCGCGGGCAAGACTCGACTTCCCGCATCCGGAGACGCCGGTGACGCACGTGAGCCGACCGACCGGAATATCGACATCGATCTCCCGCAGGTTGTGGAGCGACGCGCCGGAGATGGTGATCGGGGGCGTCGCGGAGGAAGCCCCGACCACCGTGTGGTGATTGCCGACACCGCCGGCGGCCGACCCGGTGGCCGCGCCGGGTTCGCCGGGCGCAGTCGGGCCGGCACCGGACTCGTGCGGCGGCGTCACGTCGCCGGCGGCGCTCGCATGCTGCGCCGTGTACGCTTCGGCGCCGTCCGCGTCGCGCGTCGCATCAACGCCGCCCCGCGGTTTGCGCGGCACCGCCGGGTGGGGCGGCGGATCGGCGAGCGCCCGGCCGGTTCGCGACTCGCTCGAAGCCATAAGCTCGGAGAGCGAGCCGGCGACGACCACATCGCCGCCGCGCACCCCGCCGCCCGGCCCGAGGTCGATCACGTGGTCGGCTGCGCGGATCGTGTCGGCGTCGTGCTCGACGACCACGATTGTGTTGCCACGATCGCGCAGCTCGGAAAGCGTCTCGAGGAGCATGCGATTGTCGCGCGCGTGCAGCCCGATCGTCGGCTCGTCGAGCACGTAGCAGATGCCGCGCAGGTTGCTGCCGAGCTGCGCGGCAAGGCGAATGCGCTGCGCCTCACCGCCGGAGAGGGTCGGGGCGGCGCGGTCGAGGCCGAGGTAGCCGAGCCCGACCCGCTGCAGGAATCCGAGGCGGGCGGAAAGCTCGGCGACGATGTCTCGGGCGATCGCCGCCTCGCGATCTTCGAGCTCGACCGAACGAATCCACTCGGTGAGGGAAGCGACCGACATTGCGGCGAGCCGGTCGATCGAGTGCTCGCGAAAGTAGACCGCCCGCGCTACGCGGTTCAGCCTGCTGCCGCCGCACTCCGGGCAGCGCTCGAATCGATCGGCGTCGGGGCTGCCGTTCTGGCCCTCGCCTTCGACGGCATCGAGCTCTTCGTCGGTGGCGCCGATGAAGCCGCTGCCGCCGCAGCGTTCGCAGGCGCCGTGGTGCGAGTTGAACGAGAAGAGGCGTGGGTCGAGCTCGGGAAAGCTCGTCCCGCAGCCGGGGCAGCTTCGCTCCACCGAGAAAAGGCGCGCGCCGGCGGCATCATCATCACCCAGTTCTACCGAATCTGACGGCACAACGCGCAGCTGGCTCTCGCCGTAGCGCAGTCCGTCGTCGATCGCGCTTCGCAGGAGCCCTTCGTTCGCCGGGTCGACCTCGATCTCGGCCACCGGAAGCTCGATCGTGTGCTCCTTGTAGCGGGAGAGGCGTGGCCAGTCGTCGGTCGGTGTCATCGTGCCGTCGACACGGAGAAGGGAATAGCCCTTCTTCGCCGCCCAGCCTGCGAGGTCGGTGTAGTAGCCCTTGCGCGCGACCACGAGCGGGGCGAGCAGCGTGACACGCCGGCCGGCATAGCCACGAAGGATTTCGGCGAAGACCGCGTCGCGGCTCTGCGGCCGGATGGCGATGTTGCAGTCGGGGCAGTACTGCGTGCCGAGCTTGAGAAAGAGCAGGCGCAGGAAGTGAAAGAGCTCGGTGGTGGTCGCGACGGTGCTTTTCCAGCCGCCGCGGCTCGTGCGCTGTTCGATGGCGACCGACGGCGGGAGGCCGAACACGCCGTCGACATCGGGGCGCTGCGCCGGCTGGACGAACTGCCGCGCGTAGGCGTTCAGCGATTCGAGGTAGCGGCGTTGTCCTTCGGCGAACACGATGTCGAAGGCGAGCGTGCTCTTGCCGCTGCCGGAGACGCCGGTGAGCACGGTGAGCGTGTTCTGCGGAATCTCGACGGAGATCGAGCGCAAGTTGTGCTCGCGCGCGTTGACGATGCCGATCGGCGCGCCGAGGGCGGTGGTGATGTGGGGCGCGGCGGACGCGGTGCGGGTGGATCCCGGCGAGTCGCCGGCGGGCGGGGTATCGGCGGCCGCCGGGTGGATGCCGGTCTCGCCGGCGGGCGCTTGCCGGCGTCGGGATGCCCCGGGCGAATCCGGCCGCTCGTCATCCATGACTGGCCCGCCGCCCGCGGGGTGCCGCCCGCCGGCATACGCCCCGAGCGCCCGGGCCGTATGACCCGAACCGCCGGCGACGAGCTCGGCGGGGGTGCCGGCATCAACCAGCAGACCTCCTTCCGCCCCACCCTCGGGGCCGATGTCGATCACATAGTCGCTCCCGGAAATCACGTCGAGGTTGTGCTCGATGACCACGACACTGTTGCCGCATTCGATAAGGCTTCGCAGCGCGCGCTGCAGGCGGTGCACATCGTGCGCGTGGAGACCGGTGGTCGGCTCGTCAAGGAGGAAGAGCGCCCGATTCGCGTTGCCGTTGCGGCCGCGGTTTCCGCCCTGGCCGGCGTCTCCGTTGCCCGCGCGCTGTCCGCCCTGGCCGGCGTCTCCGTTGCCCGCGCGCTGTCCGCCCTGGCCGGCGTCTCCG
>SLIN01000288.1 GCA_007135605.1 Spirochaetales bacterium | reverse complement strand
GCTCGAGGTGACCGGGCAGCCGATTCGAGCGCTTGATTGAGTGTGCGGAGGCTATTGCTATGACGATAACGCTTGGGGGCGGCTGTTTCTGGTGCATGGAAGCCGTGTTCAAACGACTCCCCGGGGTCGAGTCGGTTACACCGGGATACGCCGGGGGACACGTGGAAAACCCGTCGTACGAGGTGGTGTGCGGTGGCGACACCGGCCATGCGGAGGTCGTTCGAGTCGAGTGGGATCCCTCGGTACTATCGTTGGAGGAACTCCTCGATCTCTTCTGGAAAGCGCACGATCCGACAACCAAGGATCGGCAAGGGGCGGATATCGGTCCTCAGTACCGCTCGGCGATATTCTACGAGAACGACGAACAGCGTCGTGTCGCCGAAAGGAGCCGGGATGCGATCGCCGATCAGCTCGGGAAACCGGTGGTGACCGAAATCGCTCCACTCGAAGCATTCTACGAAGCTGAGGAATATCATCACGATTATTTCGAAAGGAATCGTTCTGCAGGTTACTGCCGTGTTGTGATCGATCCGAAACTGAAAAAACTCGGAATGAACACTGCATGAGCGAACGTCGTTTGACAGCCGTATCCAGTTCGATTACGCTATCAATACCTGTGTGGTTCTGTATTTCACCGGTGGGGCGATAGATGGCTGACTCGAATAACGCTGCCCGGCGTTCGGCACGTGGCCGTACCATGAGCAGTGCCGTCCACCTATTGCTCATGCGTCTGCGCGGGGTGGGGCGGCTCGCGCGCCGGCGGTTTACCGTCATGGTCGTGCCGCACACCGCAAAGCGCCCGGTAAGCTTCACAATCGGCTTTGCGGGACTCTTCTTCATTACCGTGCTGCTCGCGGCGGTTACGGCAAGCTCGGTGTGGATGATCCGTGACGGCCTGGAACGGCTCGATCGGGTAGCCGATCGTCGCCAGGAGCTGCATCAGGTACAGGCGAGCATCGATAGTCTTCGCGACGAAATACAGGGGCTATTCGCGAGCGCTCGCAACTTCGACTCTATTCTCGAGCGTGCAATGGCGAGTATCCCCGGCCGGACATCCGAAGTGGAGGAGGCGCCGTACAGAGGTCTCGCGAACTCGACGCCGTCCGGTACGATCGATTCAGATGTGGAGATTCTGGAGAATCTCGCCAAGCTGCTTTCGGTGGCCGCTAAACCGCTTTCCGAAACGGTCGAGGCGATCCGGAACAAGGAAAGCTTCATGGCCGACATACCGACCGGGTGGCCTGTCGCCGGCGGTCGCGGCACGGTAACGCACGAGTGGGGACCGAATATCCACCCGTTCTACGGGCGGTGGTACATGCACACCGGACTCGATATTGCCGACGCCGCGGGAAACGTGCCGCTTGTTGCCGCGGCGAACGGCACCGTGGTCGAAACGGGGAACCAGGAGTACGGGTACGGCCTGTATGTGGAAATGGAACACCGTTTCGGCATTCGGACCAAGTACGCGCATTTGAGCCGTATCGACGTACGCACCGGCGACGAGCTGAGGCAGGGCGACCGCATAGGTATCCTCGGCAATACAGGGCTTTCTACCGGCCCGCACGTGCATTTCGAGGTATTCGTCGGCAACCAGAACGTTGATCCGGCCAGCTATCTGACGATCACCAATCAGTTCAACCGTCGCACAATTCGCCGCCTCCGGTAGTTTGCCGAACATAAGGGCCGAATTGAAGTCCGACTCACTCCCGGGTAACGTGCCCACCCACTCCCAATGACGTGAACTGTGATTCGTCCGTACCGTCCAGCCGCCGGGAGCTTATCCTGGTTCGGAAAGCAGCCGCCGCGCCTCCGGTGTAATGCGGACTATCGCATCGAGGTGATGAACGAGCAGTCGAAGCGTCGCGGCCTCGATCTGTTTCCGACGGGTTGATCTCCACGCTTCCGTACGCTTCGGATCGCACTTCGAGCGCCGATTCGCTTCGTTCGCAATGAAGTCAACCATACCTTCGAGAACGGTCGCGTCGCCTTCCGGATACACCCCCTCCTCCGGCTGGATGGACCAATCCGCCCCCCCGAAACGGACGATCTCGAAGCCGCACCGTTCGGCTTCAGCGAGAAACCGTCCCGCGCCGCGCGAGCCGGCGACCGGAACGCCTTCGAACGCGCGCTCATCCATCGACCGATCGTACTCGGTGAGCATGGTCTGCTCGTGATCGTGGTCTGCTGCCCGCGGCCAGAATTCGGTTCGTCCGTTGTAAGTCAGACTCGTGTAGACGATCCCTCCCGGAGCGAGGTGTCGGGCGAACGCACAGAGCAGCTGTCGGGGCGGAAACTCATCAACGAACGAATTGGCTGTGATCGCGGTGTACCGGCGTTCATCGACGTCGAATACGCTCCGGCATTCAAAGCGGAGTCGCTCAGATCCGTTTTCCGCCGCTCGCGATCTCGCGATCGCAATGCTTTCCTCGGTGGTATCAATACCGGTTATCTCCACGTTATTGCCGGCGAGCGACTCGGATACTCTCCTCGCCATGGTCCCGGTTCCGGTACCAACATCGAGTACCGAGGGTCGAGCGAACGTTTGCAGAATGCGGATGAAGATCTCGAAGGTCATGGTATCGCGGGCGCGTTCGTCCGCGTTCCGTTTTGCTTCCAGGTAGTCGGCGAATCGATCTATGCTCATAGTTGGACCGGAACGGCGATTTTAGGATATCTTCGCCGAAAGTTCTATGTCCGCAAAGCAAACGGTTTCCAGTACTCGAGCCCCCTCCCGATTCGCGATCGAGGGTTTGATCGGCGTAGCGGCGTGGTGCACCGCTGCGGTGGTGATCCATGTCGTATGGTTTGACCGTATCGGTATTCCGCAGAGCGAGCGACGCATGTGGCTCCTCGGGTTTTCCGCGGCCACAGGCTTCGCCGTTGTGGTGCTCCTGTACGCGATTGCGATGACAGAACGGAAGTCCGCTGGTCACGATGCACCGGCGCGGTTCGGTCTTGCGAACCACCTCACACTGTTGAGAGGAACGCTGCTCAGCGTTTGCTTCGGGTTTGCCTTTATCCTTCCACGGCCGGAGTATGCGTGGATTCCCTTTCTCCTCTACGGTGTTGCCCTCTCCCTCGACTTCGTCGACGGTTATCTTGCGCGGATCACCGGTAACGAAACCACGGCAGGTGAGGTGCTCGAACATGAGTACGATTCGCTCGGCGTTATCGCTGCAAGTGTTGCGGCATGGAGCTGGGGAGTGCTCCCGCTCATATTCGTTCCGGTGGCATTCGGCCGCTACGTCTATCTTGCTGCTGAACGGATACGCATCGTTCGTGGACGACCAATGCAGCCGCTGACATACAGTATCAGCGGGCGCGTAATCGCCGGTTTGTACATGGGTTTTCTCGCGGCCTCCCTGATGCCCGCGCTCCCGCTGCCTCTCCTGCGAGCAGGAACTCCGTTCTTTCTCGTTCCGTTCATCGGAAGCTTCTTGCGTGACTGGCTTATAGCCTGCGGATCTCTCCGGACCGACGGGAGCACGTACACGTGGTGCCGTCGGTTTGTCAGTACATGGCTGTTCGGGGTTATCCCGATATTCGTCCGGATGATCGCCGCACTCGCATGCGTCGTGATGGCCGTCGAAAGCGGTGGGCTATCGAGAGGGATATTGATTGCAACGGCGTTGCTTCTCGCTGCCGGTGCGCTTGCACGCATCGCCGCTCTACTTGCCATGGCCATGCTCGCATTCGTCGTCTTTCCACAGCTCGGAGACTCACTTCTGATAGTCTCGACATTCGCCCTTTGTACGGCGGTGCTGGTGCTCGGCAGCGGCTGGTTGAGCCTCGCGCGACCTGAGGAACGCCCCTTCGCCGTTCGAGTCGGCTGACAGGAGGTTGCTGATGGTGATAAGCCGAATCCGTGCTTGCTCCGGTCGTACCGCCGATGAGCGGCGAGAATTCTTTGATGCCATTGCCGCAGGCTATACCGATCAGCACGGCGATCCGCAGACGCTGCTCGAGTACCGGCTCCGTTTGTTACGGGAGATGTTGCCGGCACTCGAAGGCAAGACGATCATGGAGGTCGGAAGCGGTCCGGCGGATCACCTTCTCGCGCTCATTTCGGACTCGTCGGTGCGTGGTATTGCAGTCGACTTCTCCCCGGCGATGATCGATGTCGTGCGCCGTAGAGCGGCTACCCGGCAGGCCGCCGATGCCTTCTCGATAGAGGGGGTAGTCGATAACGCTGAAACGCTTTCTTGTTTTCCCGATTCCTCGATCGATCACGCCTTCTCGGTGGGCGCCCTCGAGCACATCCCCGGAAAACACGACGTGTTCAAAAGCGTGGCGAGAGTGCTCCGGCCGGGCGGCGTGTTCGTCTGCCTGACCATGAACGGTAAGTACCTCTGGCACACCGTGTTCGGGCGGATACCCGGCGTGAGAACGCGGCACATATCCTCGGATACGTTCCTGTCGGCGGCCTGTGTGCGAAGGCTCAGTCGCTCGAGCGGCCTGCACGTCGAACGGTTCGGATACTGGTCCTTCATTCCGGCCGGCGATATGACCGAACCGTTCGCCGGTCTGTTTCGCTCGTTCGATACGATCGGTCGCACGTTGCTCCCTTCGTGGCTACGGGGTGGCCTGCTTTTCTCGCTCCGCAAACCGTACGCCGCGTGAATCCGAACGGCCGGACACGGCATAATCGGTTCGGCACAATTGTCCGGCCGGTATGACCGTGCTTTCCAACTACCGCTACCGACCGATCTCGTCCGGGTGCGGTCCCAGTCGGTAATTCCTGTCAAGTTCGTCGAGCGCCTGCATTTGTGTCTCCGAGAGCTCGAAGTCGAAGACGTCCGCGTTCTCCACAATCCGCTCCCGGTGCACGCTTTTCGGAATGGTCACCACGCCGTGCTGGAGATCCCACCGCACGAGTACCTGTGCCGGAGTCTTGCCGCACTCCTCCGCGACACGCGCGATCGTCTCGTGCCCGAAGAACAGGCCGCGTATGAGCGGGCTCCACGCCTCCACGCGAATTCCGAACGACCGGCAGTACTCCAGCAGCGGCTGCTGCACGAGCATCGGATGGAACTCGATCTGGTTCACAGCGGGAACGATCTCGCTCTGCTCGGCGAGTGTGCGCAAATGGTGCTCGAGGAAGTTGCTCACACCGATGGCCCGAACTCGCCCCTCCGAGTAAAGGCGCCCGAGTGCCTTCCATGTTTCGGCGAAGGTATCCGGCATCGGCCAGTGAATCAGATAGAGATCCAGGGTCTCCAAGCCGAGCTTCTCCATCGAAACGTCGAAAGCGCGAAGCGTGCGATCGAAACCATGATCGTCATTCCAGAGCTTCGTTGTGACGAATACCTCCTCGACGGGAACATCGTGCGCTGCGAGCGCCACGCCGACGCTCTGCTCGTTCTCATAGAACGAGGCGGTGTCTACGTGTCGATAGCCGGCGTCGAGTGCGTAGCGGACGGCCGTCTCGGTCTCGCTTCCGGGAGCACTCTTGTACACGCCCAGGCCGACCCACGGCATTTCCACGCCGTTGTTCAGTGTGACAGTTGATGTTAATGAATTCATGACGCCGATTACGCTACGGTGTCGGCTCCGTCCGGTCAAGCCGGTGTGTTGAACGCACCGGCGCTTTTCCGGTACGCTGAGCATCAATATGAACTTCGAAGACTTCCAGCTCTCGGCCCCGGTACTGACCGGCATCCGGGAGGCCGGCTTTACCGAGCCCACACCGGTGCAGATCGAGAGTCTGCGCTATAGTCTCGCCGAGCGGGACGTTACCGTACAATCACAGACGGGGACCGGAAAGACGGCAGCCTTTCTGATCGCGATATTCGAGCTGCTTACGCAACGGGAACGGTACAAAGGGCGTAAGGCGCTGGTTGTTGCGCCTACACGTGAGCTCGCGGTACAGATCGAGAAGGAGGCGAATCTGCTCGGCAGGCATGTAGGCCTGAGTGTTGCCTGCTTCTACGGCGGAGTCGGGTACGAAAAACAGGAGCGTGCGGCCGCCGAAGGAGTCGACATTATCGTCGGAACTCCCGGGCGGTTATTGGATTTCTACCAGTCGAAGAAACTCGACTTTCGTACGATCGGAGTCTGTGTAATTGATGAAGCCGACCGTCTCTTCGATATGGGCTTCTATCCCGATATCCGACGAATAATGCGAGGAATGGTCGATCGGCGCGAGCGGCTGACGATGCTCTACAGCGCAACGCTCAGCGTGCGCGTATTGAACCTCGCATGGGAGTACATGAACGATCCCGCGGAGGTTGCGATCGAGCCGGAACACCTCACCGTCGACAAGGTCGAGCAGGAAGTCATTCACGTCTCCCGCGAGGAAAAGATGAAGGTGCTGCTCGGTCTCATCGAGCGCGAGAATCCGGGCAATTGCCTGATATTCACAAATACAAAGAGCGGCGCGGAGCAGGTAGCCAAGCGCCTCGAGATGAACGGATACAGCGCGCGCTTCATAATGGGCGATCTACCGCAGAAGAAACGAATGAGAATTATCGATGCGATGAAAGACGGGACGACCCGCTTCCTCGTCGCAACCGACGTTGCTGCCCGCGGACTGCATATCGACGATCTCGATCTCGTGGTAAATTACGATGTTCCGGAAGACCCGGAGAGCTACGTACATCGCATCGGTCGAACCGCACGTGCAGGGCAGTCGGGGCGTGCATCTACGCTCGCCTGCGAGCGATACGTGTATGGGCTCGAGTCGATTGAGAGCCTCATCGGGATGAAGATTCCTGTTCGCAAGGTTACCGAAGGGCTCCTGCTCGACGATCGCAGTGAAGGGGTGCATATTCGAACCGGCGAGTCGCGCGCCGCCACCGGCGCCGATCGGCGCGGCAGCGGTCGCGACGGTGGACGAGGTCGCAGTGAGAAACGACGTCGCATGACCCCGGTTCACAGCTCGGAAACACATGGGCCATCCGGGGGGAAGGGGGGGCGAAGCGACCACCCCGATCCGGTGCCGCACGGTAGGAGGCACGACACGCACGATCATCCGGCGAAATCCGGTACGGCACGCGGCGGGCGCCGGGACGGAAAACGCCGGGGACCGGGTAAACCGAAGCAGGAGAGGCAGCGGGCGGCGAAAGCGGTCGAAACGGACGTGCCGAAGCGCGACGATTCTTTGAACGAGCGGCTCGAGTATTATCGACGTAAGTACGGAGAGAATTTCCAGCCAAAAGAAGGTGCCGCGGCCGCTGAGAGTGCACCGAGCGAAGGCGAACGACCAAGACAGTCACATTCTCGCGGTACGGGTAGGCGCAAGCAGCGGCGGCCGGTAGAGGCGGATAAGCCCGGATCGGGTCGAGACCCGCAATCGGGCGATACGAGAGCCGAACGAAAAGACGGGTCGGAGCAGAGCGGCTTCTTGACCCGGCTGAGCCGGCTGTTTGGACGCGGAACGCGCCGTTGACACCAAGGGCGGTAATTCGCTAAGCTACCGGCTCACCATTGACAGGAGAGAGACGCATTCATGGCGCGAAACACGAAAGCGAAAGGAAAGATTGTTCGCCGGTTTGGTGTGAACATCTACGGAAATCAGAAATATGACCGGCTGCTTCGACGCAAGCCTGCGCCCCCGGGCGAGCCGAAGAAGAAACGTGTGCGTCAGACCGAGTATGGCCGCCAGCTCAATGAGAAGCAGAAGCTGAAGTTCGCCTACGGACTCAGCGAGAAGCAGTTCAGCAACCTTTTCTATCGTGCGAAAGGCATGCGTGGTGTCACCGGCGACAACATGCTCCAATTGCTCGAGCGGCGTCTCGATAACGTGGTATATCGAATCGGAATGGCGTCCAGTCGCGCCCAGGCCCGTCAGCTGGTCAGTCACGGGCATATCCTGCATAATGGACGAAAAGTAACCATACCGAGCGCCATCGTGCGTGCCGGTGACACACTCGCGGTTCGCGAACGAAAGGCCACGCGCGATCTGGTGCGAAGGCTCATGGCCGACAACAGCTCGCGTCCGGTGCCGCCGTGGTTGTCGGTCAGCAGAGATGATCTGACCGCCAGTGTCACCGTGCTACCGAGCAGAGACGTTATCCCCTCGGTTGCCGACGATCAGCTCGTCGTTGAGTTCTACGCGAAACTCTAGTTTGCCGGGTATAGGAAGTTTGTCGGGCATACGTCCCACAGGGATGTTCCGCAAGCTCATCGAATAGAACAGAGACGCTTCGGAAGTGCCTTGGAGATCCGCCGGCGGTTGCGTTGGCGGAATCCCTTTTCCATCCGTATACTTTGACACATGCGAAAGTTGCCGGTGATGTCGAGCGACCACGCCGTGAACGACCGAGTCATGCGAATCTGCTCGCGGTTCAACGATGCGTTCGTTCCAGTGTTTCACGACAGCACCGAAGAGTTTCTCGAAATGCTGCGCTACGATCTGCCGGAGGTAACGCTGGTCAATTTCTCTGATCCGGCTACCGACTTCGAGGCGATTTTCGACACGATTCGAAGCGATCCGTGGCTCCATTACGGCGGAATAATCGGCATTTGCCGGAGATCCGAGGAAACGAAGACACGCGAGCTGCTTTCCGACTGCAATATTGTAAGCTTGATTCGACGCGGGGAGTTTGTCATCAGCTTTCCGCGTGTTCTCCGGATTCTGATACAGAATCGTCAGATTCTCTTTCAGCGAGACTTGCAGAACTATCTCATGAGCAATATTTCCGGGTCGTTCGTCATGGATAACGATCCGTTCAATGCCGGGGCATATGCAAATATAGTCACGAACTATCTCTACAACTCGAACTATGTCGATCGCGAAGGTCGCGACCGGCTCCACGTCGCGCTCTTCGAGCTTCTGATGAATGCGATCGAGCACGGCAATTGCGGAATAGATTATGAGGAGAAGAATCGCTGGCTCAGTGCCGGTGGTGATATCATCGATCTGATCCGAACAAAGCTGAAGGATCCGCAGTTGAAGACCCGCCGGATCCACTTCAGCTATCGAATCGGCGAGGAGTACAGTTCATACACTATCCGAGATGAGGGCGACGGTTTCGACTGGCGATCTCGTCTGAGCGACGACGGAGCGCATCTCGAAACTCACGGGCACGGTATGCGCATGACGCAGGCGTATGTCGAGAATCTCCAGTACAACGACGCCGGGAACGAGGTGGCGTTTCAGTTTCCGCATGCACGGGGACGGGCGAACGTGGTCCCCGGACTCTTCGAGGAAAGCGATGAACGAGTATTCGAGGACAGCGAAGTGGTCTTTCGTGAGGGCGAGGAGTCTGATTACCTCTACTACATCGCCGAGGGTAATCTCGATATCTACTCGCAAGGGCAACGGATTACGACACTGACCCCCGACGATATCTTTCTCGGAGAGATGTCGTTCCTCCTGAACAATCGGCGCAGTGCCAATGTTGTCTCGGTCGGGCGGTCAACGCTCATATCGATCGACAGGAACCGCTTTGTGTCGGTGATTAAGGAAAAACCGTACTACGGAATATTTCTCGCACGACTTATCGCCCAACGGTTGTCGCGACTTAATCACACGGTCGCCCGTTTGCGTCGTGAGGCTTTGGAGTTATCGACGGCGCGGTAACGCACAGCCGACGTCACTCAACCGCGATATCAGCCTCGCGTACCCACGCGTCGTAACCGATTTTCCGAACCATATCGATTATCTGATCGAGATAGCCGGTATCCCCGTTGTACTCGACGTGAATCTCACTTGCGCCGCGATCGACTTCGATGAACGAAATACCGTCGAGTCGCTTCGCAAAATGCTCTATCGCGATCGAGCAACTCGTGCATGTGCCACCCTGAAGATCGAGAATCGCTTTTTTCGTTTCGGTATCGGTTGCCATGTCACCAATATATCGATATCGCTACGTAGCAGTCCAGCGCTGTCTCGTTCACAAATCCGCCGCGGAGACCGCTCCGTATCACGAGAAGAGGTCCGGGGCGAGGTGTTCCTGCCGGTTCAGATACTCCACCTGTATCCCTTCCCGCCCGAAGCCGAAACGGCTGATCGCACAGTTATTCAGGGTGAACCAGTACCCGTCGCGGTACGGGAGGCCCAGCAGTGCACAGCAAAAATAGACGTAGAAGTGGCAATGACTGACGATCAGGATGCGGTCTTCACGTGCGTGCTTCCGTGCGAAGAACTCAACCACGCGGGCGGCTCGCACCACACGTTCCTCCTCGGTCTCGAACGGCCGGAAATCCCACCATCCTTGAGTCGGTAGCGTTTCCGGATAGCGGATTCCATTGTGAATTTCGAGTGCCTGCGCACGTGAAAGGCCCGAGTCGCCGGTCAGCACCCCCCGCGCCTCGTCGAAACGGAACACGCCTCCCGCCTCGTGGATTCCTTCGCATACGTCGATCGAGAGCCCGAGCGCGTCTGCGATCGGAGCCGCTGTGCGAAGCGCTCGAAGATGGGGGCTCGAATAGATATGTGTGAAATCGAAACGGTCGCCGCAGTACGGATTCTCCGGTACCGCCTGTGATACGGTTGCATCTGCGGTGGACGGTGTTCCGGCAATGAGTTGCGCAGTGCGGTCCGCCTGGGCAGCGCCGAAATCGGTGAGATCGGGTTCCGATAGTCGGTGAGTCAGATATCCGGAGGTGCCTTCCAACGCGTTATTCCCGCTCTGTCCATGTCTCAGGAAGTATAGCTGCATGTGATCGGCTCGGTTTCACCTTTGGGGGTTTGAGCGATACACTGTACTCGAACGAACGAACCGGCACAAGGAGGTACTGTGGATTCGCACACTATAGCAAGAATCGCCGGACTGGTTCGGGAGAGAGTGCGATCGGTGTTCGTAGCGCCGGGCGACACAATCGACCGTGCCGTGCTCGCACTCTTCTCCGGATTGCATCTGCTCGTCGAAGATGTTCCGGGAGTCGGGAAAACTACGCTCGCACGGGCACTCGCAACCGCTACCGCAATGGACTTCGGCCGCATTCAGTGTACCCCCGATCTTCTGCCGGGTGACGTTACCGGCATGAATATCTGGGACGTCGAGGCACAGGTCTTCCGGTTCCGCCGGGGAGCGGTTATGCACCAGTTCATACTCGCCGACGAACTCAACCGGGCGTCGACCCGCACGCAGGCAGCGCTTCTCGAAGCGATGCAGGAAGGCGGGGTTACCGTAGACGCCGAAACCCATCAGTTACCGCAGCCGTTCTTCCTTTTCGCCACCGAGAATCCGTCAACCTTTGCCGGAACGTTCGGACTGCCCGAGGCACAACTCGACCGGTTCGGCATGAAGCTCACCCTTGGATACCCCGAGCCGGATCTCGAGCGGGAAATCCTGAAAAGTGGGTTGGTCTCGGCGGCTTCAACCGAGCTCGAAGCGGTTTGTACTCCGGAGGATATCTCCGAAGCGCGCCGCGAAGTATCCGAGGTTTACGTGGATGAACGTATCGCCGACTTCATTATCGATGTGCTCAGCCGTACGCGACAGTCGAGCCTTCTGCGGCTCGGCGGCAGTCCTCGTGCCGGCGTTCACCTCCAGCAGGCCGCGCGTGCACGGGCGGCGCTATCCGGCCGCGATTACGTCGAGCCGGAAGATGTACGGGAGATGATGGTTCCGGTGCTCGCCCATCGGATTCAGCCTTCCGCCGAAGCGCGGATGGAGCAGCTGAGCCCGGAAGCGATTGTGTCGCGAATAGCGCAGAGCGTTCGACTTCCGACCGGCTATGCCGCACGGAGTGTGGAGGCATAGCCATGGTGCGCCGCCGCGATCCGGACAGCGACCGCGAAGCAAGCGGCACGAACGGACGGTACGCTTCGAGCGAGAAGAGTCTCGCGAACGCAACCGAACCTCGCGCGCACTTCTCACCACCGCTGTGGCCGTTGCGTGTGGATCCATGGGTCGCCGGAGCGTGGCTGGTACTCGCCGTCGTTCTTGGTCTCGGCGGCCGGTATATCGGTGGAGGGTTGCAGATGCTCCGCATCTGGTGGCTCTTTCTGCCGCTCGTATCGTTCCTCTGGCTCGCGATGTCGGCTGCCGGCTTACGCTACCATCAGGAGTTCTCAACCGACCATCCGGAAAAGGGAACGTCGGTGGCGTACCGGTTGGTAATTACAAACGAATCGAAGCTGCCTGCGTGTCGGGTTGCGTTTTCGTTGCTCACCGGACGACTGTCGGCCGGAGTCGAGCACATATCGGTCTATCCGCCGCGTTCGCAGGCGCTCACGATCGAGCGGACAATGCTCTGTCCGGTGCGAGGCGTGTACGAGCTCGGCCTTTCCTCGCTCGGCGTGCGCGACCCGCTCGGGCTTGTCACGTGGCGCCTGCAGGTGTGGCATCGCACTTTCTATGTGGCACCCCGGGTGCTTACTCCCAGCCGCGGCGTGTTGCGCCCGGTTCGCGAGATGCCCGGCGCCGAACGCGCCGGAGGCGAGGGACGGCAGGATGTCTCGCTCTTTCGCGAACTGGTCGAGTATCGCGCCGGGGTCGATGTGCGTCGAATGGCATGGAAGCGGTTTGCCGCGACCGGCCTTGCGGTTGTACGCGAGTTCGACTCCGCGGTCGATTATCGCGTTCGAGTCGTTCTCGACACACGTCCGGTCGATAGTGGTGACCGCGGTCTCGATGTGACGGTCGAAGATGTTTCGATCGAGCTTGCCGTTGCGCTGGCCTCCGGGTGCCTGCGCGACCGAACGCCGGCGACGATCGAACGCTGCAATGCGCCACCGGTCTATATGGAGGGGTGGTCACAACAACCGCTGGAGCGCTTCGTGCGGGAATCGGTCGGTATCTTCTTTCAGGCACCGATCGGACCTGTGGAGACCGCACGAGCGGTTCGGGATGCCGGTCTTTCCCGATCGGATGCCCCCATCATATACATCAGCCATCGCGCCGATCCGGACGTGATCGACCAAGTGAGCGATGACCGGCACAGGCCGCGAATCGGAGCACTTTTCAACACACGCGGTTTCACCGATGGCGAGCGCGCACGCATCGGGGCGTTTTCCGCACGCATGCGGGCGCGCGGGCGTTTCTGCATCGCTCTCGATCGCGCCGATGAC
Source organism: Spirochaetales bacterium (assembly GCA_007135605.1). Lineage (GTDB taxonomy): Bacteria > Spirochaetota > Spirochaetia > DSM-27196 > SKKC01 > SLAN01. The sequence continues at coordinate 8,331 of SLIN01000288.1, read as the reverse complement.
CTCACGGAGGAGACATAGGAGTGCGTCGTGCCACTCTTCGGGCAGTAGCAGGTGCTGCCGGCCGTGCAGCGGTGGTGGCGGCTCCGACGATTCTCGTGTCGCTCCGGCTGGAATCGAGCGGACCGCTCGGTCTGGCTTTGGCGCTCGGCGTTCTGCTTCTCATCGCGCTGCGGGCTACCGTCGCCGGGCAACAGATCGTTCTCGCGACCGTGGCGGCACTTCTCCTGGTCGCGGTACTGATCGCCCAGGCGGTCATCGTCCCGCTCGGAGCGTATCTCGTCTGGCTGGAGCTCGCCCACGGGGGCGCCGCACGGGGAGCGGTTTCCTATGTTTTCGTGCTGTTTACTTCGCTCTTTTCGGCGGTCGCCGCGAGCGCCGCGCCGGAACGCCGTGCATTCGGGTTCTTCTTTCTCGGGGCTTGGGCAGCGCTACTCGTCGGACTGGTTACGGCTGCTGACGGTCTGTTTACCGTCTCGGCGGCACTCGCGCTGTGTTCGCTGATCTCGGGGCGTCGCATTCGCATTTACAATGCCGGCGTGGCGCCCTCTATATCGCGCTTCGCAGCGATCCGCAGCATGATGCGGCGAACTGTCGGCGATCTCGCGCGGGTGGTTACAGTGGCGGCAGTTGCCGCCGCGTTTGCGGCCCTCATCGCACCACACTCGCCGCCGCGGGGGAGCACATTCGTCGACACACTTCTTTCACCCGGGCTGCGCGCGGCCGTTCTGAGCGTCTATCCCCGTTTTCCGCTGCTCGCCGACGTTCCCGGTTACGGGACCGGTCTCGACTCGCGAAATCTCGATGCACGGCCGTTGCTTTCGGAGGCGACCGTGTACGAGATCGACGGGCCGGCGAATCGACGGATTTATCTGCGTGCGGAGGTATTCGATCGATATACCGGTGAGTCGTGGAGGGTGAGCGACCGCAGCGATGACGAGCGGAAGCTCGACGCAGACGACCTCTCCGCTGAGGGTGAACCGAACGGCCGCGATGGGAGAATTGAGCTCACCGTCGTTTCGGACTTTATTTCGAGTGTCGCGCATACAATCGACACAGTCGAAATCGAGACCGACCCGGCGATCGACTGGAAACGCGCGAGCTTCAATCGCGGGTTCGTCCCCGAAGACCCGATGCTGCGCGATCAGCAGATCGTGTTGAGAACCGAACGTTCCGGCGTTGTTCTGCGAGAGCGGGCGGCCGACGACGACGAACCGCGGGATCGCTGGCTTTCTCTCCCCGACGATCTTCCGTCCGTGATAGTCGAAAGCGCCGCAATTCTCAAAGGCGACGACGCGCGCGCAACCGTTGCATCCATTCAACGGTTCATCAATCGTGGTTCGGTCTACACCCTGGAACCGCCGCGCGGAGGCAGTGGAGATTTCGTTTCACGCTTTCTCGAGCATCGGCAAGGATTCTGTGTACACTTTGCGAGCGCGTTCACTGTACTCGCGCGGGCGACCGGACTCCCTGCGCGCTACGTAACCGGGTATCTGGTGACCACCGACGATCGCGGTCGCGGATACGCTGGAGGACTGAATGCGCACGCTTGGAGTGAAGTGCTTATCGACGGAACCTGGAGAATTGTCGAAGCAACTCCGCCAATGCTGTCCACCGACGAACACGACGCAGTAGACCAGGCCGCAGTGGCCGAGGCAGCCGACGTGTCGATCTCGCCGGACGGGGATACGCTCCGCCAGCTGCGAACCATCTTCGGCGATACCTATGCGGAGCTTGCCGATCGGGAACGGGAGCGCAGGCCGGCGGAGTGGCTGCTTGTCGTAATGGCTGCGATGTTCGCCACTGCCGGCGCCGCCGGCGCTGCCGCCGGTTTCACTGTATGGAAGCGGAGTCGCAAAGCCCATGCTGCCGCCGGCCCGCTTTCGCGTGAGCTCTCCCGCGTGGTAGCGGCGGCCCCGTCCGGCGCCGATCCGGCTCTCGACGGGTGGCGTTCATGGCGGCGATCGATCGATACATCGGCGCTGCCGCTTCGTCGAACACATCTGGACAGGGTCGTAACTATCGCGTTGGAGACCAATTTCGCGCGGCGAGCCGTCGGCGGGCGTGACCGGCGGTTCCTACGACATGTGACACGCCGCTTGCACAAGCGACGGTGAACATGAGATTATTTCATAATCCCGTACAGGTAGGATCACAGGCCCCATAGGAGGAGTTGCGCGTGCTCACCGTTTCCGACGTAAAGCTATCGTTCGGCAATACGACACTTTTCAAGAATGTGAATCTCAAGTTTCAGCCCGGCAACTGCTATGGGCTTATCGGCGCGAACGGCGCCGGCAAATCAACGTTTCTCCGCATCCTCTCGGGGGAGCTCGAACCGGACAGCGGCACGGTATCGGCACCGTCCGACGCCCGTGTGGCTGTACTCAAACAGGATCAGAATGCGTTCGACGGCTACAAGGTTCTCGACACCGTTCTCATGGGACACGATCGCCTCTACCGGGTAAAGACAGACCGCGACGCCATCTACGAGAAAGAGGACTTCTCCGAAGAAGACGGCCTGCGAGCGAGCGAGCTCGAAGCCGAATTCGGTGAGCTCGGCGGCTGGGAAGCCGAGGCAGAGGCGGCGACGCTTCTCGCCGGGCTTGGACTCGACGAGAGCTTTCACGAGCGCGGCATGGCCGAGCTGGAGGGGCCGCAGAAGGTTCGTGTCCTGCTCGCTCAGGCGCTCTTCGGCAACCCGGACATCCTTCTCATGGACGAGCCGACGAATAATCTCGATCTCGAGAGCATTACGTGGCTCGAGGATTTCCTCTACCGATTCGAGAATACGGTTATCGTCGTGTCTCACGATCGCCATTTTCTCAACCGCATCTGTACGCATATCGCCGATATTGACTTTGGCCGAATCGGGCTATATGTCGGCAACTACGACTTCTGGTATGAGGCAAGTCAGCTCGCTGCTCGCCAGCGCAGGGACGAACGCAAACGGGCCGAGGATAAGGCTGCCGATCTGAAGGCGTTTATCCAGCGATTCTCGAGTAACGCGTCGAAGGCGCGACAGGCGACCGCGCGCAAGAAGCAGCTCGAGCAGCTGCAGCTCGATGACCTGCCACAAAGCTCGCGCCGCTTTCCGTACGTGGCGTTCAAACCTGAGCGGGAACCGGGAAAGAACGTTCTCGAGATACACCATCTCACCGCCACTTTCGAGGGGGAGCGGCTTCTCGATGATTTCAGCCTCGTAGTGAACCGGGGCGATAAGATCGCGTTTGTCGGCCCCTTTACCTCGCGAGCATCGATGCTCTTCGACATCATCGCCGGCGAGTGCGATCCGGACTCGGGGAGCTACAGCTGGGGGGTGACGATACAGCCGAGCTACTTCCCGAACGAGGCGGCGCGCGTGGTACACGGTAAGACCCGCATCGTTGACTGGCTGCGGGAGTTCACGACCGAGACCGACCCGAGTTACGTTCGCGGCTTTCTCGGGCGAATGCTCTTCTCCGGTGATGACGCACTCAAGCCGATGGACGTTCTCAGCGGTGGAGAGCGCGTGCGTGTGCTCCTCTCGAAGATGATGCTCGAATCGCCGAACGTGCTCATCATGGACGATCCGACCAACCATCTCGACCTCGAAAGCATTCAGGCGCTGAACAACGGACTGATCGATTTCGACGGGGTGGTACTCTTCACTTCGCACGACCATCAGTTCGTCGACAGCGTTGCGAATCGGATTATCGAGATTACGCCCAACGGCGTTATCGACAAGCTCATGCGCTTTGATGATTATATCAGCGACCCGGGGGTGCAAAGCCTGCGCGATGAGCTTTACCACGAGCACCTGCGCGTAACACTGTAGAACCCGAGCGGCGGGGGACGTATGAGCGCGGCCGAACGGATACTTATAGTAGATGATGATGAGCTGACCGCGGAACTCTACATGGCCGAGATCGAGGCCGCCGGCCTCGGGCGGCCGGTCGTCTGTACCGACAGCCGCGAGGTCATGAAGGTTGTCGATGAGGAGGAGATCTCACTCGTTCTGCTCGACCTTCATATGCCGCACATCGGTGGGATCGAGCTGCTCTCCGAGATGAATGAGCATGCGCCGCATGCGACCGTTATCGTGATCACCGCGATTGACCGGGTCGACACCGCCGTCGAATGCATGAAGCAGGGTGCTTTCGATTTCATGTCGAAACCGGTCGACGGACCGCGTCTTGTAACCGCCGTACGACATGCTCTGCGCATTCGTGAGCTCGAGCGGGAGGTCAGCACTCTCTCGACACACGTCGGCGCTAGCGAGCTAGAGAACCCCGATGCGTTCGCTTCGATCGTAACGCGAAGCCCCGAAATGTACCGAGTGTTCGCCTACGTCGAGGCGATTGCCGCTTCTCCGAAAAGCGTGCTTATCGTCGGTGAGAGCGGAAGCGGCAAGGAGCTTGTCGCGCGGGCCGTTCACGAAATCAGCGGGCGTACCGGACGTTTCGTGGCGGTGAACGTGAGTGGGCTTGACGACGCAATGGTCAGCGACACGCTGTTCGGACACGAGAAGGGAGCGTATACCGGTGCCGCTTCGGGGCGGCGCGGGCTGATCGAGCAGGCGACCGACGGTACGCTCTTTCTCGACGAAATCGGCGATATGGCGGTCAACGCCCAGCTGAAGCTCCTGCGGCTTCTGCAGGAGGAGGAGTACTATCCGCTCGGTTCCGACGTGCCGCGCAAGGCCCGGGTCCGGATCGTAGCGGCGACGAACGCCGATCTCGACGCGAGACAGCGGGAAGGCACCTTCCGCCGCGATCTTTACTACCGTTTGATTGCGCATACGGTCCGCATTCCACCGCTTCGCGACCGGCGCGGCGATATCGCACTGCTCGTCGATCATTTCGTGCGTGACGCCGCGGAATCGCTCGATCGTCAGCCGCCGCGCGTGCCGGAGAGCGTATACCGCGGGCTCGAGCGATACGGGTTCCCCGGGAACGTACGCGAGCTGCAATCGCTTATGTACGATGCGGTCAGTACGTCCCGAGGTGAGGAACTCGACCTCTCGGCCGTGGAAGCCCGGCTCGGTATAGCGCTCGACACCGGAACCGGGGAAGTGCACGGTGCCGCCCCGGGCGACGATTCGGAACACTATTCAACCGATCCCTCGGCAGTCGAACGAAAAGTCGCGGGCGACATACCTCCGATACATGTCGGTTCACGTTTCCCCTCGCTCGAAGAGGTCGAAGATTATCTCATCGATCTCGCATTCCGGAAGTCGGGTGGAAATCAGACGCAGGCGGCGCGCCTGCTCGGAGTTTCTCAGAGCACCCTGAGCCGCCGTATGCAGAAGCGCCGTTAGTGCGGACTATCCGAATTCGATTGCAGGCAATGCAGATTGCATACGACGAGGATCGACCATGCACCGTGCATAATGGGGGACCACTGCCGCGATCCTACCTCTATAGCATCCTGTATGTAACTCATTCCTCTGAAATGAAATAAGTAATATTTTCCATTGACGGCGGGTCTGGCACGGATCATGCTATATAGGTGTCAGGTAAGAATCGATGTAAAAATCGATATAAAAATACCTTCACGCGGCGCCTTTCGTCTTCGAAGGGCGCCGCTTCCCTCTCCCGTTTGCTTGATATTTGGCCTCAAATCCCGTACCGTTCGAGTGAACAGACTTCGGAGGCAGTACATGCAAGCGAAGGGTGATTACCCGAACATTAACGCGAGCGAGCCGCAAGGCATTAAGGAAGACGGCTCGCCGTATCGTGCGTTGTTGATCGACGATTCCATGTTCGTCGCGAAGCAGCTCTCGCAAATACTCACCTCCGCCGGATTTAGCGTTGTCGCGACCGCCGCTGACGGCCAAGAAGGCATCGAGAAGTACAAGGAGCTCTATCCAAACGTGGATGTCGTTACCATGGACATCACCATGCCGAAGATGGATGGAGTAACCGCGCTTCAGCACATCATGGAGTTTGACAAGGACGCCTGCGTAGTCATGATAAGCGCCCTCGGAAAGGACGATCTGGTCAAGAAATCGCTCATGACAGGCGCGAAAAACTACATCGTAAAGCCGCTCGATCGGAAGAAGGTGCTCGAGCGTGTGGTATCGACACTGAAGAAAATGTAACGTGGAGTGCTCATGAAATCGGGGAACGTAATACGGGTGCTCGCACTCGCAGCGGTTTTTCTTGTTTCGGCAACCGGCTTGTCCGCCGAGCTTGCCGATCTACTCGACGAAGCCGCGGCCGCTTACGAAGCAGGGGAGTACGAGCGGGCGGTGAATCTGTACTCCGAGGTGATCGAAGAGGACGACTCGCTCTTCGAGGCGTGGTACAATCGGGCTGTCGCATATATGGAGCTCGGAGACTACGACGCGGCGGTTGAAGACTTTGAATCCGCCGAACAAATCGACGACGATGTCGACGAGCTCTATTTCCAGCGCGGAACCGCTCAGCTTCGTTCGGAGCGGTATGAGGCGGCGGTTGCCGATTTCGACCGATTTCTCGATCTGAGCCCCGGCGATATACAGGCTCTCAACAACCGGGGGGTTGCGAGGTTGAGGAGTGGCGACATCTCGGCGGCAGTCGATGATTTCACCGAAACGATAGAGCGTGACGAAGGGTTCATCCAGGCGTGGTACAATCGCGGGAACGCGCGGTACGAGCTCGAGGATTTCGAAGAGGCCGAGGGCGACTACACGCAGGCGCTGTCGCTCGACGAAGGCCATATTGACGCCCGGTTTAATCGGGGTAATACCCGGTATGCGTTGTCGGACTTCGAAGGAGCCATCGAGGATTTCGACGCGGTCACGGCAGCCGACGAAACGTTTACCGAAGCGTACTACAACCTTGGCCTTGCATACATTCGCTTCGCCGAGCAAATGCAGGAAGATTAATGTCCGAACAGAATAATGACGTAGTTCTCGTTATCAATTGTGGTAGTTCGTCACTGAAATACGAAGTGTACACGATGCCCGACCGACAGAGCCTCGGCAAGGGGCAGGTCGAACGTATTGGATTTCCCGGCGGACGGCTCGAACAGACGTCACCCAAGGGTTCGCTCGAGCTCGATCGTGATGTTGACGATCACGAAGCCGCTGCACGCCTTGTCGCGGAGGCGTTGGTCGATCCCGAGAACGGCATCGTCGATTCGATCGAAGAAATCGACGGGGTCGGTCATCGCGTTGTACACGGTGGCGAGAAGTATGCGCAGTCGGTTGTGATCGATGAGGAGGTAGTCGGGGCGATTCGCGAGAACATCGAGCTCGCACCGATTCATAATCCGGCCAACCTCTCGGGCATTCAAGCAACTCAGACGCTGCTGCCGAATGTGCCCCAAGTCGCCGTGTTCGACACGTCGTTCCATCAGACACTTCCGCCGGCGGCGTATCTGTACGGAATACCGCGGGAGCTCTACGACCAATACAAGATCCGGCGCTACGGGTTCCACGGGACCAGTCACCGCTTCGTGGCCGACGAAGCGATCAAGTTCATGAAGCGGTCGGTGGAAAACACGAATGTGATCTCGTGCCACCTCGGAAACGGCGCATCGATTACGGCGATTCATAACGGCCGTTCGATCGATACGTCGATGGGCTTTACTCCGCTTGAAGGGCTGGTCATGGGAACGCGAAGTGGCGACCTCGATCCCGCCATTATCTTCTATCTCATGGAGCGCGGCTACAGCGCCGAACAGCTGAACGTCATGCTGAATAAGAAAAGCGGGCTGCTCGGCCTCTCGGGCATCTCGAACGATCTTCGCGACCTCGAGGAGGCCGCGGAAAAGTGTGATAAGCGGGCGACTGATGCACTCGATGTCTACGCCCACCGGGTGCGTAACTACATTGGTGGGTACAGTGCCAATATCGTTCGTGTCGATATTCTCGTGTTCACCGGCGGTGTCGGGCAGTTCGGTGTGCGAATGCGAGAGCGCATTTGTCATCGCCTCGAGAATCTCGGAATCGTCATGGACTATGACCGGAATCGCGAAGTCGGTACCAACCCGGGAATCATCTCGACCGACTATTCTCCGACTTCGATTGTGGTCATTCCCACGAACGAAGAGCTTCAGATCGCCATTGATACCTATGAACTCGTCCATTCATCAACGTGAGCTGTGGGAACCGCTCCGATAACCCAGCATGAATACCTCACCGCGGCTCGATGTCCGCGCCGCTTCTACGAAGAGAGATTCGGAAGCGGCGGATCGGGATCGGCGAGCGTCGATCGCTCCGACCGATTTGCGTGCGAGCAGGCCAAGCTCGTTCGCCGGATTGCACAGCAGCATTACGCCTCAAGAACCGACTGTTCCTTCAATGTGAGGGTCCAAGCGCTCGCGTGCGTGGCTGTTGTCGATATGCTCGAACGCCGGCCGGACGAATCG
>SLIN01000034.1 GCA_007135605.1 Spirochaetales bacterium | reverse complement strand
TTTAGTCTCCAACCTAATGTATGGAGGCAGTTATGCATTCTGCTGTGCCCATTTACAAAAGTCGAAAAACTGCCCGTTTCATTGTCATGTCGATTGCCGCGTTCGCAATCGCCGTCCTTCCGTCGTGCGAGCTCGATCTGTTCAACGGCGGAATCGCACCGGATGAAGGCTCGCTGCGTGTCTCGATCGATCGACCCCAGCAGTCGCTTCGATACACGCTCTTGCCGAATACCGACATGGATCCGGATGAGTATGTGATTCGAGGCAGCGGACCGGCGGACGAGAGTTTCGAAGAGTCTACGTCCGGAGAAAGTGTCGAAATTCACGGGCTTCGAGCCGGCGAATGGGATATCGAAGTATCGGCGTTGAACGGCGAAGGTGCAGAGATAGGATTCGGAATGGAGCGTACGACGGTCGAATCGGAGGAGATGACGGGAGTGACTGTCGTCGTCCAGGCGCTCGCCGGAACCGGTGCACTCTCTCTTTCGGTGACATGGCCGGATGAGGAGGTCCTGGAGCCGCGGCTCGAGGCCGCACTCGTTACCACAGACGGGGAACAGTCGGAGATCGACTTCGACCTCGTCGAAGATGGTCAAGCCGAATATGTGAACGACGAGATCGAGGCTGGTTACTACACGTTCAGCGTACAGCTGTTCGATGGTGAGCACGAAGTCGCCGGTGCGGTCGAGGCGGTGCGTATCGTACGTGACGGCCTGACCGAAGGGTCGTTTGTGTTCGACGACCTGAACGTTCCGAGCGGTGACGTTGACATCATCATCATTCCCGACCTTGATGAACCGCTCGAGGTTACGATCGAAGGCGGCGAGTCGTCCATGGCATATGGGGAATCGATGACTGTTTCGGCAACTGTCGCGAATGGAGACGATGCGGATATCGGGTACAGCTGGTACCTCAACGGTAGTCTGGTGGGTAGCGAATCGTCGTTGACCCTCGGCGAGGAGCTCGCCGCAGGCAGCTATCGCCTTGACGTGGTAGCGAACACCACCGACGGAACGCGATCCGGATCGGCCACTCACAGCTTTTCGGTGGAGTAGCAGCTACTATGTTACACAAACGAGCATCGGCGCACCGGGGTTTTTCCCCGGTGCCCGCACCGGTTATCGGAGTGTTGTTTCTGCTGTCAACGACGCTCGCAGTTATCTCCTGCGAGCCGATGACGGCTCCAGGCCGCCCCTCCAACGGTACGCTTACGATCTCCCTCGACGAGGTTGTTTCGGCTTCGGAGCACGCGCATAACGGCCCGGAGGTTGCCTCGTACGTTTTCTCCGGTGACGGACCGAATGGTGCGAGCTTCTCTCTCGTCAGCAGCGACGAGGTGGCGACGGTAGAGTCGCTTCGAGCCGGGACCTGGTTGATTCGCGTCGAAGGTCTGAGCGAAGACGGCAGCGCAATAATCGCCGGAGAGGCCACAATCGAGGTCGAGTCGATGGCGGAGGTGGGGATCGAGATCGAGCTTGTCCCCATCGACGGGAAAGGAGCGCTATTCGTTACCGCCGAGTGGGACGCCGATTTGACGGTGGAACCGACCGCGAGAGTGACGATAACCGGCAGAAACGGTGAATCGCTTACGAGAACGCTGTATTCGAGCGGTAGCGGCACCGCCGAGAGAGAAATATCCGATCTGTCGACCGGATACTATGAGCTCGCGGTCAAGCTGCTCGACGGTGGAGAAACGGTTGCCGGGGCGGCGTATACGGTCCGAGTAGTGAACGAATCGACGATCGATGTGTCATCGATCTTTGAAATGCTGAACAAAGTCGGCACCCCGATCACAATTGAAGACGGAAGCTTCACGATCGGTTGGGATCCGCCCTCGAGTGGAGTGCCGTCTTTCTACCGAGTGTATGCTCGCCCGCGCGGGGAGTACGAGTGGATCGAGCTCGGTACGACGGCCGGTGACGATCCACGTTTCGAAGTAACCGGCGATTCGTTGCCTTCCGGAAACTACGAGTTCGCCGTGAGCTCGGTAGAGGCGGAACTGGAATCCGATCTTCACACTTCGATGTCGGACGATGCCGATCCCTCCAGCGGCTGGTACGTGGAGTGGAGCGGCTCGTAAGCTACTGCAGGAGTTGCAACAGGTACTCCCCATAGCCGGACTTCCGCAGCGGCTCGGCCGCTTCCCGGAGTCCGGCATCATCGATGTACCTCATAGAGAAAGCGATCTCTTCGGGACATGATACCTTCAGTCCCTGGCGCTCTTCGATCGTTCTGACAAAGAGCGTTGCGTCTACCAGCGAATCGTGCGTGCCGGTGTCGAGCCACGCGAAGCCTCTGCCCATCAACCCCACGCTCAAGAGCCCGCGTTCGAGATATGCCGAGTTTACATCGGTGATCTCGATTTCCCCGCGGGCCGACGGAGCGAGATTCTTCGCAATTTCAACGACCGAGTTGTCGTAGAAGTAGATGCCGACAACCGCATAGTTCGACTTCGGTGCGTGTGGTTTCTCTTCGATGGACAGCACACTCCCGTTTTCGTCGAACTCGACCACGCCGTACCGCTCCGGATCGCGAACGAAATAGCCGAACACGCGTGCGCCGTGCTCTATCGCCGCAGCGTCACGCAACATGTCCGGCAGAGCGTGCCCGTAGAAGATGTTATCCCCGAGAACGAGGCAGACGGCATCATCACCAATGAACTGCTCGCCGATGATGAACGCGTCGGCGAGGCCGCGCGGCTCGCTTTGCTCGGCGTACTCGAACGACATGCCGAGCCGCGAGCCGTCGCCGAGCAGTTCGCGGAAGCGCGGAAGGTCGGCGGGTGTGGAGATGATGAGTATCTCGCGAATTCCGGCGAGCATGAGATTCGAGAGCGGATAGTAGATCATCGGCTTGTCGTAGACCGGCAGTAACTGTTTGCAGATCACCTGTGTTGCCGGATAGAGGCGAGTGCCGTGACCTCCGGCAAGGATAATACCTTTCATCGTGCGTCTCCTTCTGCCGGCCTCACCTTCGCTGCGGCATACGGCATTCTGCTCATATCGTATCCGTGATTGGCAGGTGCGCAAGCGGAAGAATCGACAATCGGCGTTGATAGTTCCGAACTCATCCCGGGGGCGTAGTTCTTACACCCCGGCGTCGGCGGCACGCCGCCGGTGGCGCGGTTGCAGCCGGCCGGAGAAGCGGGTAGGCTTATGCGACGACCACCGGAAACCGGTCGTCAGTCAGCTGTACGCCTATGACGCATACCTACGCGAACTGCATCGTGGTGAGCTTCGGCGAAGCCACGCTCAAACACCGTAACTTCAAGATGTTCCGCGACCGCATGGTGGAAAACGCTCGGGAGAAACTGCGCGCGAACAGCTTTGAGTGGCCGGTTAAGCCGATTCACAATCGGCTTCTGATCCACGTCCCCGGCGATCTGGTCGGCTCCGAGCGAAACGTGCTGCTGGAGGAGTGTATGCACCTCCTCGCCGAGGTGCCGGGCGTGTCGGTTGTCGCCCCCCGACGCCGCCTCGATCGCTCCGAGGTGGTGGACGAGCGAAACCGGATCAGGTACGAAGTGCTCGAGCCGCTTGTGATCGAAGTCGCTCGCGAAACGTGGGAAGAGGGGGCGGAGTTCGTCGTCAAGGCGAAGCGGGCGGATCGCACGATTGATACAACCTCGCAGCGAATCGAAACGAGAATAGGACAGGCGATAATCGACAGCACGGAGTGGTCGAGCGTGAACCTTCGTGACGCCGGCCGGGTCTTCCACATCGACCTGTACACACAAGGGGCATTCATCGGCGCCGACCGCCGGCAGGGTGTAGGCGGTCTGCCGGTCGGCTCGAGCGGACATCTCATCTCGCTCCTCTCCGGCGGAATCGATTCACCGGTGGCCGCCTTTCTCATGGCCAAGCGCGGCTGTCGTCTCGACTTTCTGCATTTCACGGCGGATCCGGTACAGTTCGGCGGCGACCCGGAGGCGAACAAGGTTGTGCGCATGGCGAAGCGGCTCAGCGAGTTCAGCGGCCGCTCACGGCTCTACCTGGTGCCGGAGGTGCAGTTCGACCTGGCGATGATGGGAACCGATACGCCGTATCATCTGCTGATCTTTCGGAGATTCATGACCCGCTGTGCGGAGGTGCTCGCTCGCGGCTACGACGCCTCGGCGATCGTCGTCGGCGATTCGCTCGGTCAGGTGGCCTCCCAGACGATCGAGAATATGGTGTCGGCCTCGCGTGCGCTCGATACTCCGATCTTCCGGCCCCTACTTGGTCTCGACAAGAAGGAGATCATCGAGCTTGCCCGCAAGATCGGCACGTACGAGATTTCGATCGAGAAGTACAAGGATTGCTGTGCGATGATGGCACGCCGCGCTCGCACGCGGTCGCACGATGAGGCGTTGCGTCAGATCGAGGCGGATGCGCTTCCGGAGTACGACCGGGTCGTGAAGGAGTCGCTGGATGCTGCGACGGTGGTCGATTGCCGGTTCGGGGAGGTAATCCGCCGGGTCGCGGCGGTCACATAGCGCACTGCGCCGGGCGCCGGCGCTCAGTTCCCGCGCTGCGTTCCGCGAAAGAAGCGGGGGTTGAAGGACCCGCCTTTGCCTTTGCCGCCCCGAAAACGCGTGCGCTCTTCCTCGCGATCGGCGGGGCTTTTATGCCTCTTGCCGTGCGATTTCGCTCCTTCCTCCGTCTCGTCATCCGGCTGCGGCTCACTCGACTCCGGCGCGGCGATAATTACCGGATCGTCGTGCTTCGCGTGATCCTTGTCGTAGCAGCAGTGCTTGTACTTCTTTCCGCTACCGCACGGGCACGGATCGTTTCGTCCGGTTTTCATGATATGTATTGTATCGCCTTGCTTGAGCGCGGACAAGCGAATTCGCCGGTGCACCGACGATCGCCTCCGCGACCGGATTCTGTGATTCCATGAGCTTGTCCTATATGTCCGACAAGCTCATAGATCGGTACACCGGACACGTGTAATCAGTTCGTTGAGTGACTCTGAGTCCGTGGCCATATACACCCTCAATCTCTTCCAAACAGCGAAGCGTGGCAGTAGAATGGCCGGACTATACGAAGGACGCCCTACATGCGAAACGATCCGTCACCGGACAGCGCCCCGACCTGGAACGAGCTCAGTCTCTTTTTTAACAACTCGATTTTCGGCGCCTTTTTTATGATGCTCGACGAACCGGTTGAATGGAAGCCGGGCATCGATCGAGCGGCGGCAGTCGATTTCGCGCGTCACCGTCTGCGTGTCACAAAAGTGAACGCGACGTTCGCCGGGCAATACGGCATGAGCCCCGAAGAGATGATCGGACGCGGCGCATTCGAGTTTTTCGAGCACGATCCCGAACAGGAGCGTGCGCTGCTGACCGCGATTTTTGACGCGGGCAAGCATCGGCAAGTAACGCGTGAGCGCACAGCGGACGGCTCCGACGCCTTTTTCGAAGGAGACTATGTTGCGCTGACGAACGCCGAGGGTAAGATCAGCGGACTGTTCGGGGTCCAGCACGACGTGACCGAACGGGTGCGAGCCGAACGGCAGCTGCGCGGCTCGCTGCAGGAGAAAGAGGTGTTGCTCTCGGAAATCCATCACCGGGTGAAGAATAATCTTACGGTGGTTTCGTCGCTGCTGAACCTCCAGCGCTATAAGGAGATCTCGGATGCGGCGAAGCGGGAGCTCGGCGACAGCGTCGCTCGAATCGATGCAATGGCGCGGGTTCACGAGATGCTTTACGAGTCGGATGATTTTCTCTCCCTGCGTGCGGGAGAGATCGTCGAGCGCCTTTTCTCGCACCTGATGCCGATTTTCGTGCCGCACATGCAAATCGAGCTTGGCGTAGAGGATACCGAAAGCACGCTGAAGGTCGGGCAGGCGATTCCGTTCGCGCTCATTGCGAATGAAGTGCTGACCAATTCGTTGAAACATGCGTTCGTCGGCCGTTCCCTGGGGCGTATCGACGCGGAAATCACCGACGACGGGGAGACCGTGACCGCTGTCATCACCGATAACGGCGTCGGGAGCGCCCGGGCTACCGAGCGCACCTCCGAATCGCTCGGCCTGCAGATTATAGACGTGCTCGTCGAGCAGCTCCGCGGTGAGTTCGAGATCGAGAGCGGCAGCGACGGCACGCGCTTCGTGCTTCGCTTTCCGCGACGGTGAGCAGCCAGGCCCCGCCGAACTCTCGACCCTTGACGCATAGTGCGTATCTACGTAGCATCATATATATGAGAGATAAAATACTGGAACACGGAATGGACCCGGAGACCTATCTCGGTGAGGTGCGCAACTACCGGTCGCTCATGCGCTCGCTCGCGACCGAAGCGCAGGTTGATGCCGAGTACACTCGCCGGCTTGCTTCGGCGGCCGAACGCACCGGCGCAACGCACGCATCGCTTATGACCGAAGACTGGTGCGGTGATTCGGCGTGCAACGTGCCGATTCTCGCGCGACTGTTCGCGGACGCCGGCCTGCCGTTCCGGATAGTACGCGGCTCGGAGCTCGAGGAGCTGAAGGATCGCTACGAGTCCGAAGGCGACGATC
>SLIN01000026.1 GCA_007135605.1 Spirochaetales bacterium | reverse complement strand
TTCCCGGTGGCGATGTACCGGCTCATCGGCTTCCAGAGTTTCGACGTGGCGCTCGCCCTCGGCGTATGGTATATCGGTCTCGTGGCGCTGGCGTTCCTCGCGATCGACCGCACGTCGTTCGGGCGGGAAGGAGCCGCGCTGTGATCGAGCTGAACGACATATATCGCAACTACGGCGACTTCGAGCTCGAGGTCTCCTTCCGCGTCGCCGACGACGAGCTGGTCACGCTGCTCGGTCCGAGCGGCAGCGGCAAGACAACCACACTGCGTATTATCGCCGGCTTCGAGCGAGCCGAACGCGGGACTCTCACCATCGACGGGCGCGATATCTCGGCGCTGCCCGCCCGGCGCCGCGATATCGGCTTCGTCTTCCAGGACTACACCCTCTTCCCCCACCTCGACGTAGCCGAGAATATCGCCTACGGACTACGTGTCTTCGGCATCCCCCGGGCCGAACGCCGCCACCGCGTCGAAGAGCTGCTTGAGCTTATCGGCCTGACCGGCTTCGGCCCGCGGGCGGTGCACACCCTCTCCGGCGGCGAGCAGCAACGCGTGGCGGTCGCCCGCGCGCTTGCCCGGCGGCCGCGCGCACTTCTGCTCGACGAGCCGTTCTCATCTGTCGACAGCGAACGGCGCGAGGAGCTTCTCGAGTACCTGGTGCGCCTGCAGCGCAACTTCTCGATACCGACAGTCTTCGTCACCCACAGCCGCACCGATGCGCTGGCGATCTCCGACCGTATCGTGATCATGAAGGAAGGAAGGGTTGATGATGATGGCTCGCCGCGGCGTCTCTATGAATCGCCGGCAAGCGTTTATACCGCGCGGGCGCTCGGCCCGGCGATCTTCCTCGACGCCGCCGGCACGCGCCTGGTGCGCCCGGAGCAGGTGGAGCTGCTCGGCGGCTGCGGCGGCGGGAGGATCACCGCGGGCGGGCCGGGCGGCGGGACCGAAACATCATCATCCGGAACTCCTCGGGAGATTCCGGTGGACGCGGCGGTCGGCGGGACGATCGCCCGATCGATCTTTCGCGGGGCGTGGTACGAGCATCGTGTCGAGACCGAATACGGTACGATCGCCGTGATCGACGCGACGGCGTGTACCGAGGGCGAGCGGGTTCGGCTGCGTATTCCGTCCGAAGATGTTGTCAACATTCCGGAACAGTGACGAGAGATCTCGATAAATCTTTACGGAATCTGGACATAGTGTGTGCGTCATCTGAAACCTGCGCTGCTATTCTTTTTCATGTCGCGGGCGGGGAGGACGATACGAACCGCCGCGTAAGGAGAAGCGTTATGAAGAAGCTTATTCAGATTCTGGTTGTTGTTGCGACCATCGGTATTGTTGCGGTGGCGTGTGAACCGGTCGAGATCGACGAGGATATGGATCTCGACGATCCGATGATGGAGCAGGAGCTTTAATCAGACCGCTGCAATAGTTTCTGACACTCGAGGGGCCCTGCGGGGCCCCTTTTTTCGATTGGTGCGCCAGGCAGGGCGGGCCGATCCGGGAGTCCGACAAGCTCCCGGTACCACGACCCCGCCGTCGCGAAGCTCGTACGTTCGGTTACCGACCTGCTGCCTGCAAAAAGTTATATGTTGATAATTACTCGACACGGCGCTACAATCGTTGTCGAATCTTCGGCGTGCGGGCCGATGAAGGTCGCCGGCGCGCCGCGATCGGGTGGGGGCAATGCGGTGCGGTCGTTTTCTCTCGGTTTTGTGTGTGGCGCTCTTGTTGTTGCCGTGGTGGCGGTCGGCGTACTCGCCGGCATACGCGCAATCGGACTCGGTTCTGAGCGAGAGCACGCGGAGGAGGTTCGAGCGGAGCTTGAACGAGCTCGCGCGGCAGGCCGAAGAGCAGGAACGCTTGCTGAGCGAAGCTGGCGACGAGCTCAGCGAGATGCGGCGATTATTGAGCGAGTCGGAGCGGAAGCGCACGCAGCTCGAGCGCTCGCTGCAGAGCTTGCGGACCGAATTGACGAGCTTGGAGATGTCGAACAGGAGCTCGCAGGACGAGTCGATGCGCTTGCGGACGGCGCTCGCGGAATCGGAGAAGGCGTTGAGCAGCTTAGAGAACTCCTGGAATCGTTATCGCCGGTCGATGCGGCGCAGGCTGTGGATTGAGCGCGGCGTGGCCGCCGGCCTTATAATTCTCTCGTTCTTCGTCGGTGCGGCGATGTAGGCGGGGCGCCGACCCCTGGAACCGGCGGGGTGTCGACCCGCAACCGCGGCAGCACGCACCCCACACTCCGCCCGCCGCCGACCGGTTGCCGGGAGCCCGTATCAGCGCACCGCGCGCCGGTGGCGGCTACGGTACGCATCGCGTCCGCCGGACGGCAAAAGCCGGAACTGGTAGAGGAAGCCGCCGAGCACGAACGCGATCGCCAGACCGATAAAGATGCCGAAGTAGGCGGCCTGGTTCATTGCGATGACGCGATAGAGCATCGTCGCGCCGGCGGCGGCCGCGTGCAGGCCTCCGGCCCAGGCGCTTCCGGCGACGATCGCGAGTTTGTCCAGTAGAATCGCGGCGACTCCTCCGAGCACGGCGCCGGCGACCACGGCGATAATCAGCACCGTGTCGTTGCCGGCCGCCGCGGATTCGGCGACCGCGGCCAGGACGGAGGCGCCGACCAGCAGCCCGATGAGAAAGAGCGCGACGTAGTACAGCTTCACCGCTACCAGGCCGCCGACCACGCCGCCGATGATTCCGAAAATGAGGACGGCGTTCGGTACGTCGATAAACGATGCGAATACCGGTCCGAGGACGGCGGCAGCCACATAGAAGCCGACGACGAAGAAGAACAAGAGGCGCATGCGATAGCCGAACAGCGCGATGGCCAGGCCGAGCACGGCGGCGATCGCGAGGCCGGCCAAACCGGTTTGTGTCAGATAGTCGGTGAGCTGCGTGAAAATCTGCTCGAACATCGGGAGCGCTCCTTATTCGCGTTCCTTATTTCTGCCGTGGCAAGCGGCTCGCCGAACCGAAACGGCGAACCGACGGCTGCTCCTCGCGCCATGCCCAGTGAAGCACATCGAACGGCATGACGGCCATCGGCTGTCCTGCACCATCTATCATCAACTCGATGTACTCGGCAAGTATGTCGTCCGGCTCGACCCGGTAGGCATCCGCTCTCCGGGCGACGGCGTCGGGGGCGAGGGTATTCGCTGCGCGCGCGGCCGCCGCTTCGAACGGGGCCGGGAACGGCATCGGCGGCAGCGGGGGCAGTAGCGGACCTTCGACGATTTCCACCCGCGCCTCGTCGCGGATGCCGGCATCCCGGCGTGCCTGCATGACCGCCGCGTGCAGCGACCCGATCTCGTCGACGAGGCCCCGGTCGCGGGCCGCCTCTCCGGCCCACACTCGCCCGGCGGCGATCCGCTCGACCTCGGGAGTATCGAAACCGCGTGCCTCCGCACTCTTCTCGAGAAACCGTTCGTACCAGCGCTCGGTGAGGTCGATGTACTGCGCCCGCTCTGAGTCGGTGAGCGGTCGTCCCGGGAGCGTCAGTCCGATCAGCGGCAGCGTCGGGCCGCGCAGAAGATCGGCCGAGTCGCCGCGTTCGACCGAATCGGTGTGCAGCCGCAGTCGTTCGCTCAGCCCGTCGTCGAAGAAGTAGCCGTTCGACACCCCGATGCTACCGGTGAGCGTGGTCGGCAGTGCGAAAATGCGGTCGGCGTACATGCTGATCCAATATCCGCCGGAGGAAGCAATGCCGGCCATGGAGACGATCATCGGCTTGACCTGCGCGGTACGTTCGACCTCATCGGCGACCAGATCGGATGCCACGATATCGCCGCCGGGCGAGTCGACTCGCATGACGACCGCGGCAACCGACGGATCGGATCGCATCGAGCGAAGCTCGCGCGCGACCTCCCGCGCTCTCATCCCGGCGGCGGTTTGGGTGGCTCCGAGCGCGTAGACGATTCCGATCCTCGGTCGCTGAGCCCACAGGTCGTCGTCCGGCCGCTGGTTCGCCGTGAGATCGCGCGGGCGGATGCGCGCCGGAGAGAACCCTTCGAGCCGGGAAATCGTCTCATCGATATCGGTGTAGCGGCCTGCCTCGTCGACGAGGCCGAGGTCGAGAAGCTCGCCGGCGAGCACGGCGGGCGCGTAGTCGATGATCTCGTCGAAGCGTGCACCGTCAATGCCGCGGGTGGTGGTAATCCGATCGCGGACGGTTTCGTAGTAGACATCGACAAACTGCTGTCTCTGTTCGCGGTCCGCCTCCGACATTTCGGTTCGTGTGAACATTTCGAGCGTCGACTTGTAGCGGTTCAAACGGAACTCCTCCACGCCGATACCGGCGGCTTCGAGCAGCTGTGAAAGATAGGTCGAGCTCGAGATGAAACCGGGCAGGTAGAGGCTTCCCTCCGGATCGATGACGACACGGTCGGCGGAGGCGATCAGATGGAGCGAGTCCATTCCCGCACGCTCGAGATAGAGCACTACGCGTTTGCCGTCGTCGCGCAGCGCCTGTAAGCGCTCTGCGATCTCCCAGGCCATCGACTGGGAGAGGCGCAGGTCGGTCGCGTCGATGACGACGCCGGCGACGGTCGGATCGGTGCGGGCCTTCTCGATCGCGTCGAGCTTATCGTACAGCGTCGGGGTAGGGTCGAAGGCGAAAAGCGGTCGATGATGGAGCCGACCGCGCAGGTCGAGCTCGAGATAGCGCTGTTCGCGGATGAGATACTCCTCGGGAATGTTGCGGTCCCATGCGCCGACGCGAACGCCGTACTCATCGCGCGTGCCGGCGGAGTGATCGTCTTCGGCGACTTCGAAGGTGCGGCGGAACGAGCCGCCGATGCGGGCGAGTGAGAGCTGGATGCCGGCATCGAGACCGCGGTCGGCGACATATCGGCCGGTCACCCGCAACCCGGCGAGCGGCTCCACGACCGCACCGGCGGACCATCGCCCCTCGGGGAAGTCGCGTCCGGTATCGGCCGCATATTCGCCGAAGACGGTCAGAAGCTCGGTTCCCAACGGCCGTACCGCCACGTCGGCTACCGCCTCGGCTGCCGGCCGGCCGATCGCCGTGGTCCCGAAGAGACCGAGCGAGGCAAACGAGGTCGGTCGAATGAGGACGCCGGCGGTCAGGTTCCGTCCGACTCCGGCTGCCCCCGCGTCACCTCCGTACCATCCCCACGCCAATCCTGTCTTCAGCGCGCCGAAATCCGCGGCAAGGCTCAGCCGGTAGTCGTTGACGCGGCGCGGGCCGATGTCGATCGAGCGGACGCCGAAGCCGAGTCCGGGCGCACCGGCGTAGAGGCCGAAGCGGTCGAGGGCGAATACTCCGTCCGGGCTCGACCAGTTGAAGGCGAGCTCGCCCTGATGCATGCTCGCCGGCATCGCCGGGTTCACAAAGCCCATGAGGCCGAAGCGCAGCGCGCCCGGGGAGGCGAGTAGCGAATCGGTGCGGTCGTGGTAGCGCACGAAGCCGCCGTCGGGGGAAACGGTGCGCTCGCCGTTTTCCGCGGCGAGCGGCGCTACGGCGATGAGCGAAAGGACGAGGGCGGCGGCCGCCGCGATAGATGCACGTGCGAATCGCCGGCGGACCGGTGCGATCGATGCGCCGCTAAACGGCCGGCCTGCCGGTGCGCGGTGTCGGTATCTCATGGAAGGCAAGGATACAGGAGCGTCCCGGGATGTGACAGGGGCGCCGATATCCAGAGATCGTTCGTCGGAATGGGCGTACCCTGGGCGCGCAGAACGGCCACAAGGTGGCCGTATCGTTCGGCGATCGACCGGTCGACCGGTACGATAGTGCATCCCGGCCGCCCCAGGAACCGATCGAGACACAACCGCTTCACCGCCAGACTTCCTCGTCTATCTCGTTGAAGATACCGGTAGCGCGCTCGAACGCCTGCGCGTCATCCTCGCCCCAGCTTCCGGCAAGATCGGACAGGTCGCGCCGCTTATCGTCTGAGCTCTGCACACCGAGCGCCTCCTTACTTGTGATATCATCACACTAGCTTCATGCCTGCCCTGCATATAAATGATGTCACATCGATCGTTCGCCTGCAAGAGAGCCCGCAGCGGTGTTCCCTCGGCGCTGTTCGGTTCGCGGGACGCGGAGAATCGCAAGGCCCGCCTGCTACACGCAAGCGAAGACAGAGCTGTTGGCTGATTCTCCAGGAGCGAGGGCGCGTCTATGTGGATCGAAAATACGCTTCGAGGTCCGGGTCGAGCACGGGAACCTCGCGACGGGCGTTGTCGGTGCGAAGCGATTCGCCGGCCATGACGCCGGTCGCCACCGCGTATCGAGCCGCCACCGGCGAGGTGTTCGGGGGAATGCCGTCGCGGACAAACTCGATGAAGGCGCGTACGATGGCCGGGTCGGATCCGCCGTGGCTTCCGGAGCTCGCCCGCAGGTAATGAACGGTATCGGGATCGGTCCTGTCGTTGGCCCGAGTGGTATAGACGTTGATCCGGCAGCTGCCTTTGTCGCCGACATTCTCGATGCGGCCGCGATCGCCGATGAAGGTATAGTTGCGCCAGTAATCG
>SLIN01000159.1 GCA_007135605.1 Spirochaetales bacterium | reverse complement strand
GAGAATGTGACGGTACTGACACGCGTTGCGGACGCCCATCGAAAAGCGCGGAACTTCGACCGATCGTTCGAGCTGTATAAGCAGGTCCTCGAGAAGGAGCAGGGCAACGCGTACGCCCTCATCGGACTCGGTCATCTGCACTACGATTTCCGCAAGTATCCCGAAGCCCTCTCCTACTGGCTGCTCATGTACGAGCAAAGCGGCAACAATCCGGACATTCGGGTTCTCACTGCTATCGGAAACTGCTACCGCAAGATGAAAGAGTTCGAGCGCGGGAAGACGTTCTTCTCCGAGGCGCTTGAGCGCGAGCCGAACAATTTCTATGCGCTGTTCGGAATCGCCGACTGCTATCGCGGGCTCAACCGTCCCGAAGAATCGCTCGAGTACTGGAATCGCATACTCGAGCAGAATCCGGAGAACAAGGTCATTCTCACGCGCGCAGGCGACGCGTACCGCGGAATGGGTGAGGACGACACCGCGAGCATGTACTACAAACGGGCATTGAATATCGAGTTTGATGCATACGCGGTGCTCGGCCTGGCGCTGATCTCAAAGAAGCGCGAGCAGTACGAGGAGGCGTTGCAGAGCTTGCTCGGGTTGCTGGACACCGATCCGGACAACCACCGGATATACCTCGAAGCAGCCGATTGTGCGCTGCACGTCGGACGCAACGCCCAGGCACGAGAGATATTAGAGCGCTACTTCTCCCGAGGCGTGAAGAACAAAAGCGTCTCGGATATGTACGAGCGGATCACGCGACACTGAGCCGGCTACTCCTTCGGCTCGAGAACCGCCTTAATCCGCCGCACCCCTTGAGAGCTCGATTGTTCCTTTTTGATGCGAAAGCGTCCCAAGTCGCCGGTGCGCTCTACGTGCGGGCCGCCGCACACCTCTTTCGAGTAGTCACCGATATCGTAGACTTTGACATCTTCATCGTACTTGTCTACGAAAAGTGCGACCGCACCGTCCCCTCGAGCGTCGCTGAGCTTCATCGTTCTCCACGATACCGGCAGATCGCGCTCTATCTGGTGATTTACGATCCGCTCGACCTCCTGAATCTGATCGGGCGTCATTTTCTCGCCGTGGGAGAAGTCGAATCGAAGCCGCGCCGGGGTGATGTTGCTTCCCTTCTGCGCCACATGGTCGCCGAGCACATCACGAAGCGCCTGATGCAACAGGTGCGTCGCCGTATGCAGCTTGGTCGTCTCCTCGGTCCGGTCGGCAAGGCCTCCCTTGAAGACCTTGTCGCTTTCCAGCTTCGACTTCTCCTGATGCTTGCGAAATGCCTCGTCAAAACCCGCCCGATCGACGCTCATGCCTTCCTCGGCGGCGAGCTCTTCGGTCATTTCGATCGGGAAGCCGTAGGTGTCGTACAGCTTGAATGCGACTCGCCCGGGAATTACTCCCGTTTCGCTCTTGCGAAGATTCGGAAGCATTTTCTCGAACTCCTGCTCGCCCTTCTTCAGGGTCATAAGAAAGCGTTCTTCTTCGGCATGCAGCTCCCGGAGCGCTTCTTCGGCCCGGTCCGATAGCATCGGGTAGGGTTCGTCGTACATATCGAGCACGAGTTGAGCCGGCTCGGTGAGAAACGGTCCGTCGAACCCCAGCTTGCGGCCGAACCGAACCGCACGACGAATCAACCTGCGCAGGACGTATCCGGCACCGACATTCGTCGGGGCCACACCGCGCTCGTCGGCGAGAATGAACGTCGCCGTGCGAACGTGATCGGCGACAATGCGAAAGGCCCGGTCGAGCTCGGCATCATCGCCGTACCGCTTGCCGCACAGATCACCGATCCGGGCGAGAAGCGGGGTGAACACTTCGGTTTCGTAGACGTTTCGCTCGCCCTGAAGCATGGTGATCGTCCGTTCGATCCCCATTCCGGTATCCACGCAACGCCTCGACAACTCGACGAACGACCCGTCTTCGAGCTTGTTGTACTGCATGAAGACGTTGTTCCACACTTCCATGTACTTCCCGTCATTACCGCCCGGTCGACTGTCCGGGCCGCCCGCAACGCCGGTATCGACAAAAATCTCGGTGTCCGGACCGCACGGGCCGGTCGCACCGGCGGGACCCCACCAGTTGTCCTCTCGACCGAGAAACCATATCCGCTCGTCGGGAATGCCGAGCGATCGCCATACCGCCGCCGACTCTTCATCGCGCGGAACAGATTCGTCACCGGCGAAGCAGGTAATCGAGAGCTTCTCCGCCGGAAGCCCGAGCCACTCGGTGAGAAACTCGAAGCTCATGCGAATCGACTCCTCTTTGAAGTAGTCGCCGAGAGACCAGTTCCCGAGCATTTCAAAGAAGGTCAGATGGCTGAAATCGCCCACATCATCGATATCACCGGTTCGAACGCAGCGCTGGTAGTTGACCAGCCGCCTTCCGGCAGGATGGTCCTGTCCGAGCAGGTACGGCACCAGCGGATGCATGCCGGCGGTCGTGAAAAGGACCGTCGGGTCGTTTTCCGGAATGAGCGACTTCCCCGCGATCTGAGCGTGGTCTTTCGTAACGAAGAATTCGATATACTTCTGTCGGAGTTCATTCGCAGTCATACCAAAGTCCCTGAAAACGTTCGATTTCGCTGTAGTGGCGCTAAAACTCTTCGAGCTGAGCGCCGGTTTCGTCGTCGAGAAAGTCGGCGAACACGTACACGAGGGTTCCGCTCCGCCTGACGCGCACCTCGGCAAAACCCTTATTAACTAATTGCTCAAGATGCTCTTTCGCGTCGTCGGCACTGACCCCACCCTCGAGCGCCACTTCGGCCGGTGTCGCGAGTCCGCGGTTCTTCTTTGCAATCCGGAGGATTACGTGTTCAACGCTCTCTTTCCGCGATCCCGTTCTTGCGGGGCCTTCCGAGTCGTCGACATCGAGCCCGAGTCGACGGAAGAATGCGCGGTCACCGGCATCGAGCGCCGCCTGGTATCGGTATTTCAACCGGGCCTCGCGTACCTGGTCGGGAAGCGTAAATGCGTCGTACAAGGTACCGAGACCGAACAGACCGCCGGTCAGGAAGTACAGGAGGCCGGTGCCGAACTTCCCGAGATAGAATCTGTGCAGTCCGCAGACGCCGAAAAGGGACGGCAGCCAGAGTATATATGCCATGCGAACAGAAAGCACCTGTGTCAAACCTCCAAAAGAGCTCAATCAAATATAATGGTCATCGGAATCACTCACAAGTAGTTTACCGCTATCGGCGAGATCCCTGAGTTTCTCGACGAAGTGATGCGTCGCCGCGTCGACATCCTCACGTCGTTGTGGGCCGAGGTCCCGATACTCCTCGGACACAATCGTTGCACGCCGATCGCTGATATTGCGCATGATTTTGCTTCGAATGGCTTCGCTCTTTCCCTTCAGCAGCAGGGCAATCGCCTGATCATCAAAGGTACCAAGAATCTCCGCCAACTGTCGATCGTGAACCTGAAGAACTGTCTCGATGCTGTAAATCTGATCGCGGATTGCCTCACTGAGCTGTGGATCGTCGCGCGAAAGCGCATCGAGAAGTGCAGAGTCACCCATGTGTTTCATGATTTCGGCCAGGGTAGAAACACCCCCCGCTTCGGTGCTTCGCTCTGTGCCGATCTGACGCCATCGTTCTTTCAGAGAATCGCTCACTTTTTGAGCCACCGACGGCTGAATGCTTCTCATTCGCGCGACACGCGCAACGATACCGCGGCGTTTCTCCGATGCGACAGCCCGGAGAACGCGCGAGGCGACCTCGGGCTCCGACTGGCTGACTACCAGCGCCAACACACCCTCCGACTCCTCGCCGAGCAGTGTGGTGAGCTGCGGAACGTCCAGCTCCCCGAGAAAAGCGAACCGCATTCTTCCCGCTTCCGGGACCGCCTTGTGCAGGATCCGGTCGGCGCGCTCGCTACCGAACGCCTTCTCGAGCACTTCATACGCGTGCATCCATTTCGGCGTCGACTCTTCGGTGGACGGAGATACACGCTGCGCCGAGTCCGGCGCCGTCGGTGGCACGTCGGTTTGCTTTATGCCGTCGAAGGCACTTGTGCCGTCGGATTGGCTCGAGCCGACGCTTTTCGAGCGAGCGGCCGTCATCCGGTTGAGGCCGACCGAATCGGCGGCGACACCGAAGGCGCGCAGCGCCTCGCGCCGCTCGTCGTCACCCGGCGGCGACATAAGAAGAGATTCGTGAGCAATCCGCTCGACCATACCCGGGGGTAGACGGCGCAGTACGGCGGCCGCCTGTTCGGCGCCGACCTCGTTAAGAAACACCGCTACCTGACGGATTCTTCGCTGCACGTCGCCGGAATGCTCGTCGCCGGCCGGGGAATCTCCCGGAGCTCCGGTCTTCTCACGGGAGCCACCGTCAAGGGAACTCTTTTCGCCGGCAGGCTTCTCACGGGCACGCTTTTCGCCGGCACCATGCTCACCGCCCCCGGGGTCGGGGCCGATCGAAACGTCGTCGCGTTCGGCACCGTGTTTTTCACTCTTGCTGCTCGATGCTCCGGAGGCCCTTCGATAGGCGTCGATTCGCGGATCGTTATTACCCATTCTGCCCTCCCAGTTTCCGGAATTCACTGTAGCTTCGTGTCTGCGTGCGGGTCAACAGAATCTCTTCGGAACATCAGTTCAATACGGCCTTGACACTTACGGTGCGCTCTCTTAGTATTCGCTTCAGTTTCGATTACAGGCCGCTGTAGCTCAGTCGGTAGAGCAAGGGACTGAAAATCCCTGTGTCAACGGTTCGATTCCGTTCGGCGGCAATCCTTCCTTCCATTCGGTCGTGGACAGTGGAGTTCGGCGGCCGTATAATCGTCTGACGTGGCACAACTACCGAGTACTCTCTTTATTACCGGGGCCGATCGAGGCCTCGGTCTCGCGCTCGTCGAAGAGTTTCTCCGGCACGGCGTGGACGTTTTCGCCGGGATTCACAGCTCGAGCGCCGAAATCCGCGGATTGACGAACGTCGATTACAGCCGGCTTACGCTCATCGACCTCGACGTGAGTGCGCCCGACTCGATTCGCTCCGCGGCGGCAGCAGTCGACCGCCATACCCATGCCCTGGACGTGCTGGTGAACAACGCCGGTGTGCACCTCGAGGACGAGCGGGTTCCGCTCGAGGAGCTCGACTTCGACGACGGACATCTCGAACGAAGCATGGCGGTGAACGCCTTCGGCCCTCTACGCGTGGTTCAGGCGTTTCTCCCACTGCTCGAGGAGGGTACGACGCGGCGCATTGTGAACATAACCTCCGAGGCCGGGAGTATCGTCGCGTGCCGGCGCGACCGGGAGTTCGCCTACTCCATGTCGAAGAGTGCGGCGAACATGGCAACCAGTCTCCTGAACAACTATCTCGTGCCGCGAGGATTCGGCGTGATGGCGGTACATCCCGGCTGGATTCGTTCGGAGATGGGTGGGCCGGAGGCCGATCTCTCACCGGCGGAAGCCGCGGCGGAGGTAGCCGGGATCATTCTCGGACCGCTTCCCGAAAACGGGGCGATCTATATCGATCACCGCGGCAACAATCTGCCGTGGTAAAAGGAGGGAGACTGATTATGCGCGCATTGATCCTGCTTGGAGGCAGTTGGCACGATTTCGAGGGGTTTGTCGCGAGCACGCGTGACCTATTGGACGATTGGGAGATCGAGAGCACCTACGATCTCGACCGGGTACTACACCTTGACGAGGACCGGCCCGATCTGGTCATCAGCGACACCTGCTTCGCCCGCTACGGCGACGGCCGGGAGGAACCGGGGCCGTTCGGTATGAGCGACGAGCAGATTGCCGCGCTGCGCGAATGGGTTCGCGAGGGCGGAGCTTTTCTTCCATACCATTCGGGGACGGTCATGGGCGATTCGAGCGCCGCGCTCGCCGAGTTGGCCGGCGGCTCGTTCGTTGAACATCCACCGCAATTCTCCTTCCCGGTGTATCCGGTATTCGGCAATCACCCGATTACCGAGGGGATAGAAGCCTTCGTCGTGCACGACGAATTCTATAGGGAGCGGATTGCCGATACGGTTGATGTGCTTCTCGTCGGCATCGACCGTGGTGTGGCGTACCCGCTCGCCTGGAGCAAGCACGAAGGACGAGGTCGTGTCGCCCACATTGCGCTCGGGCACTCGGCGCTGGTATGGGAGCATCCGTCGTACCAGCGTCTGATGCTCAATACGGTCGCGTGGCTTACCAAGCAGCGTGTATAGTGCACCGAATTCTCACGTTCTCACGCATAATGATGGGAAAATCCCCCTTTCTGAATCGCTGCGAGTTGATACCCACGCGGTCGACCAGCTACATTATCAGTATATGAGCACGGCCGTGTACCAGTACAACGAGCGGAAGGTCGAGCAGCGGCTGGTCCGAACACTGAATCGCCGTAAACGCGAAGCAACCGTTGCGGACCTCGTAGCCGAAACCGGGCTTCCCACATACCAGGTCGAGGAGACGATTAAGCGTATCGTCAACGACTACCAGGGACACCTCAGGGTCACTGAATCGGGCGAAGTGCTTTACCACTTCCCGCACGGCCTGAGGAACCAGG
>SLIN01000304.1 GCA_007135605.1 Spirochaetales bacterium | reverse complement strand
CGGCAAGCTCGTACGGTCGGCGAATGAGGTACTGCTCGGTCACGTGCCGTGGAAGCGACCGCCAATCGTCCGGTTTCGGTTGTACGAGCATCTGCCGTGTCGATGTCACCGCCTCGCTGAACGCCACCCGCTCGCGCCGTTCGGCGGTGATCGAGAGGCGATAGGCGATCACATCGCCTTCGCCGGATTCGAGCAGATCGAGCATCTCGGCGATATCGTACGCGGGAACGATGTCGACCTCGAGACCGAGCGAATCGGCGAACCGGCTGATGAGCTCGTACTCGAAGCCGAGCGGTTCGCCGCGGTAGATGAAATAGCTTAGTGGTCCGTAGCTGGTGATCGCGCGCAGCGTACCGCGCTCCTCAATCTCCGCAAGGTCGGCCGCGGCCTCGGCGTCCGCATCTCCGGCGCGGCAGGAGGCGGCCGCAAGCACCGCGATCGCAAGCAGCACGGTTGACAGAAGGCGGCCGGTGACGATCGGGGATCGTTTCACGGTAATGAAATATAGCGAGGAGCGATCTTGTGGGTCAAATTGACGCTACTCCACCCGAATAAGGCGCGGGCTCGAAGCTTGTCGGACTTCACTTCGGCGTCGAAACTCGGTGGTGAAATCTAGACGTAAGCGAATAAGATTTCTTCTTGACAGCTCTCGAACCGGTGGGTGTAGGTTAAACTAACGTTGTAGCAAAGTGCGGAGCACAAGGGAGG
Source organism: Spirochaetales bacterium (assembly GCA_007135605.1). GTDB lineage: Bacteria > Spirochaetota > Spirochaetia > DSM-27196 > SKKC01 > SLAN01. The sequence continues at coordinate 5,823 of SLIN01000304.1, read as the reverse complement.
TATCGCTATGCGACTATCGACGAAGTGCTCCTGGGTTACGGGAGGCGCCGTAGCGGCGCTGATTCTCGCAATGTTCGCCGGTGTATCCTACCCGGCGTTTTCAACCGGAGCCCAGGAAGAAGAGGAAGCGGCCGTGCCGGACGAGGCGCGACCGGGGGCATATCTCGACGAGGTCATCGTAACCGAAGAGCCGTCGGAATCGGCTGCGATCACGCGGCTGGAGGCCGGTGAGATCGATCTGTACGCGGACGGTCTGACCGACTCGGAGCTGTACGATCAGGTGATCGCCGCCGGGCTCGATTACGAGGAGTCGTTCGGCTCGTATGCGGAGATCACGTTCAATCCGTACGGCCCGGTATTCGACGGGACCGGGGCGTTGAACCCCTTCTCGGTTCCGCGCATTCGCGAGGCAATGAACTACCTCGTCGATCGCGAGTTCATCGCACAGGAGATTTACGGCGGGCTTGCCGTGCCGCGCTACCTGCCGGTTACGAGCGCGTTTCCCGACTATGCCCGCCTCGCCGATGTGGCGCGCTCGCTGGAGCTCGAGTACGCTCACGATCCGGTGCTCGCCGAGCAGATAATTACCGAGGAGATGGAGAATCTCGGCGCCGAGATGGTGAACGGTGTGTGGCACTACGACGGCGAGCCGGTCGAGCTCTTGTTCGTTATTCGTACCGAGGATGAGCGGCAGGAGATCGGCGACTATATATCCGCCGAGCTGGAAGACATCGGTTTCGAGGTCGACCGGCTGTACCGCACCGCCGCGGAAGCTTCCGCGCTCTGGATGGCTTCCGCTCCCTCGGAAGGCAATTTCCATCTCTATACCGGCGGCTGGATAACGACCGTCATCAGTCGCGATCAGGCGGGGAACTTCGACTTCTTTTACACGCCGCGTGGACTGGGACAGCCGCTGTGGCAGGCGTACGAACCGAGCGATGCGTTCGACGACATAGCCGACCGCCTCGCACGCCGTGAGTTCAGCACGCTCGAAGAGCGAAAGGATATGTTCGGCGAAGCGCTCGAGCTCGCCATGGAGGACTCGGTGCGCATGTGGCTCGTGGATCAGCAGTCGTTTACCCCGATGCAGCCGGAGTTCCAGGTCGCCGCCGACCTCGGTGGCGGCGTCAGCGGCGCGTTCCTCTGGCCGTTTACCTTCCGCAGGGAGGGCGAAGTCGGCGGCAGTGCCAATATCGCCATGCCGAGCATTCTCACCGAGCCGTGGAATCCGCTCGACGGCAGTAACTGGATCTTCGACATGATGCTCATTCGCGCGACCGGCGATCAGGGAACGCTCCCCGACCCGTTTACCGGGCTCGCCTGGCCGCAGCGCATCGAGCGCGCGGAAGTGACCGTCGAGGAAGGCCTGCCGGTGGAGCGAACTCACGACTGGGTTTCGCTCGAGTCCTCACCGCGGATAGACGTGCCCGACGATGCGTGGATCAGCTGGGATGCCGAGGCGCAGGAGTTCGTCACCGTCGGTGAGGAGCATCCGGATGGGCTCACAGCTCGGCGACGGAGCGTCGTCTATTATCCGGACGACTTCTACGAGAACGTGCACTGGCACGACGGCTCGCCGATCTCACTCGGAGACATCGTTCTCGGCTTTATTTTGAGCTTCGATCGCGCACAGGAGGAGAGCCCCATATTCGACCAGGCACAGGTTCCCGCGTATGAGAGCTTTGTGCAGAACTTTCGCGGCATGCGTATCGCGAACGAGGATCCGCTGGTAATCGAGTGGTACTCGGACACCTTCTTTCTCGACGCGGAGGCGAACGTTACAACTCTGTTTCCGTACTACGCGCAGGGACCGGGGGCCTGGCATACGCTGGGAACCGGTATTCGCGCGGAAGCCGCCGAGGATCTGGCGTTCAGCTCGGACAAGGCCGACCGGCTGGAGGTCGAGTGGACCAATATGATCGCCGGGCCGAGTCTGGAAATCCTCGAACAGCACCTGGACGCTGCAGCCGGCGAGAACTACATCCCGTACGAGCCGACGCTTTCGCAGTTCATCGATTCGCAGGAAGCTTCCGAGCGATGGGAGAACCTGCAGGTGTGGTACGACGAGTACGAACACTTCTGGGTCGGTATCGGGCCGTACCTGCTTCAGGAGGCGTTCCCGGTCGAGGGCACGGTGCATCTCAGACGCAATGCCGCCTACGCCGACCCGGCGGACAAATGGGAGCGCTTCGAGGAGCCGCAGATCGCCGATGTCGATGTGCTCGGACCACCGCGGGTGAACGCAGGTGATGCGGCAGAGTTCGAGATCTCGATCACGTTCCAGGGTGCTCCGTACGCCGGCGAAGACCTCGATTCGGTCTCGTACCTCGTGTTCGATTCGACCGGGGCACTCGCGTATGTCGGCGATGCTGAAGAGGTTACCGACGGGACGTGGATGGCGAGGATGACCGCGGATCAGACAGCCGCGATCGAACCCGGCTCCACGCGCGTGGAGGTGATAGCCTCGCCGTTGATTGTGAGTATTCCGACGTTCGAATCGGTGGAGTTTGTGATATCCGAGTAGAGTTACAGGTAACGTGCTTTGGGTACGGATTTGACATCGACCGGTGGAGCCGACGGCTCCGCCGGTGACGCTTCGCAACAGCAACCCCGACCGCCGCGAGGCAAAGGCGGTTTTCGTCGCCGTCTCGCGCGGTTCGTATGCCTGCGACTGATCGCGCTCTTCGTAACGATCGTCGCGGGAGCATATTTAACGATTCTCATCGCCAATATGGGCGGCTATGTCGACGAGATCCGGCTCGGCCAGATCCAGGAAGGGGTCGCCATGGCGATGAGCATGAACCCTGATTTTCAGGAGATGGAGTCCGACGAGCGGCGCCGGTTTGCCGAGCAGATGGTCGAGCTGCAGGTCACGCGGCTCGGGCTCGACCAGCCGTTTCTGATACGGAGCTTCCGGTACCTCGGCAACGCGCTGACGCTCGATCTCGGACGCTCGGAGTACTTGATCAGCGATTCGGGCTCCAGAAGGGTGAGAAATATCATCCTGGAGCGGCTCGGGCCGACGCTGCTGTTGTTTGCCACGGCGGAATTAGGGTTGTTTCTGATAGCGGTAGTGATATCGCTATTCCTCTCGAGGCGCTACGGCAGCAGGCTCGACCGCTTCTTCGTCGCGATGGCGCCGACATCGGCGGCGCCGTCCTGGTTCTACGGACTGTTCCTGATTCTCATTTTCGCCGCTGTCTTCCGGGTTCTGCCGTTCGGAGGGATGGTCGCCGCCCCTCCCCCGGAGAATCCGTTTCTCTATGTGCTGAGCCTGCTGCGTCATCTGATTCTGCCGGCGAGCGCGATCGTACTCAGCGCGCTCTTTCTCGCGGTATACAGCTGGCGCACGTTTTTTCTCATTTACTCGAACGAGGACTATGTCGAGCTCGCGCGGGCGAAGGGCTTGCCGTCGGGGCTCATCGAACGACGGTACGTGTTGCGACCGACGCTGCCGACGATCGTCACGAGCTTCGCCTTGACCGTGATAACGGTGTGGACCGGCGCAATCGTGCTCGAGCAGGTGTTCAACTGGCCGGGACTCGGCACGCTGTTCGTTTCAGCGGTCAATCAGTTTGACACGCCGGTCATTATCGGGTCGACGATCGTGTACGCGTATCTGCTCGGCGTAACCGTATTCGTTCTCGATTTTCTCTATGCACTCATCGATCCGCGAATTAAAGTCGGTCTGGGGGAAGGCAGTTGAATTTCCGGGCATTCTGGAACGAGCTGAAGCACTATCCTTCGGCGATCGCAGGGCTGGCTGTGATCATCTTATTCGTGTCGATCGCCATATACGCGATGTTCGCGATGCCGCCGTGGCATGCAAGTGAGCTGTGGCGCGGCGGCGACCGTGTCTGGCGAGCTTCGCCGCGCAATGCACGCCCGATATGGTTTAACGCACTTCCGTGGCACAATGAACCGGTCACCGAGGTGCTGAGCACCGTCGAGAGCCCGGAGCTGAAGGAGGTCGAGGCTACCTCGGCAACGCAGACGGAGAAGAGGATTCGTTTCACCTTCGATTATCCGTACGACGGCTTCCCGCGCGAGCTATCGCTTTTCTTTACTTCCGAGTATGAGGAGCGGCGCCCCTTCGTACGGGTGCGGTGGAATACACCGGACGGTCGCTCATTTGTCATTGCCGATCAGGCGATCAGAAGAAGTGAGTCGATCCGGATAGATCAGGAGGACCGCGTCCGACGCCGGGTCGGCGGAGTGCATCCGCGTATCGGCCTCTTCTCCGATCCGGAGTTCGAGGAACCGAGGCCGCTGAAGGGGGAGTACGAGGTGGTCATCGAAGGCTATACCTTCGAGGATGAGTCGACGATCGAGGCGACATTCGTTCGCTATGGGCAGGTACACGGCATAGCCGGTACCGATCACCGGCGCCGCAACATCGGTGTGGCGCTTCTCGCCGGTACGCCGATCGCCCTCTCGTTCGGGCTGATCGCGGCGGTGGGAAGCAGCATCACGACGCTGATTATTGCCGCCTGGGGGGTATGGTTCGGCGGATTTCGCGATGCGGCGGTTCAGCGAATCACGGAGCTGAACCTCATTCTTCCGATTCTACCGATTCTGGTGATGATCGGGACGTTTTACTCTCGGAGCTTGTGGGTCATGCTGACCGCCGTGGTGTTGCTCAGTATCTTCAGCGCAGGGGTCAAGACATATCGGGCCATGCTGCTGCAGGTTAAGGAGCTCCCGTACATCGAAGCCGCCCGTGCCTACGGGGCCGGAGACCTGCGCATCATATTCCGGTATCTGATTCCCAAGGTGCTGCCGACACTCGTTCCCGGATTCGTCACCGTTATTCCGACCTTCGTATTCCTCGAGGCCACCCTCGCGCTGTTGGGACTCGGCGACCCGATACTGCCGACATGGGGCAAAGTTCTCGAGGACGCATACCAGAACGGTGCGCTGTATAACGGGTACTACTACTGGGTTCTCTTGCCGAGCGGGCTGCTCATATTCTCGGGACTCGGTTTCGCGATGTTCGGCTTCGCATTGGACCGTATCTTCAATCCGCGACTGAGAGGCATGTAACGATGGCTGCAGACGGCAATATCCGGGTCCGGAACCTTGCACTGCATTTCCGTGTTCGCGACGGAGTCGTGCAAGCGGTCGATGATGTCTCATTCGATCTCCAGCGCGGCCGCACGATGGTCGTGCTCGGAGAGAGCGGCTGCGGAAAGACGAGCCTGAGCAAGGCGATTATTCGCCTGTTGCCGAACAACGTTCAACGCTATTCCGGAACGGTGGCGATCGGCGACGACGACCTGATGAGCTACGACGATGAGGAGTTCCGCACGTCGGTGCGCTGGCTGCGTATGGCGCTCGTGCCGCAGGCGGCGATGAACTCGCTCAATCCGGTAATCCGTGTCGCCGATCAGGTCGCCGAGCCGTTGATCGAGCACGGCGTCGTCGGGTCGCATCGGGAGGCTCTCGACCGTGCCCGCAAGATCTTCGAGCTTGTCGGTCTCTCCGCCGATTTCCTGAATCGCTACCCGTTCGAGCTCTCGGGTGGAATGCGTCAGCGCGTGGTCCTCGCCATGTCGCTCGTTACCTCTCCGGAGCTCGTTGTGCTCGACGAGCCGACGAGTGCGCTCGACATCCTCACGCAGGCGAACATACTGAATGTGCTCAAGTCGATTAAGCGCGAGTTCGATACGACCTTTATCCTCATCACCCACGATGTGGCAACATCGAGCGAGCTCGCCGATGACGTGGCGGTCATGTACGCCGGTCAGCTGGTGGAGAAGTCCGACGCCGAGCACTTCTTCAATGAGCCGTTGCATCCGTATTCCCAACTGCTCATGGCCAGCG
>SLIN01000232.1 GCA_007135605.1 Spirochaetales bacterium | reverse complement strand
GGAGGGGGCGTATCGGCTGCTGCGGCTGGAGGTCGAGAGCAGCGGGACGAGCGACGCCGGTGCGCCGCAGATGGCTCCGGGAGAGGCGCGACCGGGGTCTTCCGGCGACTCCGCCGCAGGCACCGCCGTGCTGCGAATCGAAACGTTACACGATGAATACGAAGGCGGGCCGCGGCAGCTCGTCGTCATGAGCGGCGGCGTTCGATCGGACGACCGACGCCGTGCCGAGCTCTCGCTCGACGAGTTGCCGCGGAGTGTGAGGATATGAGATAGGACTGCAACGGCAGACTCAGGCGGTGGGTCCTGAGTCTGCCAGTTCGATCGCCAGCGCCTTGACCTGTGCAGCCCAGTCATCCCAGCTCGGCCGGGATTCGTTGAGCCGTCGCGTACTATGCGCGAGGTCGAGATAGCGCCGGCGATCGTTCCATATTTCGGCTATCAGGTGAGCATACTCCTCGCCGTCGGCCGACGGCGGAAGGAGATAGCCGTTCACCCCGTCTTCCACGTACATCGGCATATTGCCGGTGCGGGTGGCGATCGACGGAACCGCGAAGGTATCGGCCTCGCAGCAAGCCGCCGAGCCGCAGTCGGCCCGCGTAGGCAGTATCAGAAAATGCGCGCGGCGTAACAGGGTTTCGTACCGCGTCAATTCGGAGGGCTTGCTCTTGTCCAGTAATCCTTCGAAGGTGACACGCGGATTGCGCAGCGCCTCCGGTGATACCGATGCGCTGCATACGTTCAAGGTCGCATCGATTCCCAGCCCGGAAAGTGCGTCCACGGTCCGCACGGCGATGTCGCCGCCTTTGCGGTGCCAGTCCTTACCGATAAAAAGAAGCCGGCATCTGTCGAGCTTCCTGTGCGTAATCACCTTCTCGATATTCTTCGGCGGATGAATGTTGATTCCGCCGGGAATGATACGCACTTTCGAAGAAGGAGCACCGTAATCTTCGATTGCGGAGTTCGCCGCCCAGTGACCGAAATAGATGAGACGATCGGCCCGCTCGATGGTGCGCGCCTCGCACGCCTCCAGGTAGTCGCGAAACTCCCGCGAATATCCATTCGTCCCGTCGTAGTAGCCGAGCATCAGCCGGGCGGTCGTATCCGAGAGGTAGATAATCGGCACATCCGTGTTCAGATGAGCAATCAACGTGGAGGCCGCCGGCGCGAATATGACGTCGAACGGTGCCTGCAACAGTTCTCGCTCGATAGCTCGCGCACTTCTCGGCCCGAAGGCGAGTTTCTGCGCTTCGGAGCGTCGCCCGGGCGCAATACGCCGCAGCACTTTCCCGATCGGCTCCGGCACACGCTTATACCACGGCATGACCGATTTGCCGACGTGGCTGACGGTTAAGCCCTGAGCCTTGAGCGCTTCATACGTGAAGGGGACGATGCCCGACCAGGACCAGATGTTGGACGGCTTCCTGTCGGTCAGGTAGGCGACTCTCAGCGGTCGGAATCCGGTCGCGTTCTCACTAAGCTCGTTTTCTGCATGTACCATATGTTCAGTCATCTATTGACGGTCGCCATTGCACGACGTTTGCCGTAGAGCAATGCGGTCCTCTGGTAAGACCGAAGAAAAGTTCGAAAGCGTTCGTCGCCGAAGCGTGGCTTGCGGTGGAGCGCGCCGAGGAGCCAGCCCCAGATCATCGCGACGCTTCCGAACACGTACGGTCTCTGATGGATACGGGAGAGCGCGCTCGCAACCATGTACACCGGCCCGGTTCCCATGAAGTACTGCCCCGAACCGTGCCGTTTGCGCCCGACCCAAATACTCTGTTGGCTTGAACCCATCGGCCTCAGGTGTATGAATCGGAGCTCCGGGTCGTCCCAGCTGCAAGCGATCCATCCGTACATACGGCACTGGTGGCAGTCGATTCCGTCCCACATGACATCGCGGACGAACCCGCCGATAGCCTCGAAGCACGACATACGATAGAACTTCGTCATGCCGAGCGAAGTATCGTCACCGTGCCGCTCGCATACCAGTCTCCCGTTCTCCCGCAGGTACGCCTTCCCGCTGCACGTTGCAATACGCGGATCGGCTCTCATGCGTTCAACGAGGATCTCGAAGTAGCGTGGCGGTAGGCGCAAATCGAGATCGAGCTTGCAGAGGAAGTCGTAGTCGTTGGGATCTATGCTCCGGTATCCGCAGTAGAAGGCGTCGACTACCCCCGGACCGACGGATCGGTGCCCCCGGTCGGCGCGCGAGAATACCGTGATCCAGTCGTGTCGTTCGACATACCGCGCGAGAATGCCCGGTGTGTCGTCGGTCGACCCATCGTCGATAATGATCCATTTTGACGGCCGGTGTGTCTGAGCGAGCACGCTCTCCAGCGTCGCATGCAAGTATTCGGCCTCATTGCGGCAGGGGGAGATGAGCACGTACCGGCGGCCGACAGGCTCTCGAGTTGACGTTTTCGGCACTCCCGTCGTGCAACGTGTCATGGTACACTCCCGCGGTCGGTTCGGCGATTGACGATCATGCGACCGGCGATCGCGACGATCGCCGGGTCGCGGACGAGATATCGCTTTGCGAGTCTTCGCGGCTCCCGAGATAGCCGATAGAGCCACTCCAGGCCGGCCGACGAGATCCATTGCGGCGCCCGGGAAACGTTGCCGGCAATGAAATCGAGACCGGCGCCGATGCCGAGCATTACGGCCCTGACTCCGCGGCGATGCCAGCGGTGCATGAGAAGCTCCTGCTTCGGCGCTCCGAGAGCAACGAGCACGAGATCAGGCCGGGTGCGCGCCACACGTGCCCGAACGGCCTCCTCCTGGAGCGGATCGCGGTCAAAACCGAGCGGAGGTGAGTCGATTCCGACGATGTGTAACTCGGGGTTCTCTTCGATCAGTCGACCCGCCGCGCGCGCGGCCACTCCTTCGGCCGCGCCGAGGAGATAGACCCGCATGCCCCGATCCGCCGCCAGCCCCATGAGCGGACGGATCAGATCCGAGCCGGAGATTTTCTCCGGAAACGGCGTGCCGAGCGCCCGGCCGAGCCAGACCAACGGGGTGCCGTCGACCAGCGAGAGTGAGGCTGCCGCGTACGCCGCCCTGAAACGGACGTCTCGCTCGGCCATCACCACGTGATCCACGTTGGGAGTTACGACAAATCCTCCCGTTCCCGCGCGTGCCAGGCGCTCGATGATCGCAAGCGCGTCGGACATCGAAACTCGGTCGGCATGAATTGTGCCGATGTTGACCCTTCCGGGAAAGCCGGTTCTCGTCGTCATAGTGCGAACCCTCACGTCAACTCGTCGGTGTCGGCAGCAAGCGCGACACCGTGCCGCCGGCTATTGTGCAGGTGGTGGCTTACGAGTGCGCCGGCTATAAGGAAATAGACCTGCCCCTGCATTGCGTTCATCAGCGAATCTACCGTATAGAACACGACCACCAGCGAAAGAACGACGGCATCGATCCGATAGCAGCGATCGTCGGCCATAGCTCGCCATCCGGCGCGTCCGTAGTCGCGAAGAACAGTCCATGGTCCCGACATCAACGTAAAAAAGACGGTAACGAGACCGAACATGCCTCGATTGCTGAGGAGAATCACCCACCGGGCGTCGACGAAGGCGATTACGAGCCTGCCCGTAACCGGGTCGCGCGGCCATCCGCGGCCGTATCCACCCCACCCGAACAGCGGTCGTTCCAGCGCCCGGAGCCCGAATAGCTCCTCCTGCCTGAGACGTACCACCAGCGAGCTGACCCGCTCTTCGTCGAGCACGGCGGCGAAGAGCGGCCGGATCTGATCGATCGAGATGATGCCGGAGAGACGAAACCAGATATAGAGCGGCACGCACAGAAGAACGAGCAGAAAGAGACGAGTGGACCGGGTATGGTGGTACCAGGAGAACGAGAGGACTCCCGCGGCCAGGAAGAGCCAGCCACCGACCGATCGGGATAGAAGGGTTGCAATGACGAGCAGAACAAACACGATCCCGGCCGGCACACGCCATATTTCGCGGATCTGCCTGGTACGCCACATCCAATAGGTGACCGTCGTTGCAGCCGCCATCCAGAAGGCGACCATAAGCCCGTGTTGCATGAATACGATGGGACGGAAACCGCCGAAGCGGAGGTGTTGAATCCACGAGTGTGCGAAGAAACCGTAGACGATATTCGAGAGCTGCGGACTCATTCGTGCTTCAAAGAACACCAGCGGGATATAGAACGCTCCGCCGAGCATAATGCCGGTTGTCAGAACGCGCAGAGAGTGCGAGTCACCGAAGTACTTCCTGCCGGCCCAGAAGAAAACGCCGATACCCAGATAGTTTGTCACCATAGCGGAGATTCCGTCGTAGATGCCGAGGCTATTCGAGAGCGCCGAAACGAGCGGCACCAGCGTGCACCAGAGGAGAACCGGCACATCGTACCAACTCGAGCGCAGACGATATGCGCTCGCCTTTACGGAGAACGCTCGCGCGACGAGCAACCCTAACGCGATGGCGGTCGTCTTATCATATGCGGGAATGCCGGGCCAGTTATACGAGGCCATCGGCAGCACCAACACCCCGGCGATGACTACGAATATGACCGCTCGCTGGGGCGTAGTCGCGAGAAATGCAACAACGCTGACGAGAATCCAGCCGAAGAGGGCAATGGGAACAAGAAAAGTCACCGGGCTTCTCCGTTCCGCCGGCGTCCACGCATGTCGAGCCGACCCGAGAGTGCCGTAATCATTGCCGCAACTCCGTATACCCATCCGGGTGAGTGCGGTGCCACGCCCACGCTGTTTCAACGATCCGGCTCATCTCGGCGTATTCACGCCTCCAACCGAGCTCTCGCTCGAGCTTCTCGGGACTGGCGATGAGAATCGCCGGATCTCCGGGCCGACGTTCGGCATACTCGAACGGAATCGTACGACCGATGACCGACTCGCATGCGGCAATCACCTCCAAAACCGAGCTTCCGGAGCCGGAGCCGACGTTATATGCGCGGGCCATTGCAGGCTCGAGTGACTCGAGCACAAGCTGATGCGCATGCGCCAGATCATCGGTGTGAACGTAATCACGTATGCAGGTTCCGTCCTTCGTCGGCCAATCGTTCCCATAGACGGTCAGCTTCTCCCGGCGACCGGTTGCGACACGAAAAATGAGTGGAATGAGATGGCTTTCGCTCGAGCGAGCCTCGCCGTAGTTGCCGTCGGGATCGGCGCCGGAAGCGTTGAAATAGCGAAGAAATGTGTAGCCGAGCCCGTATGCTCTCGAATAGTCGTGAATAAGCCGCTCAGCCGTGAGTTTCGTGGTTCCGTACGGTACCTGCGGGTCCTGCGGCGATGATTCGGTCAGCGGCATATCGGAGGCGAACGCGTATGTGGCGGCAGTCGAGCTGAACAGAATCAGTCGTACGTCGCACGCGACCATCGCGTCGAGGACCGTTTTCGTGCCGACGACATTCGTGAGCCAGTACGACCGCGGATCTGCGATGCTGACGGGTACCGATGCGAGCGCGGCGAAGTGCATGACCGCATCTATCCGGTAGTCACGCAACGTGGACTCGATCGATTCCCGGTCGAGGATATCGCCGACTACCAGCCTGCCGTTCGGGACAGCATCCCGATTCCCGGTCGAGAGGTTGTCGTATGCGACCGGCTCGTGCCCGGCGCGCAGAAGCCGCCGCAAGCAGGCGCTTCCCACATAACCCGCTCCACCGGTACACAGAACGTTCATGACGACACCGTTCGCGCGCCCGCGGGTGTATTCGGCGCCTCGATCGGCGCGTATCGAGCGACCGACGGCGCTTCCGTCGGTGTGACTATTGTCTCCGCTGCCGCAGAGATATCCGTCGCCGTGAACACGCTCGTCTCCGGCAGCTTCGCCTCCGACAGGCCCGCGTCCGGTTCTTCCGGCGGTCCGTCTCGGGTCAGCAGCACCGCTCCGGCGCATCCTGCGTTGTACCCGGCGAGGGCGTCGCTGATCATGTCACCGATTACCCACGAGCGCGAGATATCGAGTTGCAGTTCATGTGCAGCGCGAAACAGCATGCCCGGGCCGGGTTTCCGTTCAGGTGTTTCGACAACGGTTGGGTCCGCCGATTCGGGCACGTCCGGGCAATGATAGAGCCCGTCGAGCACAGCGCCTTCGGCCGCGAGCTGCCGATACATCGCCTCGTTCACCGCATTGAACTGATCGACGGTGATGAGACCACGGCCGATCGCCGACTGATTCGTCACCGCGACACAGCGGTATCCCGCTTTGCGAAAGCGGTTGAGTGCACGACAGACTCCGGGAAGGACGCGGACATACCCGGGATCGCCCAGATAGTGCACCTGCTCGATCAGTGTCCCGTCACGATCGAGAAACACACCCGGCTGCCGTTCACCGGGTTGTACACAGCGAGCGGCCAGAAGACGCTCGGCATCGAGCTGTGCCTGCTCGTACGCTTCGCGCGTACCCACGTCGCGATGGTAGCCGGACCACAGCCAACCGCGCATCCGGCCGACAAAGCGCGGCAGCACATCAAAGCCGAGATCGAACGCCTTCATTCCCGCTATCTCGCGATATGCTTCTGCATCGACAACGTACACACCAGCGTTGGCCAGATCGCTCTTCGGGTTTGCCGGTTTCTCGGTGAACTCCACGATCCGGCGATCGCCGTCGAGCACCGCGATACCGCTTGCACGCGGATCGGACGCTCGGAACAGAACCATCGTCACCGGATCGTCGTGAGAGCGATGGTATTGCAGCAGCGCCGCGATATCGATATCGCTCAGATTATCCGCGTAGATGATGAGAATCAGCTCGGTATCATCGGCGTAGCGTGGGTGTGCCATGATCGTGCCGGCCGAACCGAGCAGCCGGGGCTCGTACGCCTGAATGACCCGCCGGCACCCGCCCCCACTCTGCCGGGCCACAAAGCCGTCCAGCAGTCCGGGAAAGGTATGGACGTTGATGAGCAGATCGCGTACTGCAGCATCGCCGAGCAGGTCGAGCCAGTATTGAAGGAGTGGACGTCCGGCAATCGGAGCGAGACATTTCGGCATCCGGTCGGAGATCGGACGCAGCCGCGTTCCTAGACCCGCAGCGAGAACGACCGCTTTAACCGGAATCATGCCGGTACAACCGTCGCCGGCACCCGCTGCTGCAGGAGTTGGGCGGCGATATGGCCGATTGACATCTGGATGTCTTCGACGATTCCGTAGTTGTCGCTCGGAATGTGTATGTGGATGTCCGCCAGTTGCGCCAACTGTCCACCGTCGAATCCGGTCAGAGCCACAACCGTCACTCCGTTCGCTTTCGCCCAGGCACACGCCTTTACGACATTCGGGGAATTTCCCGAGCAGCTTATCGCAACGGCAATGTCGCCCGGCGCCGCGTGCGCCCGAAGCGGATAGACGAATGTTTCGTCGAACGTAAGATCGTTGCCGAGCGCGGTCGTCATGCCGACGTTGTCGACGAGACTGATGGCCTTAAGCCAGTGCTGGTTCGGCACCGCGGCAGTCTTGATATAGTCGAGCGCGTGGTGCCCGGCGGTAAACGCGCTACCGCCGTTGCCGAACACGAACACACGGCGGTTCTCTCGCCATGCATCGAAGAGCAGATCGGCGTATGCGTCGATCGCAACCTCGTCCAACGCGGCAAAGAGCGTTGTCATCGAATGACAGTAGTCTCGTGCGGACGCGCACACCGAATGTGCCATGAATACAGCCCTCCTATCTATTCGCTGATAAAGATGATGCGACTGCCGTTTCGTTCGAATGCGAACGGCAACTCTTTGGGATATCCGACCGCGCTTCGAATCGCCTCGTGCCGCTCCGGCGGGGCAATCAACAGAACGAAGCCTCCGCCACCGGCGCCGAGCAGTTTCCCGCCCTGCGCACCGGCCTTGCACGCGGCCTCGTACCACTGATCGACGCCGTTGTTGCTGATGCCGCAGCCGAGTGAACGCTTCAATCGCCAACCCTCGTGAAGCAGCAACGCGAAGGCGTCGAGATCTCCGCTGCCGGCGATTACCTCACGCATTTCTCCGGCGAGGTCGCGCATCGTTCGTAGAACACTCATTTTGTGGTTTGTTTTCGAGCTCTGTTTCCGGAGGATTCTGTCGGCGCTTCGAGTTCGATTTGTGTAGAGCAGAAGAACTCGCCGCTGCAGCTCGCCGAGCACCTCGACCCGGCACGGAACCGGTTCGACGGTCACCGAATGGTCACCGTTGAACGTGATGTAGTTCAGGCCGCCGTAGGCGGCGGCGTACTGATCCTGCCTGCCGATCGGTTTACCGAGCAGGTCGATTTCAATGTGGCACGCTTCGCGGCTCAGCCGCGCGGCGGACACTACCTTCCCGTTATACGCGTAGAAGGCGTTGAGAAGCCCGACGGTCAGCGTGCTGCTCGAGCCCATACCGGTTCCAGACGGTACGTCTCCAATTGTCGTAACCTCGATCGGCTCGTTGATATCGGTCAGCCCCAACGCCTCGCGTACGAGCTCGTGCTCGATCGCCCCCCGTTCATCGCATACCTCGATTCGCGAGTACGCGATGCGGTAGGTCGGCTCGAACCGGCGGTGCACCGTTACGTACATATACCGGCCGATCGCAACCGAAAGCACCGCCCCCGGCTCGTTCAGGTAGAAGGCGGGCAGGTCGGTTCCGCCGCCGGCGAAACTCACACGGTATGGAGTCTGAGAGATGATCATCGCGAATCCGTTGAGAGCGATGCCGGCCGGCGCGTAGTGCACCGGATGTCCAGGAGCGCGTCGGCGCCACCGCAGGCGCCGCGTTTCAACATCACCCGAAATCTCTCCTCAAGCGGCAGGAGACAATCGGGAAGGCTGAAATCTCGTGCAATCTTCTCGCGACCACCGCGACTCAGAGTGGCGGCAAGACCGCGGTTTTCGATGATGCGCACGATCGCATGCGCCAGGGCAGCAGAATCGTTGGGCGGAACGAGGAGGCCGGTTCGCCCGTCATCGATTATGTCGGGTATACCCGCTATGCGGGTCGAGACGCTCGGCACGCCGCACGCCATCGCCTCCATGAGCGTTCTCGGAGTTCCGTCGACGTCGTTGTCACTCGACCAGACACACGGCTGGGCAAATACATCGCCACTCTGCATGAACTCCGGCAACTCCTCCTGCATAACCGGCGAGCCGGTCACAGTGACCACATCTCCGAGTTTCCACTCCTCGACCTGCCGGCGCAGCGCCTCGGTAAGAGGCCCGTCGCCGGCGATCGTACAGCGGAATCGCACGCCGCGGTCGCGTAGCAATCGGCATGCATCGACGAGATAGCGGTTTCCCTTTTTCTCGACGAGACGGCCGAGGGTGATAATGTGTGCCGGCTCGCCGGCGGTCCTGCGCTGTCGGAACTCGAAGCGATCGACGTCTATGCCGCAGCGCACGGTAATCAGCTGCGTTCGGTCGGCGCCGTGCTCGAGATAGAGCGACCGATGGAACTCCGAAATGCAGACAATGAACTCCGCGCGCGCGATCTTATCGCGGAGGGCTACCCGGTCTCGAAAGAGGTCGACCGCGTGCCCGGTGAAGCTGAACGGAACACCGAGCAGCCACGCGCCGTACATGCCGATCGTGCCGCACGAGTGAATCCACTGAGAGTGGATCAGGCTCACCGGCGCTCCGGCCAGTCCCGCTGCCCAATATGAGGCAACGAACACATGCACGATCGACGCGATACGGGCGCGTGCCGACTCCCGATCGCCGAACAGCGCGTTCTTAAGGCAGCCAAAGAAGCGTGAACGGAATCGAAACGGCGCGAGCAGTAAAGCGAGCGCGAGCTTCGGCGCCGACAACGGATAGATTAACACCGTATCGGCGTTCAGCTGCCTCGCCCACTCAGCCTCGAAGAAATGTTGGCCGGGATCGCGCATCGAGTGCAGGCGCACCGGAATGCCGGCATCACGCATGCCGCGCAGTTCGGCTGCGACCCACGGATTGCCGATTCCGTTTGTGGTGATGTAGTGGATCATCTGTTTGGTTGACAGCCTGAGCGAGTCAGCCCGTCGATGCCTTACCCTCGGTTGCCGACTTGTATTCGATCAGCGATATCGGCCGGCTGCGAATCCGCCGCCAATGGAAGAGGAGTTGTCCGGCCGCCGACGGAAGTTTACTGAGCATACAGAACAGCGAGTAAACGACCGCATCGCTCGGCGAGTCGTCGAACTCCCGGCCCCGGAATGCAGCAACTCTCCAGATACCGACCGGATAGAGTCCAAGCAGGAGTAGTGACACGCCTCCTGAAGGATACGCCCCCGCAAGCGCCGTGAGAGGAATAAGCAGCGACCAGAACCAGTCCCGGTAGAGCTCCCGACGCCAGGGACGATCGCTCGCCCGACGATGCAACCACGCCCGCGCGGCGTACGCGTGTCCGGATCGAATCGCGCGACGCCACCACTGGCTCAACCGTGCCATTGCCGCGTCATGCAGAGCCATGGGTTCGGCAACCCGTCGCAGCAGCCAGCCCGCCTCTCGCAACCTGTAGCAGAGCTCCGGCTCCTCTCCTGCGATCAGGCGCTCGTCGAACCCACCGACCGCCTCGAACGCATCGCGGCGAACCATAAAGACTCCGCCGCACGCGTGCGTGTCACCCGGTTTCGCTTTCCACTCGAGCGAGCACAAACGATTGTATAGTGAACCATCCGGATTGCTTTCTTCCAACGAGCCACAGACAACAGCGTGCGTGTCGCTCGTCGACAAGAACTCTCGGCCTGCCGATAACCAACTGAAGTGCAGTTCACAATCGCCATCCAGGAACTGGACAAAGTGCACCGCACTCACGGCCTCGGTCAGCCGTGTGAAACCAGCATTTCGGGCGCGGGCCGCGGTGAACGGCATCGACATGGAGAGTTCGACCACCATCGCACCCGCCGCCCGCGCGACTTCCACGCTGTTGTCGCACGAGCCGGAGTCTACATAGACAACGAGTGCCGCATTGCCGATCGAAACCAGACAACGTTCGAGACGCTTTCCTTCGTTGCGCCCTATTACGACCAGTCCGAGATCGGAATGCGTGAAAGGGCTGCTCATTCGATCACGTGTATCCCTGTCGGGGCCTCGGGCTCATCCGGCGACGGGGCGCCCGACGCCGTGGCGAATCCGGCGGTTATCCACCGGTTCACTTCGTTCGCCGTGAATCTCGTGTCCCAGTTGAAACGACTCAATTGCCGAGCCGAACTGATGAATGCATCGATCGTCGCAGTTTCTCCAAGGTGCTGCATGTAGGTCTCGATACTTCGCGTTGGGTCTGGGTGGGACGGTACGACGAAATCGGATTGATCCGACGTCGCTTCCCGCCAGTCGTTGAAAGAAAGCGTGGAACGATTGATTCGGAACGCGCTGCCTTCGTTCCCGGAGTGATACTGGTTGTCGTACAGTTCAAGCGGACCTGAGTACGAGCTGTCTCCCAGTTCAAAGAGACGAATCGAGTTTTCCGGCTCATGTACAAGATTGTCCCGAATGACAACATTCGAACTGGATGAGGACGAGGTCGCCCTCGAGGAATTAACAAGAATACCGCGTCCACCGCTGCTGTTGCCGTGCGGATTCAGATTGTAAACGACGTTGCTCTCGACGGTTACGTTGCGCTTCTCTCCTTCGAGTAGCATTGCGTAGATGTGAGTCGTTTGTGGGTTGCTGTAGTGAAGAAAGTAGTTGTTCCGCACGACTCCCCCATCCCATTCGACCAGTTCCACTCCCCATCCGAGATTACGCTCGGTCGGTCGCGATCGACCGATTTCCGTGAATACGTTGTTCCGAATCGAGACGTCGGCGAAACGCCTGCGTCCGAAGTTGTTTCCTCCGATTCCGATACCTATTTCGCCGTCAACGTACAGATTGTTCTCGAGTGTTATGTTCGTGGAGCTTCCGGTTCCCTGATTCGCCGTAAACTTGTTCTGCATGCTCGACGGCCGCAGAAAGACATTGCCGCGGAACGTAACATTGTGGCTATCCTCGAAATAGGTGTTGTGGTTATACATCGTGGCCGGCCCCGGTGACCCGGAAGCCGTCGCATACCAGCCGTTGTGGTCGAAGACGTTCTCTTCGAGGAGAATGCCATCCGCCCCGCTAATAAACATCCCCTGAGAATGCCCGCTGCCACCGCTGTAGTTGTTGAGAATCAACGTTCGGCGGATAACGACGTCGCGCATTTGCCCGGAATCGTAGGTTACCAGGCCGTTACCGCTGAAGAAACGAAAACGCGAACCTTCGATCAGTATGTGCTGTATTACACGATTAGTTGTACCCCAGAAACCGCTTCTCCCTGACGTCCCCTCGAAGTGCGGACTGTCTGGATCACGACTTCGTGCATAGAAATCGAGACCGACCACCGCAACGTACTCCAGTCCATTCGGGATGCTGACGGCACCGCCGCTGGACGGAATCACCAACGGCATATCTCCTGAAGAGCCGTACGCCCCGATCAGTGAAAACTCAGTCGGCCCCCGTCCATTCTTGAGAGTCATGTTCGCTGAGAACTCGTCACCCCGCCTCAGAAGCACCCAGTCGGGCCGGCCACTGCGTGCATGGTTGAAAGCGGCGTCGAATGTTCTGAACGCATTCACGTTCCCCGGATTAAACGGGTCGGAAACATCATTCCGATTGTATACCTGACCGGTACTGTCGTTGCCTTGCGACGAGGAGACGTACATTATCCTGGTGTCGGAAGACGGCGTGAATACGGTCCATCCGTCGCTGTCCTGCGGCAGCGAAAGCGGCGAGTTGGCTGCCGCAAGAAGCGCAGGGAGTAGAAGTAGTATCGCCAAGGCAGCGAATCTCAACGGAAAACGGTTGTAGCTGATATGAAGTCGCATATTCTCCTCATTGGAGCCGGCTTCGACCGGCTTGGTGGTTTCAGCCACAACTCATGCAAACTTCGCGCCAAGCAGAGCACGGAGACCGCAATAAATCGGTAACAGTCTGCAATACATGACTTTGCGGCAGTCGATCCGCCCGGCCTGCCAAAGGAAGATACACGTCGTTGCACAAAAGTGAACGTGCATTTGCCGCCCCGAATGCAAAAACGTAATTCGGGTCAAAGGCCGTTCGACACTCTCCCGGCTGCAGGCGGAGGCTGCAACAGCGGCGCTTTCAGCCGCAATCGCACGTGACCGTTCTCCCTGCCGCGCAACAGGTCAATCGGGGTACGCAGGAGCATCGAAGCGACCTCCCCGAGATCAGCCATGATCGCAGGAATCAATCCGAAATGCTTCGCGAGGTAGTAGAACCGGCTCCGATAGTAGTGATCGGCGATCGCATGCCAGTGTAACCGCTCACCGGTGGTCTGTGCCGATGCGCCGACGATGTGTCTTGCGATCGCCTTCCCCACGGTCCACAACTCCCATCCGTCTTCGAGCGCGCGGCGACACAGATCGGTTTCCTCGAAATAGAGGAAAAAGCGCGGATCGAACCCACCGATGCGCTCGATC
This sequence comes from Spirochaetales bacterium, assembly GCA_007135605.1. GTDB lineage: Bacteria > Spirochaetota > Spirochaetia > DSM-27196 > SKKC01 > SLAN01. Next base: position 8,372 of record SLIN01000232.1, on the reverse strand, counting down.
GTAGTTCGACGCAGAAGAAGCGCCGCACCGCACAGCCAGTCGGTTCGAGCAGGCTCGGAACCGGGAACTATGCTTCGTCGCCTGTTCGAAAGCCGCCAATACCCGAGAGGAGCGAGAACGACCTCCAACGGAGTCGGTAGACCGCCCGCTTTCTGAAGCTCGCCTCCGGCCTGGACGATCGCCGGCGCGCACATCCCGGCCCGAGGATGCGTTTCCATAAAAGCCACCAACTCGTTCAGAGATGCAGAATCGAGCGTTGCATCGGGGTTCAAAAGCAACATGTACGGGGTTACCGCGTGTTCTATTGCTCGGTTGCAGCCGCGACCGAAACCGACATTCGTTTCGTTGCGCAGAAGCTTCACCCACGGATAGCGATCGGCCACAAAGTCGGCTGTTCCGTCGCCGCTCGCGTTGTCCACGACAACCACACGCACCACCCCGGCGCGGTATCCGTCGTGAAGGGTATCGAGGGCGGCGCCGACCAACTTCCGCGATTGATACGTTACGATGACTGCGGTGACGGTGGGGTTGGATCTGTTCATCGACTGTTGCGGTGATGATTCGGACACACCGAATTCCGGCGTTCGAGCGAGGGCGTGACTTCACCAGTCTCGCCGCCCGGAGCGTGCCGGACGCCGTTCCATCTGCCTCGTTCGCCGTCCGTGCCGCCGTAACGAGCTCCGGCCGACGCGACGGACTCGGGCCCGCCGTCTACAACCGGCTAAACCATACTTCTACCTGCACGAATCCGATATCGAGAGAAGGTATGTCTTTCGTGGTATTGCGGGTATGATACCGCTCGGCACCATTTGTCACACCCGCGGAGCGCGGCTAGAGCCGAAGCATTACCGCCTTTGTATGACGCGATATACTGGGTTCCGATGAATACGCGTATCGATCGGGTATTTCGCGTTCCGGAGACGATTCCGGCCGAGTTCCGACGCGTCTTCGCCGCCTATCGGATAGGCGGACTGAGCGCGTTTGCCTATCACGCCGGCTTGCTCGTCGCGCTGCTGCTCTTCAGTCTGGTGGAGCTGGCGCTGGTGAACGTCGTGAGCTGCCTGCTGTGGCTCACCGCCGTACGGTTGCTCGGCAGGGGGCGGGTGCTCGCCGGCGTAAACGTCGCGATGTTCGAACTCTTCATGCACGCGATCGCCGCGAGCGCCTTCCTCGGCTGGGCGTTCGGCTTTCAGTGGTATCTGCTCTTCGTGCCGGTGAATGTGTTCTTTCTGCCGCGCGGCCGGCGGGCGCTCAAGCTCTTCTACTCCGCGGCTACGGTGATCGTGATCGCAGGGCTCTACCTGCTCGAGCTGCAGCGCCCACCGATCTACGATACCTCGCCGGCCGCCGCGACTATCGTATTCGTTCTGAACTGGAGCATTCTCATCGCCGTTATTTCGGCGAATGTCGCCTACTACCGTGAGCTCGCCGACCGCCTCGAGGAAGAAATCCGGCGACAGAACGAGCGCGCACACGCACTGCTTCTTAACATCCTTCCAAAATCGATCGCCGACCGGCTCGAAAGCGAATCGGATGGCCACATCGTAAGCCACTATCCGGAAACGACGATCCTCTTCTGCGATATCGTTCGTTTTACCGAGCTTACCGGTGAGCTCGAGCCGAGTGAGCTCGTGGAGCTTCTGAACGAGCTGTTCGCCGGAATCGACACGCTCTGCGACCGCGAGGAGCTCGAGAAGATCAAGACCATTGGAGATGCGTATATGATCGCCGCCGGCTGCCCGCACGAATACGACGATCACGCCGAGCGCGCCGCCCGATGCGCGCTCAGCATTCGCGACCTGTTTGCCGCCAGTCCGACCGCCCGCAGGCACGACCTGAATGTCCGGATCGGGTTGCATACCGGACCGGTTGTCGCAGGGGTCATCGGCAAACGCAAATTCGCCTTCGATCTGTGGGGACAGACGGTGAACGTAGCCTCCCGCATGGAGTCGCACGGAGAGCCGGGCTGCATTCACGTGAGCGAGGCGACCGCCGGCCGCCTCGCCGGCCGCTTCGAGCTCGTTCGGCGCGGGAACATCTCGGTAAAAGGAATCGGGCGAATGACGACGTGGTTTCTCCAAGGAATGCGGCCGGCGCACTCGGCGTGAGGGGCCGTGGCCGCCGGCTTACGGCTCCACCCGCCCCGCCACGATATCGAGCTCCAGCCTCTCACCCGGCTCCGGCCGCACCCTCCGGCTGACGACCATGTGCGCTGCCTCCGTCGTCGGCTCATCGCCGGGCACGAGCGACCACACATTCACCGGCGGCCCTTCACCGCCGGCGGCGCCCGCCGGCGCGTACACGATCCCACGCTCGACCGCATCCTCGGCGTCGAACCCCTCCAGGACCAGCTTCCCTTCGAAGTCGACGGGCAGGCGAAACAACGCGTTTTCGCTCACCAGTCGAAACTCCACGTCATCGGCCTCGCGCCGAATCCGACGCCCGTAGCGCCCGCTTCGCCGTCCCTCGGCATCGACAACCGCGGCGCCCGATACGTTCTCGACGACCATAAGCGCCTCTCCCCGCTCGAACAGCTCGGCAACCCGCCGCTCGACGAGCTCCTCGATCACGCCGGCATCGAGCTCGTACGCCTCTTCCCGCACATTCACCACAAACAGCTTGTTCGAACGATCGTAGGCGCGCACCGGCGCGTCGACCCACTCGGCGACGCCGTCGGATACGACCACGCGAATGTACTCCGCGTCGGTACTCTCGAGGTTCGACTCCTGCTCCCGGCCCCAGTTGTTCGCAGTCAGCAGTAACACCTTCTCATCGCCGCTCCACCGCATGTAGCCGTAGACGAGCATGGCATGGTGCCGTTCCGGCGCGAGATAGCCGACGGTGACCGGTTCGCCGTCGGCGATTCGCCGGAGAATTACCTCGAGTTCCGCGGCCAGCTCCTCCGGCGTCTGTTCGTGATGCACATCGCGGTCGCCGGCCACGAAATGCTCGAAGACGATATCGTTCTGCAGCCGGTTCATCTCGCGGTGAACCGGCAGGTCCGCGGAGTGGATATCGTAGATCTCGTCGTACCACTCGGGGCGCGAATCGGGAAAGCGCATGTAACGCTCCTGGCTCGCGGCGAACGCGTAACACCGACCGACCGTCCCCTTGAAGATGTCGTATGTCTCATCGAGAAGCACCGCTTCGGCGACCGGATCCAGATCGACACCGCGCTCATCGAGCCAGCTGAAAAGCGTTTCGGAGTACGGCTTCACCGAGCCGTGAATGCTCTCACCGTTGTTGCCGAAGTTGAAGTTGTCGCGCCCGAAGCGGAAATCGATGAATCCGATCTCGAACTCGCGCTCCAGCGGCTCGGTCTCGCTCCCTTCCGCCGGGAGCACCGTGAACCGGACGCGGTACTCGCCCGGCTCGTGAAACGGCGTCACCGTCGTTTCGATTCGCGACGCGCCGCCGGCGTCGATTTCGAAGCGGCCAACGCCCGAATCGAGCCGAATCGCCGCGATCCCCGCTTTGCTCGCCGCCTCGATACGCAGGAGCGGCGGCGCGCCGCCGGAGGTTCGCACCGACAGCTCGATCTGCGGTTCGTCGTCAGCGTCTTCGACGTTGTCGGCCGTCAGGGCTTCAGGCGCGCCGGCCAGAAACACGACGAACGCCAGCGCGGCCACAACGCCGGCCGCTGCGCGCGGCGCACCGCCCCCGGCCGCGACAGCCGCCGGGCCCCTCACCCGCCGAGCACGATTTCCAGATAGATACCGATGAAGAAGCAGATGCTGCCTCCCAGCACGAAAAGATGCCATATCGCATGGTGGTACGGGAGTTTGTGCGAGCCGTACACCACCGTACCGGCAGTATAACTCAAGCCGCCGGCGATCGCCCACCGCAGGAACGCCGGCGTGACCGTTGCCACAATATCGCCCGAGATCAGCACGATCATCCACCCCATCGCAAGGTAGGAGAGCACGTGCAACACTCCGTACCGTCCCCAGAACACGAGCGTAAACAGAATACCGACGGCCGTCAGCGCCCAGACGGCGACGAGCACACGGTACGCCGCCGGCGTTCCGATCCACACCATGACCGGCGTGTACGTTCCGGCGATCAGGAAGTAGATCGACGCGTGATCGGCGATCCGCGCGATTCGCTTGACGATCGGCCCGCGCACCAGGTGGTATGCGCTCGAAGCGCTGTAGAGCACGATCATGGTAATCCCGAATACGATCGCTCCCGCGCCCACTCCTCCGCCGGTGCGCCCCGAAACGACCTCGGCGGCCATGAGCACCGTTCCCACGACGCCGAGCACGACACCCGCCAGATGCGTGTAGCCGTTGGCCAATTCCTCCCGCGCTGAGTAGTTGTTCTTCAGGGTGATGTTTCCCCGCAGCCACCGGGCGGCCGCTCCTTCGCGGCGGTCGGCGCCCCCGGCGCCGGGCGCCGGGCCTTCGCGGCGTCCGGCCCCGCCCACGTGGCTTCGGTCGGACGTGGAGTCGCCGCGCTCGTCGGCCCGCGCGCCGGTCTGCCCCATCCCCTCGCCCATTACCGCCTCCCCCGAAAGAGTCGCCTGAGAAACGACCCGCGGAGGGTGGCAGGGCGCGGTCGTTTCGCCGCACGACCCTCCTCCTCCGATTCGCCCTTCTGAATCTTGCGGCGAACGCGCGTGTCCTCCGGGCCGGCGATCTTCGCGATGTCCGCCTCCGTTCCGACGACCAGCATGGTATCGAGCGAGTGGATCTTATGCCCCGGATCGACGAAACGGTATTCGGACTCGGCGCCGTGGCGCACCGCTACGATATTCAACCGGTGCTTCTGCCGGAGATCGGCTTCGACGATCGTCTTACCGTGCAGGTGCGACGGCAGCGACAGCTCGGCGATCACCATCCCCTTGCTGATCGGAAAGTAGCTCGAAAGCGATGTGGCGAGAAGCGGCAGCGTAATCCGCCGCGCCGCCTCACGGTTCGGATATACGACGTCGGTGGCGCCGACGATGCGCAGTATCTCGCCGTGCTGGTCGGTTTCCGCCTTGGCGATCACCTTCGAGATGCCCATCTTGGCGAGGTAGTTCGTGCAGAGGATCGACGCCTCGGTGGTGTGCCCGAGATCGACGATCGCCGCATCGATCGTGTCGGGAATCACCTTGCGGATGAGATCTTCCTTGATGGCGTCGACCACGTACGCGGCGGCAACCCGGTCCTTGTACTCCTCGATAAGCTCGCTGTCGCGATCGATAACCATCACCTCGACATTCAGCTGCACCATCTCCTCGAGCACGCGCACGCCGAAGTTACCCAGCCCGATTATCGCAAATTGCTTCATCGCTACCCCACGATTACCTCGCCGGTCGGATAGCCGACCCGCGGTTTCGCCAGAATTCCGCGCGGCATCGCGAATGCGATCAGGCCGACGCGGCCGGCGAACATAGTCACTATAATGATAATGCGCCCCGCCGCCGAAAGGTGCGGCGTAACGCCGGTCGACAGCCCGACCGTACCGAACGCCGAAAACGCCTCGAAGAGCAGGTCCGAGTATTCGAGGCGGCCGGCAAGCAGTCCGCGCTCGGAGATCGTCAGCGCGACGACCGAAACGAACAGCAGCAGGAGCGCCTTGAACAGGAGCGCGTGCGCCTTTGCAAGCAGCTCGGCCGGAATCCGGCGCTCGGCGAACTCCAGATCGCCGTCGCGGTTCGTTCCGAAGAGCGCGGCGACGAGGACCAGCGCGAAGGTGGTAACCTTGATTCCTCCGGCGATCGACCCCGGCGCGCCGCCGATAAACATGAGCAGTTTCGTTAGCGTGCGAGCCGGATAGCCGAGCGCCTCCTGCGGCACGGTATTGAAACCGGCGGTCCTCGGAGTGATCGCCTGAAAGAGCGCGGCCATGCCCGCTTCTCCCTCGCTCAGACCGGTGTAGGCGCCGTTGCGCTCGAAGACAAAATAGGCGGCCGCAGCAGCGACGAGAAGCATGACGGTCACTGAAAGGACTACATTCGTGTGCAAGGTCAACCGGTGCGCCCGGCCGCCCCTCGATTTTCGGAGCAGATCGATAAGCACGACGAATCCGATCCCTCCGAGCACGACGAGCAGCATAACCGGCACGGTAATCGCCGGTTCGCCGACGAACCGCTCGAGACTGTCGGCAAAGAGCGAAAAGCCGGCGTTGTTGAACGCGGAGACCGCGTGAAACATTGCGTTCAAGAGCGGCCGCTCGGCGCCGACGGTCATGAATCCCGCGAAGAGCATCAGAGCACCGGCGGCCTGCACCGTGATCACCACGGCAACAATCGAGCGAATGATGCGAGCCGGATCAAAGTCGACCTGGTCGACGTAGTACTCGCGGATCAGCGAGCGGTTTCGAAGCGACATCTTCAGCGCAGGCTGAATCAGGAAGACGGTCGAGAAGAAGATAATACCCAGACCGCCGAGCTGGATCGTGACGAGTATTACCAGCTGACCGAAGAGCGTGAAATCGGCGGTGTTCACCGTAATAAGTCCGGTGACCGCCGCGGCCGAGGTTGCGGTAAAAAGCGCATCGAGCGCCCCGATAGCGCCCGGCCGCGGCCATGCATGCGGCAGCGCGAGCAGCACCGTACTCACCGCGATCAGCACGAGAAAGTAGACGTACAGGAGCGCGCGGGCCGACCCGAAGAGGCGCCGAAGCCGGTTTTTCATGAGCCGCCCGACGGTACCACAACGTCGTAGGGCGCACAAGGTGTTGCCGGTCGGGTGGCCGGCGCAAAGGCGCCGGGTTCCGGCAGACGCGCAAAGGCGCCGGTTACCGCGGCGACGGCGGCCGGCCCGGCGACACGGTGAAGCCGCGGCGCCCGGTGCAGGCGACTACGCGCTCCCGACCGTCTCCGCGTGTGCCCGCTCGATCCGATCGAGCTCCTCGCCGGTGAGGGTCCACTCGGTACCGCGGGCGTTCGCCCGCGCCTGTTTTTCGTTCTTCGCGCCGACGAGCGCAACGGTCACCCCGCCGTTCTCGCGAATCGCCCAGTTGCGCGCAACCTCGGCGACGCTGACCTCACGCGCGGAAGCGATCTCGCGCAGCACATCGAGCAGCTGCTGCACCGTGTCCCACGTCTCCTCCGAGAACCAGCGATAGAACTTGTCGCGCTCGTCGCCCTCCTCGAAGTGCGGTCGCTCGCGGAACTTGCCGGTGAGAATGCCGCCGGCGAACGATCCGTAGCCGAGCGACCCGATCGATTGCCTGCGGCAGTACGGCAGCAGATCGGACTCGATCGCCCGCTCGAGCAGCGAGTAGTGCGGCTGCACGCTCACAACCGGCAGCACCTTCAGACACTCGTCGATCTGCTCCGGCGAGAAATTCGACACCCCGAGATGCCGGAACTTCCCCGCCTCGTGTATCCGCTTCAGTTCGGCGAGCGTCTCCTCGAGCGGCGTATTCGGATCGGGCCAATGGATCTGATAGAGATCGATGACATCGACTCCGAGGCGGCGCAACGAATCATCAACCTCCTGTCGAACCGATTCGGGCTTCAGATTGCGCTCGAAGCCACCTTTCGTTCGCAGAACTCCGACTTTCGTCGCGACCGCCGGCTTCGTTCCCCGGATCTCGGCGAGCGCTTTCCCGACGACCTCCTCGGAGTGTCCGGCCCCGTACGCCGGAGCAGTATCGATAAGGTTGATGCCTTCATCCACGGCGGCTTGGATCGCGCGAATCGATTCGGCATCATCGACCGCGCCGAAGAAGTCGCCTCCGATCGCCCATGTGCCGAGTCCGACCACCGATACCCGTAAGTCGCTTGTTCCCAGCTTTCTGTATTCCATGGTCTCGTTGTACCAGACCCGGCGGTTCGGGGCAATCTCGCGAAAGACGCCTACCCTTCTCTCCGAGGCGCCTCCAGCGTCATCTCCGGCGCCTTCAGTACCAGGCGTACCGCCCGCCCATCTTCAAGGACAAAGTCGATCCGGGAACCCTCGAGCCGAAACCCTATCTCGTCTTCGCCCGCCTTGTAGGCAGATATCTTACGCGGCGCCGAGCCGCTTTGGGCAAAGAAGACCGTCTCGCCGGCGACGGAGACCGTGAATACGATCCCTTCGATGCCGGGATCGTATTCACCGGCAACCGCCGCGAGCTGTTCATCGGTGAGCTCCGGCGCCGTGCGCGCGAACGTGACGTTATCCACCTCCGGCTCGATCGGAAGCGAAACGGTTGAAACCTCGCCGGCCTCGTCGGTGAGGAATTTCACCTTTGGGCGAATGTCGAAATCGGGTATGTGCCACTCGAACACGTCGTAGTGCAGATGCCGCAGATCCGACCAGCCGAGACTACCGACGAGCGTGGCCTGAAGCGGGCTGCCGGCGGCGGTATCCGGGCCGGCGTTGTCCGGGCCGGCGTTGTCCGGGCCGGCGTTGTCCGGGCCGGCGTTGTCCGGGCCGGCGTTGTCCGGGCCGGCG
>SLIN01000308.1 GCA_007135605.1 Spirochaetales bacterium | reverse complement strand
GCGCCTGCCGCATCCGCCATTCTGGTCATACGTTCGGGCTCGAGCGTGAATTCGATGAACTTCCATGCGGCGTCGGCGTCGGAGTCGGCGTTGACGGCCCACTGCCAGGAGCCCTGACCGGATCGGGTTCCGTCACCGAAATCGGGCAGCGGCAGTACCACCAGATCGTCGCCGAAGGCATCCTTGTAGCGCGTGTACTCCCAGTGGCCGACCATCGAAATCACCGCGCGGCCTTCTATAAATGCCGCGTCGTCTTCGTTGGCGTCCACGTAGCCCTCTTCGTGCCACATCTGCTTGTGTGAGAGCGCCTCAACCGCGGCGTCGCTGTTCAGATAGCCGTCGGCTTGCGAGAAATCGGGTGCGAGCACATCGGTACCTGCCGACCACACGAACGGCATGTAGAGATACGAGTAGTACTCACCGAGTCCATAGTTCTGCTTGACGTCGAGCGGCTGCTGCCAGCCGGCCTCGCGCAGATCTGCGAGGATTTCGTTGAACTCTTCGACGGTCCACGCCTCGGATGGATGCTCGGGGATTCGCGCGCCGATCTCTTCGAGTGCCGGCCGATAGGCGTACTGTCCGAGCCCGGAGTCGAACATGCCGACCGCCCATATGCGGTCCGCGTAGGTTCCCTGCTGTACGATCGACGAAAGCAGATCGTCCTGAAGCTCAGGGCTCATGCAGGTGTCGATCGGTTGCAGATCGCCCGCCCAGGCGTAGCTGAATGCGAACGATGCATCGGTGTCGACGACGTCGGGCAGGTCGCCGGCGGCTGCTGCACCTCGAAGCGCCTCGGCGTAGTCCGCTTCCGGCACGAGCGTGAGGGTAGCCGTTACCTCGTCCTGGGAGGCGTTGAACTCCTCGACGAACTCTTCGACGACGCGGATCTCCGCCTCGGCTCCTTCGTGCCACCAGATTTCGATCTCACTCTGGGTTATCTCACCGTCACAACCAGGTGCCACTGTCGGTTCCGGTTGACCGCCGGCCCAAAGCATTCCCCCGCCGACGAGCGCGATCAACAGCGGTATCAATACTTTTCTCATATGGTCCTCCTTACGAATTCGCCGCCCACAAGGGCGGCATACTTTCAGCGTAAGCAAGCTCATTGTACCGCTTGCTTTGCGCGAGCTGTCAACGAATGAACATATCGAAAGGTAAAATGATCGATGCGCGATCAATTCGAAAGGCAGTTGGACTTTCGTTTTGCGCGTTGATCGGATTATGGTAGGCTGAAGAGCACCGTAGGAGAGCTTGAGATGAAAAAAGCACGACAGAATCGCATTATCTCGGAGGTAAATCGCCGCGGATCGATCTCTGTACGTGCGTTGAGTCGTCAGCTCGGTGTTTCGGAGGTGACGATCCGGCGCGATCTCCACGAGCTCGAGCAGGAAGGAGTTATTCGCCGCGCATTCGGCGTCGCGCACGCCGGTGATCGAGCGACACCCTTTCGACTCGATCAACCGGTCGGCGGTCAACGGCAGTCTGTTTTCCGGCCTCATTTCTGGGTCGTGCGTTCACAGGAGCCCACTGCCTATCGAATATACCGTCCACAAAACGATACGGAACAGGAGGAGTTGAACGGCTGGAACTACACGATGAGAAGTGAAATCGCCGCTTACTACCAGGTCAATAACTACCGCGCGTCGTATGAGCTCTGCGAATTTCTTGTCGCCCGACTACGAGAGCAATCCCGCTCGGTACGTACCGTCCTGATTCTGAGCAGCGACGCGGAGTGCTTCGACGATCGTCTAGCCGGATTTACGAGACGGTTGCAGGAGGAGGACCACGCGCCGGTCCAGAGCCACGTAATCTCCCGTTGTCAGAGCGCATCGGTTGTCTCCGATGCGCTGAAAACATACCCGGAAGTAGACGTTATCTACTCTGTTGATGAGAAGAGCACCATATCGCTCGTCGAGACGATCACTGATGCCGATGTATCGTCTCAGTTACCGCCGATAGCGCTGTTCGGAATCTCGAACCGGCAGATACGGGAGGCGATAACGAATATCGAGCTGTTTCGTCCTGCGGCGGGAGTCGAGGTGTCGCCGGTTCTTACCGCAAAACGGATACTCTCCGGTGTGAGAACGCTCGCCGGGTCCGACTCGAGTCATGCTCTTAGGGAGCCTCTCGATTATCGTATCGTTTCGGCAACGGAACTCCAGTCGGAACAACTCGACGACTCTGAAACCCGAGTAAGTGCGCCCAGAGCGGCGAATCAACTGTCAGTAGCACACGTAAGCGACGATACTGTGGAGCCCGAGTGGTCTACACAAGTCGAACAGGCAGTTGCACGACTGGCTCCGGCGGCGAATATTGATCTTCGAACCTTCGACCGCACCCGCGTACAGGCACGGCAGATCGAGGAAGCACGTCTACAAATCGCCGAACAGGCATTCCGGCTGGTCGAGCCGCACAAGGTCATTCTCATGAGCGACGGGGCTATCACCGAAGCGCTCGCCGATTTGCTCGCCGGAAGCAGTATCGAAACGACGGTGATCACAAATTCGACGCGGGTATTTACAAAGCTATCCACGAATCCGTCGATTCACTTGATTTCAACCGGAGGCGAGCTCCGCCATCCGTATTCGGGGTTGGTAGGCTGGATCGCCGAAGGTGCGGTCAGCGAGCTGCGCGCGGACAATCTGATGCTCGAACCGGCATCGATATCCGCGGACTATAAACTATGCTGTGAGAATATTGCCGAGTCTCCGATGTTGCAGGCGATGATCCGGGCAGCTCGACGAATTACCGTCCTCTGCGATTGCTCGCGTTTCAACGTCGGGGCTGCGACCCAGATCGGCGGCATCGAGGTCGCCACTACACTGGTTACCGATGCGGCGACCCCGGCGGCGGTTCGTCTGAATATCCGGGAACGCGGTGTAGAGGTTATCACCTGAACGGAGCTATATGATGAACGACTTTCTGAAACGCGCCTTTGAAGAAGAGCCGACTCTTTCCGCGATCGACGCGCTGCGGCGTGCCGCGCGAGCTGCGCTCGACGACCCGACTCGTCCGGCGTATCACTTTCTCCCGCCGGCAAACTGGATGAACGATCCCAACGGCCCGATCTACCACGACGGGTACTACCACGTGTTCTATCAGCACAATCCATACGCGGACTCGTGGGGGAGCATTCACTGGGGACACGCACGCAGCGACGACCTTGTCCATTGGGAGCATCTACCGATCGCACTCTCTCCGTCGACAGAACGGGGCGAGGCGTGCTGCTACTCGGGCACAAGCGTTATTCGCGCCGACGGTACGCCGGTCATTTTCTATACGAAGGTTGGACCGGAGGGCGCGGCACAGCCGTTCGAGCAGTGGATGGCGGTGAGCGACAGACAGATGATCGAGTGGAAGAAGATCGAACGGAATCCGGTGCTGAGCCGCGACACGCACGGCGGACCACCCATTCTCGACGACTGGCGCGATCCGTTCGTCTTCGAGCACGGAGGCGACACCTATATGGTGCTCGGCGCGGTTATGGACTCCCCGCCGGAGGAGCGTGCGGCGGTGTTGCTCTACCGTGCACGCGACGAACGGTTGCTGGAGTGGGATTATCAGGCGGTTGTGCTCTCCAGTCCGAAATACGAGCGCGAGTTTCTCGAGTGTCCGAACTTCTTCCGGCACGGTGATAAGTGGCTGCTGTTCGTCTCCCCGTACCACCCGGTCGAGTATTATGTCGGCGATTTCGACCCGGAGGAGGGACGATTCGCTCCGGTGCGAAAGGGAAGGGTCGACCAAAGTATCGACTTCTACGCAAGCAACGCCTTCCTCACTCCGGATGGCCGGCGCATCGTTCTCGGATGGATTCGCGGTTTTCGGAAAGGGCGTGGATGGAACGGATGTCTCTCATTGCCTCGGGAGATCGAGCTCAGCGACGACAACGCGCTCGTTCAGCGGCCGGTGCGCGAGCTCGAGGCGCTGCGTGACACGGTTTTCGAGCTTGAACCCCTGAGACTGCAGAGCAAGGTGTATCGGGTGGCGGAGGTGCGTGGTAAACAGCTCGAAATCATGGTACGGATCCGGTCGCGGTCGGCTGGTCGGTTCGGAGTTCGGGTGCGAATGGGTGAGAATGAAGGCGGCGGCGTTGAAATCGCCCTGGAAAGCGAAACACTTATCGTGGACGGATTGAAGGTATGCCTGCCGGCGGGGATCGATCATCAACTTGTGGACTTGCACCTGTTCCTGGACAATTCGGTACTGGAGCTGTTCGCGTGCGGCGGCAGAGTCGCGGTCACGCGCACAATCTATCCGCCGGAGGACGCCCAGGATGTAGCGCTGTTCTGCGATGGTCGTGTAGATGTCGAGCGTTTTCTCGCGTGGCGGCTGAAGCCGGCGCCGGTCGTCGGATTCCCGTCGCTGCACGGTTAGTCCTGTGCGGCTTGCCGGCCTACTCACGAGGGCGTACCGGGGGCGAATGCGGTGCCGCTTTACACGCGCGGTGATTTTCGCCCACCGTACAGCGGCATGTGGTACGAGGTGAATAATATCGAGTCGCTGCCTTCGCCGGCGGTTCTGGTGTCGGCCGAGCGGGTCGCGGCGAATATCGAGGCGTGCATATCGCTCGCGGGTTCCCCTGAGCGTCTTCGCCCGCACGTGAAAACGCACAAGAGCTCGTCGGTCATGCGAATGCATCTCGATCGAGGCATAACGCGGTTCAAATGTGCCACTGTCGCCGAAGCGGCAATGGTCGCCACCGCCGGGAGCCGCGATATTCTGCTCGCATATCAGCCGGTCGGTCCGGCGGTCGATTCGCTGTGTGCGCTGGCGGGACAATTCGAGAACACGCGTTTTGCGTGTCTCGTCGACAACAGCGCCTCGCTCGAAGCAATCGAGCGCGCTGCAGCTCGCGCCGGCGTTCGACTCTCCGTCTACATAGACCTCGACGTCGGAATGCATCGCACCGGTATCGAACCGGGAGATGCCGCCCGCGGACTATATCGGGCGGTGCACGATTCCGAAGTGCTTGCTGCCGGGGGGATGCACGCCTACGACGGCCACATCCGCGACAACGATATTTCAATACGCCGGGCGAATGCACGGAAGAGCAGGGAGCTCGCGTTCGCCCTGCGCGATCGTCTTCTGTCCGAAGAGATGTCGGTGCCGGAGATCGTGCTCGGTGGAACGCCGACCTTCCCGTGTCATGCCGCCGCGTACGAGAACGGGGTGGCGCTTTCCCCGGGCACGTATGTCTATCACGATTGGGGATACGAGACACATTTCCCCGATCTTCCGTTCGAAATGGCGGCCGTAGTATTCGGTCGCGTGATAAGCGTGCCGCGAGCCGGCCGGTTTACCGTCGATATCGGAAGCAAAGCGATAGCCGCCGATCCGGAGCAGCCTCGAGGTTTGCTTCTCAACATGCCGGAAGCGACGGCGGGCGCCCAGAGCGAGGAGCACTGGGTGTTTTCTGTCCGCGAAGAGCGAACGCTGTCGGTCGGTGAGCCGGTTTTCGTGTGGCCGCGGCACATCTGTCCAACGATCGCCCACCACGATGCGGTTGCCGTCTGTGGAGCCAATGGCGAAATAGCGGAATGGTGGAACACTAATTCACGGGGGAGGAGCATTCATGGAAACACGTGAGAACGCCCTGGAGGCACGCGGATACGCGATCGACGATGTGCCGAAGCCGAACGATGTTTTTGACGCCGTGGTCGAATATGGCGGAGTTGCCTATCTGTCCGGAATCGTTCCGATTTCCGACGGACGCGTTGTGAGTCGCGGCAAGGTGCCGTCGGCTGTGTCGGTAGACGATGCAATCGAGGCGGCCGAGCTTTGCGCTGCGAACCTGCTTCGAGTCTTCGCGCGCGATGTCGGTCCCTTGAGCCGAATACGGCGTGTGATCAAGGTGACGGGGTATGTCAACTGCGACCCGGACTTCGCCGATGCACACCAGGTAGTCCACGGTGCATCACGGCTGCTTGTCGATGTTCTCGGCGAGGCGGGCCGACACGCGCGCGCCGCGCTCGGAATGGCCGGACTTCCGCTTGGAGCGAGCGTGGAGGTCGAGATGATCGTTGCCGTCGAATGATCGCGTCCGAACGGCGGCAGTTGCCACCGGTGATTCTCGCGATTCGGATATTTTGGCGGGTGGCGGGCCGGTCGGACCGCGACGACTACACGGGGTGAAAGCTGCCGGGAGTCTGCTCGTACACCGGCTGTCCGTTTACCACCGTCGCGGTTACTGCCGCCGATCTGAGCGCCGTTTCGTCGCCGCTGCGGTCGAGCTCCGTCGGGTCGTGCGAGAGAAAAACGAAATCGGCCGCCATGCCGGCGCCGATGCTGCCTTTCCACGCCTCGGTGCCCTCCGCTCGCGCCGATCCGGCGGTGTAACACTCGATCGCTTCCCGAACGGTAATTCTCTCCGCACCCGGGCGGAGTACCGCTCGCCGAATACCTTCGAGCGGGGCGAAGGTTGCCTCCGCCGGCGAATCCGAGCCGAACGATAGCGCGGCTCCGGCGTCGAGGAGCGAACGGTAGGGGTAAGCCCGCGCCGCGCGCGTTCGGCCGAGCAGCCGCTCGTCCTTCTCCGGCGTAGCAATTGCGTGGGGTTGCGCGGCTGCGTGGACGCCGAGACGGGCAAATCGCTCGATATCGGGCGGGGAGACGAGCTGGCAGTGCTCGAGCCGATGCCGCAGCCGGGTGACGCGCGAAGAACGTTGCGAGAGCTGTTCGGCCGCATCCAGGAATTGCCGAACCGCCCGGTCGCCGATCGCGTGAAACGCTCCTTGCCTGCCGCGGAACGTTAACCGCCTGAGAACCCCGAGGAGCGCCGGGTCGTCGAACATTCGAGCACCGCTGTTTTCCGGGTCGTCGTCGTACGGTTCGAGTAGCGCCGCGGTGCGCGTGGAGAAGGCGCCGTCGAGAAAGTGCTTAACGGGGCCGCGTCGGACGAATCGACGGTCGTAGCGGGCGAAGCGCATTCCGAGCGCCTCTCGGGGCGACCTCCCGAGCGACCAGCAGCTGATGCGGCATGGGAGGCGGCCCGCTTTTCGGAGCCGCATCAGAGCGAAGGCGGAACCGGCGTACCACGTGTTGTCTCCGACACCGGTGATCCCGTGGCGAGCGAAGGTCTCGAGGCCCCGGAGCAACAGCTCCTCGGCGAGCTGTCGGTTGCGGTGGATTTCGCGCAGACGTCGCACATGGATCGGCCGTGAGGCTCCCTCGCGAAGGATTCCGGTCGGCTCTCCGTCGGAGTCCCGTTCGATGTGACCGTCGTGCGGATCCGGGGTACGGCGTGTTATGTCGAGCACGCGAAGCATTGCCGAATTAACACACGCCCCGTGCCCGGAGAACTGGTAGAGTACGATCGGCCGGTCGATAGTGATCGCGTCGAGAACGCGGCGATGCGGCTCGGGCCAGAACGGGTAGTCCCAACCGTAGGCGCTGAGCGGAACGCCGGGCGTCAGTTGCCGATCGAGCTCCCGGACGGTGCGCACGATCTCCGCTTCAGCCATGCCGTAGAGATGTGGCTGACTCGCCTGATCGCCGGTGATGAGAGTATGAACGTGATTGTCGATGAAGCCGGGGAGTACGGTTGCCCCCCGCGCGTCGTGCACCGGTAACCGGCTTCGCCCGTCGCGGTCGACGGGGGCGTCCGCCGTGCCCGCGCGGCCGACCCAGCGGATAGCGCCATCTACGATATGTAGCGAATCGGCGACCGTATCGGCCGAGTAGCGCGGGTCGAGGAGCGGTATATGTGCTTCGTAGATTACGTACTCGCGAGGTGCTCGGCTCACGGGGAACTCCTTGGTCTGTCGGTAATCGATTTCGCCAACGCTACAGATCGAGTGCGTTTGTGACAAGCCGGTGCCTCAAGCGGTGCCACGTGCGCTCGAGACGGTGCGGCCGCCGTGCTGAGGTGTTGATCTCCGGTCGCCTGCCCGGCAATCTGTACACAATGGGAACGGGGCGTCGAAAAACGAAGAACTCCGATCGGCGGGGAGGTGCCGGACGGCGTGCGACGGCCTCCGGGCGCCGTTCCGCGGAAAGCCGCCGCGCCGCGGTAGCCGTGGGTACCGTAGCGGTTATGGCGCTCGCACTGTTGCTCGTGCTCAGCCGTGCGCCGGTGCCCATCACCGAGCTGTTCGGATCGGTTCCGGACGCCGCCGAGCTGTGTACGGATGCGGTTGAGTGGTCGAGCGTTGCGGCGAATCCGAACCGCTATCGCGGTGCGGTATTCGCGGTGACGGGTACCGTCGCCTCCGCCGTGTTTGCGAGGCATGTCGACGGCAAGCCGACCTTCATAAACATCGGGGCTCCACACCCGCAGCGGCCGCGATTCGAGGCGGTCATCTGGGACGAGCACCGCGGCTCCTTTCTCGATCGATATCCCGGCGGAGTCGAGGTAATGCTCGAAGGGCAGCGTGTGTGCGTCGCCGGAGTGATAGATGTGCATGATGGTGTTCCACAGATCGAGCTGAGAAATCCATCGCAGCTGGAGATCATGTCGCCATCGCCGTAGGCCTTGGTGGGTCGCCACGCTGTACTGCCGGACGAGGCATTGGCCTCGTATTGCGTCGCGACTTTCCATCACCTATTCTCATATATTCATGGGCTACACCAACTGCGCTGCGACAGAGCGGCCGACTCTGCGAACCGCGCTTCCGGGTCTTGCCGCGATTGTGGTAATGGTCTTCAGCATCTTTTTCCCGCGGCTTCTCTTCTCGCCGCTGCTCGTGGCGATTCAAGTCGATCTCGAAGTCAGTGCCGCCGCGGCGACCCGCATATTTGCGACGATCTATGTCGGATACGCAGTATCGATGCTCTTGAGCGGTTTTCTCGCGACTCGTGTGAAACATCGGCGAATCGTGGCGTTTGCGGCGCTCGGCGCGGGACTCGGTATGCAGGTTGCCGCCTCCGCTCCCTCCCTCGCGGTGCTCCACTTCGGAGTTCTGATCGTCGGGGTATCTGCCGGTCTCTACGCACCGTCCGGCCTTTCGATCGTATCGGAGATTGTACCGGCGGTCCGGCGTGGGACGGGGTTCGCGATTCACGAGCTCGGTCCGGCTTCGAGCTTCGTTCTTGCACCCGCCTTTGTCGCCCTTCTGCTGCCGTCGTTCGGCTGGCGTGCGTTGGTGTCGGCCACCGGGGTCGTCTCGGCGCTGGCCGGTCTCTCGTATCTCGCCGGAGGACGCGCCGGAGCATTCTACGGTGAGGCTCCGCGTCTCGGAAATCTGAAGCTCATTTTTCGATATCCGCGATTCTGGCTCATAACCGTTTTTCTGGTGATCGCCGCGTCGGCGGCGCTCGGGATGTTTGCCGTTCTTCCCACCTTTCTGATCGGTCACCGGGGCATGGACCAACAGGTGGCGAACGGCCTTATCGGGATCTCACGGACATGGGGGCTTCTCATGGTCTTTGTCTCCGGTGTGCTCAACGACCGCATCGGTTTCCGCCGCCTGATCACCGCGATTTTCGCGATCACCGGAAGCTTTACGATCCTTCTGACTGTCGCCGACGGGATGCTTCTGGCGGTGGCTGTGCTGCTGCAACCGGCGGTGATCAGCGCGTTCTTTCCGGCCGCGATCGCCGCGATGGCGTCGATCGGGCCACCGCGCACCCGCAACGTAGTGATAAGCCTCGTCGTTCCGATGGCGAGTGTGTTCGGAGCCGGACTGTATCCGGCGGTCGCCGGGTATTTCGCGGACCTCGGCTTGTTCGACCGTGTCTTTCAGGTAACCGGAGCGGCGCTGCTGCTCGCGATCGTGCTGGTGCCGCGTTTCGGCCCGAGCCGGTCAGCCGGTGAACAGTCAGCCGGCGAACGGTAGTACACTCCGGAGAGATGACCGTGCGGGTTTTTCTGTGTGGCGATGTGATGACGGGCCGCGGTATCGATCAGATTCTGCGGCGGCCGTCCGAACCGACGATCTATGAGCCGGTCGTGCGCGACGCGCGTGACTACGTGGCGCTGGCCGAGCGGATGCACGGCCCGATCGACCGCGGTGTCGACGGCTCGTATGTCTGGGGTGATGCGCTCGATCTGTGGCGCGAGTACGCTGCCGGTCTGTACGTCATGAATCTCGAAACGAGCGTAACCCGGAGTGCGCGGCCGTGGCCGGAGAAAGGAATCCATTACCGGATGCATCCGGCGAACGCACACATGCTGCGCCTGCCGGCCGACGCGGTATCAGTGCCCGGTAGCGCGCGAACAGCCGCCGGCCTCTGCTACACGCTCGCGAATAACCATGTCATGGACTTCGGACGAGCCGGGCTCCTGGAAACACTCGATGTGCTGGAGGACACCGCGTGCGGCCGCTGCGGCGCCGGGCGTACCGGGGAGGAAGCCGGTGCGCCGTTTCGTCTCGAACCGGGGGGTGATGGCGCCGGCACGACGCGCAGCGACGCCATGGCGCATCGCGCCGCCCCGGGTGCCGCCGTGTTCGGCGTCGGTCTCGGCGACAGCGGAATACCGCCGGAGTGGGCCGCAACGCCGCGGGCCGGCTCACGGAAAACCGGGGCGGGAGTCGGGCACGGCGATCCCGATACCCGGCAATCGAGCGCCGGCGTTCATCTGATCGACAGACTCGGTCGTTCCGCCGTCGAGCGCGAGACTGCGCGCATCGCAGGGCTGCGCCGGGAAGGCGAGCTTGCGGTTGTCTCGGTGCACTGGGGCGGCAACTGGGGGTGGAACGTACCGCAGGCACACCGCGCTTTCGCTCATGCGCTGATCGATCGCGCGGGTGTTTCCATCATCCATGGACACTCTTCCCACCATGTGAAGTGCTTCGAGGTGTATCACGGCGGGCTGATTCTCTACGGGTGCGGAGACTTCGTCACCGATTACGAGGGTATTCCCGGGCACGACGCCTATCGTCCCGACCTCTCGCTCATGTACTTCGCCGATATCGATTTCGGCGACGGCTCGTTGCGTGCATTGCGCATGGTGCCGATGCGTACGGTGGGTTTCTCGCTTCGTCGCGCCGGAGAACCCGATCTGCAATGGGTGGCACGTATACTAAATCGTGACGGCGCACCGTTCGGAACGCGGGTGGAAGCGCGCGACGGCGAGATACGCTGGATAACCTCCGATTGACGCCCTGTACCGGCAGGCATACACTTGCCTCTGCGGCCGCGCGCTGCAATCGCTGATTCATACCGAAAAAGTATCCTCAACTACATAATATCCCGATCGATAGTATCCCGATCGATGACGAGCGGTGTGTCGGTCAAATGGAGAGTACGTTATGAAATTTGCGGCGAAGCTGAATGCGCTTATCGTACTCATTGCTCTCGGATTTCTCGTGGTGATCGGTATGCTGGTGTTCGCGATCGGTGCGGTGAACTCGGTGCACGATCTGGAGCTGGAGATGATGTCGGTCGTGAATCGCTCATATCGGCTATCGCTCGATACAGGCAACCTGATCGTTTCCGACGACGATCTCGTCGATCTCTACGGCACGTGGCAGGCGAGCGAAGCCGCGGTGGAAGAAGCGGTTTCGGCGGTTGCCGCCCATCCGGCTCAGGCGAGGCTCGGAAGCGAGGCGCAACGGTCGGTTGACCGCGTGAATCAGTACTGGTCGATTGCCCGAGGGCGCCTGGACAATGTGGATGCGACGCTCGAGGATGTGCTGGCGCTCGACGATCTGCCGCGGCAGGCGCGAACCGGTCTTGCTCCGGCGACCGCGTGGCTGATTAACCAGGGCGGGGCGCTCGAAGACGAAACGCTGCAAGAGGTCGTTCTGTCGCTCAATAGCGCTCAGGCTTCGCTTCAGCTGGTGAACGACACGATTCTCGGTGCCCTGGTTGAGAATGTCACCGAGGCGCTCGGTGATGTGCAGAGCGCGATTGAGCAGTTCCAGTGGCGTATCGTTCTGATCGTTGTCGTCGTGTCGTTCTTCGTTCTGCTCATAGGGTTTTCCGGCGCGGTGCTTTTCGCTCGTCGACTCGCCGCTCGTATTCAGCGAGTCGAGTCGGTTATGTCCCGGGTTGCCGAACGTGACTTGACCGTACGCGTAGACGAACGCGGTAAGGACGAAATCGGCAGTCTCGGGGACCATCTTGACGAAGTTCTCGGTGTGCTCAATACCTTCTTCGACGATGTCCGCTCGTCGATCGAAGGGGTGAATTCGTTGAAGGACACAATCGCATCGAGCAGTGAAGAGTCTGCAGCGTCTCTGAACGAGATTTCGAAGAATATCGAGTCGCTGAAATCACAAGGCGATCAGCTGGATTCGAGCGTGGGAGTTTCGACGGATGCGGTAGAGGAAATTCTTACGGGGATGGGCGACCTCGGCGAGCGGGTCGAACGGCAGGTTGCCGGGGTGAACCAGACCGCGAGCGCGATCGAGGAGATGAACGCTTCGATCCAGAGCCTGACGAGCCTCTCCAACGAGCGGCTGTCTCTCGCCGAGCAACTGCGCACGGTCGTTCAGACCGGTGGGGAGAAAGTGAAAGCGACAAACGATATCGTGCGCGCCATCTCGGGCGAGGTCGGTGAGGTGCAGGATGTCATAGAGCTGATCAATTCCATTTCTCAACAGACCGATCTGCTCTCGATGAACGCCGCCATAGAGAGCGCCCACGCCGGCGAGGCGGGGCGGGGATTCGGCGTCGTGGCCGAGGAAATACGCAAACTCGCCGAGTCGACCTCCGAGAACGCGCGACGGATATCGACGTCGCTCGGTTCGATCACGAGCCAGATCGGTGAAGCACTGGAGGCGAGTAACGAGAGTGCGAAGTCGTTCGAAGATGTCGCCTCGCACGTCCAGGACTTTACCGATGCGATGTCGCGGGTCTCGGAGGGCATGCGCGAAATCTCCGACGGCAGTTCCGAGGTGCTGCAGGCGGCGCACGAGGTGCACGGCGTAACGGACGAGATCCGGCAGAGTGCTCGAACCATGAACGATCGAGCGTCGAACATTCAGGAGTCGATGGGGGGGCTCCGGCAGGTCTCGACACATGTTTCCAGCGGTCTGAGTGAGATCGATACCGGCGCTCGCGAGATTCTCGAAGCGGTTACGAGCGTCAGCAGTGCCGGCAACGCGAGCCGCGCCCGAATCGAGAATCTCGACCGGATCGTGGGGACATTCGAGGTTGACGGGCCGGTCAGGAACGATTGAGCGTGTGGTAGATGTTTCGCGCGTTCGATTCGGTAATAAACAGCGTGCCGATGAACGCGATCACCGACCCGACAATGCAGGCGGCGAACACGTACCGGTAGATCTCCGCTGCTGCGAGCCCTGTCGGAGCTGAGTCGAGTACAGCGCCCATCGTGAGCGGTATAACCGCCGCGCCGACGAATCCGCCGACATTCGCGATCGAGGTCGAGACGCCGGAAAGCGACGGATGATTGACCTCCTTCGCGCTCGCCGGGGTGTTCATCGATATCCCGGAGCAGAAACCGAGCAACGAGAAGAGCAGGTAGAGCGCGACGATCGGAGTTTCCGCGTCGACGAATGTCACGAACACGAACCACGCGACGACTCCGGTCCCGCCCATGAGCAGCATCGGCAGGCGGCGGCGCCGGAGGTGGTCGGAGATTCGCGTGCAGAAGATACCGCCGATCGTTATTCCGACAACGGTGGAAATAAGCAGATTTGACGCGGTCGCCTCGCCCACGCCGAGTACGTGGATCGCGTACGCCTGTCCCCACGTTCCCGACAACGCGATAAAGGTGCCGTAGGCGCCGAAAAAGACGATGAACGGCGGCCAGCTGCGCCGGTTCGCGAGGGCCCGGAGAAGGCCGCGCCGGACGCTCGGGAGCCGACCGGTCGGTGATGGCGTTTGTGGTATTCCGGTGGCCGCCGCGCTGTCGGGGGAGGAGGGTGCCTCCGCGCGGGGGCCGGATGCAGTCCCGGGCTCATGGCCGGCCGGATGGGCGTCGCGGATCAGCGTCCAGACGATCAGTGCGAGGATTGCCGTGACCGCGCCCACGGCGATGAAGGTTGATCTCCACCCGTACCCGTATATGGCCATGTACAGCGGAGTCTGGGCGAATACGCCGCCGAGCGTACCGAGTCCGGCGGTGAGCCCGGTCATGCTCGCGAAGCTCCCCTCCGGGAAGCGGAGCGCCACCGCCTTCAGAATCGCCATGAACAGCACCGATACTCCAACTCCGATAGCGAGCCGCGAGAAGAAGAGCGCGGTCGCGCCGCCGGAGAGCCCGAACGCGACCGAGCCGAAGGCGGCGACGGTTGTCCCCGCGGTAACGGTCCGGCGCGGCCCGATCGAGTCGGCAAGCACGCCGGCTGGTATCTGGAGTATTGCGTAGGCGTAGAAGTACGCCGCGCCGATGTTCGCGAACGCCGCCGAAGGAAGCGAAAACTCGGTGACCAGCGCCTCGCGCGCCACGCCCATCGCCAGACGATGGAAGTTCGCGACGAGATATGGAAGAAAAAGAATGCCCCAGACCAGCCATCGCGCCTCAACGCGCACCGTCGGGGAACGGCTCATGCTTCGGATATCTCGACCTCCGGATATTCAATGGTGTTGCACGCAAAAACGAAGGGTACTGCATTCGGAAAAGCTTGACAACGCAGGAGACCGGGGATAGGCTAACTGGTATTATTGCATGCAAAGCTTGATGAACGCCGAACGCGATGAAGTCGCTCGCAACGACGAATAAGGAGTCGAGAGTAGATGGCGAACGTGGAATCGGAAACACCGATGTCCGGATCTGAGAACGGCAGGAAGGGGCGGGACGATGCACGGCCGCCGGTCGTTCTGGTTACCGGAGCAAGTCGAGGTATCGGGCGCGGCATTGCGTTGAGCCTCGCCGAAGAGGGGTATTCGGTCGCGATTAACTACGCCGGGAATCGTGCGGCCGCCGAGGAGACGAAGTCCGAATGTGAGCGGCCGGCGGCCCGAGGCGGCGTGAGCGGCGGCGGCGAGGGAGCGGCCGCCGCTCCCCGCTTTGAGATTTTCCAGGCGAACGTCGGTGAGCGGGCCGACCGCGAGCGAATGGTCGCAGAAGTCTTCGACCGGTTCGGTCGCGTCGACGCCCTCGTGAACAACGCCGGCATTGGGCCGCGGGAACGGCTCGACATACTCGAGGCGACCGAGGAATCGTTCGAAGAGGTCATGCGGGTGAATCTGCAGGGCCCGTACTTTCTCACGCAGTCCATCGTTCGCCGATGGCAAGCCGGTGAAGCCGGTGAGAGCCTCCTGCCGGCCGGATTTAAGGTCGTCTTCGTCTCATCGATCTCCGCACACACCGTTTCATTCAACCGTGGCGAATACTGCGTCTCGAAAGCCGGTATGGCGATGGCGACTCAGCTGTGGGCCGGCCGGCTTGCCGACGAGGGAGTGCAGGTTTTCGAGGTGCGCCCCGGCATCATGAAGACCGATCTTACGAGCAAGGTACGCGATAAGTACGACAAACTGATCTCCGAAGGTCTCGTGCCGCAGCGGCGCTGGGGCACGCCGGACGATATGGGCAAGTCGGTGCGGGCGCTGATCCGCGGAGACTTTCCCTTTTCAACCGGCGCGGTAATCGATGTCGACGGCGGGTTTCAGATCAGCCGCCTGTGAGATAAGGAGTGGAGTGATGGATGAGCTCTCGCGTATGTGCATTCATACCGTGACGACCAAGCCGTGGGATATCGAAACGTCGATCGACGAATACGCACGCGCCGGCGCCGGCGGAATCACCGTCTGGCGCGATGCGCTGCAGGGTCGCAGTATCGCCGATGTACGACGGAGGGTCGCCGACGCCGGTCTGTCGATCGTATCGACCTGTCGCGGCGGATTCTTCCCGTCGGTCGAGCCATCGAAGCGTCAAGCGGCGCTCGCGGAGAACCGCGAGGTGATCGCAGAGGCGGCCGAGCTCGGTGCGCCGCTTGTGGTGCTCGTTTGCGGGGCCGATCCGAAGCAGTCGCTCGACGATTCGCGAGCGCAGATTGTGGATGCGATCGCCGAGCTTGCACCGGAAGCCGAACGGGCGGGTGTAAAGCTTGCGATCGAGCCGCTGCACCCGATGTACGCGGATGCGAAGTCCGCCATTAACACCATGAAATCGGCGAACGACGCCGCCGAGCGCATCGGATCGAGCGCTGTCGGCGTTGCCGTGGACGTATATCACATTTGGTGGGACCCTGACCTCGAGAAGGAGATCGCGCGTTGTGGAGAGCTCGGCAAGATATTCGCCTTTCATGTCTGCGACTGGCGAGTTCCGACGCGCGACTTTCTGCTCGACCGCGGGTTGATGGGTGAGGGGTGCATCGACATACCGAAAATCCGCGGCCGGGTTGAGCAGGCGGGATTCAACGGTTTCGTCGAAGTAGAAATTTTCTCTACCGAGTACTGGTCCGGCGATCAGTCGGAGTTTCTCGGCAGGATTGTGGAAGCATTCAAAATGCACGTGTAGGGTGCAAAGGGGAGCAGCAGGAATGGAACGGAAAGTACGCGTAATTATGAACGGAGTAACCGGGCGCATGGGCACCAACCAGCATCTGGTTCGGTCGATTCTGGCAATCCGCGAGGAGGGCGGCGTTCCGATCGGTGACGGCGACACGATCGTACCCGAACCGATTCTCGTCGGACGAAATGAGAAGAAACTCGCCCGCCTCGCGGCTGCACACGGGGTGTCCGACTATACGACCGACCTCGACAGCGTCCTCTCCGACAAGAAAAACGAGATCTACTTTGACTCGACGCTCACGCAGCTTCGGGTCGACGGCGTAAAGAAGGCGATCGAGGCGGGGAAGGCGATCTACTGTGAGAAACCGACGGCAACAACCACCGATGCCGCGCTCGAGCTGCATAGGCTCGCCGAGAAGGCGGGTGTAAAACACGGCGTGGTGCAGGACAAGCTCTGGCTTCCGGGTATGCTGAAGGTGAAGTACTTGCGCGATACCGGTTTCTTCGGTCGACTGGTTTCCGCGCGCATGGAGTTCGGATACTGGGTGTTCGACGGCTTCCATCAGCCCGCCAATCGCCCGAGCTGGAACTACCGCAAAGAGGACGGCGGCGGACTGTTCGTCGACATGTTTCCCCACTGGCGCTATGTGGTCGACAATCTGTTCGGCTCGATCAAGGCAGTCTCGAGTACCGGCGCGGTCACGATCCCCGAGCGCGTAGACGAGAACGGCAAGCCGTACAAGTCGACGGCCGAAGACACCGCCTACGTCACCTTCGAGCTGGAAAGCGGTGTATATGTGCATATCAACTGCTCGTGGCAGATCCGCGTTCGGCGCGATGAGATAATGCAGCTGCAGGTCGATGGTACCGACGGATCGGCGATCGCCGGACTGCGCGATGTCTATATCCAGGACGAAGCGGCGACACCGAAGCCGGTCTGGAATCCCGACGTGCCGAATCCAATCGATTTCTACGACGGCTGGAATATCATGCCGAATCGCGATTCGTACAAGAACGCCTTCCGCGTGCAGTGGGAGCTCTTTCTCAAGCACTACATCAATGACGAGCCGTTCCCGTGGGATCTGCTCGAGGGCGCGAAAGGCGTACAGCTTGCCGAGCTCGGGCTGCAGAGTTGGGCCGAGCGGCGCTGGATCGATGTGCCGGAGCTGACATAGCGACGTCGTGGCGAGGGGCGTTGCCGGGCGGCGAAGGCGCCGCCGCCACGCCCATGTAGCAGCCGCCGGACAGGGAGGCGACGCTCACGAAGGAGGCAGTGAGAGCGAGCATGAAACAGAAAGTGATTTCCGCCGAAGAGGCCGCGCGACTGGTCAACGACCGCGCGGTCGTGTCGGTAAGCTCATCGAGCGGGCTCGGCTGCCCGGACGCCGTCCTGAAGGCGATCGGGGCGCGCTTTCGGGCCGAAGGCAAACCGGCAGGGCTTACGACACTGCACCCGATCGCGGCCGGCGATATGTACGGCATCGACGGGATCGATCACATTGCCGAAGACGGGCTGCTCGAGCGCGTGCTCGCCGGGTCGTACCCGTCCGGCCCATCATCAAAAGAATCTCCGAAGATCTGGAAGATGATCATCGAGAACCGGGTCGCCGCGTATAACATCCCCAGTGGAATTCTCTTCGATATGCACCGCGATGTGGCCGCACATCGCCCCGGCGTTTTCACCCGGGTCGGCATGGACACCTTCGTCGATCCGCGGCGGCAGGGGTGCAGAATGAACGAGGCGACGACCGACGAGATTGTCAAGCTCGTCGAACTCGACGGCGAGGAGTGGCTGCATTTCCGGAACTTTGCTCCGGATGTCGCCGTCATCCGGGGAACGACCGCCGACGAGCGCGGCAACATCTCCATGGAGCACGAGGGCGCCTACCTCGGCGTGCTCGACCAGGCGCTCGCCGCGCGCAACAACGGCGGTATCGTTATCGCACAGGTGAAGCGGGTTACCGAGGCAGGCTCTATTCCGGCGCAGGCGGCCTACGTTCCGTCGACCCTTGTCGACTACGTGGTCGTCGACCCGGAGCAGAAACAGACGACCGATACCGACTACGACCCGTCGATCAGCGGAGAGATCCGCACTCCCATCGACACACTCGACCCGGTGCCGTTCGGAACGGAGAAGGTCATCGCCCGCCGCGCCGCGTGCGAGTTGCGCGACGGCGATATCGTGAATCTCGGCTTCGGGATTTCGGCGCTGGTGCCGTACGTGCTGATCGAGGAGGGGTGCCACGGTCGCGTTACGTGGGCGATCGAGCAGGGAGCGGTCGGCGGAGTGCCGCTCGGCGGATTCGCCTTCGGTTGCGCGATGAACCCCGATGCGATCATGCCGTCACCGTATCAGTTTATCTTTTTTCAGGGCGGCGGGATGGATGCGACCATGCTTTCGTTTATGCAGGTCGGCGCCGACGGGAGCGTAAACGTCTCCCGCCTGGCCGCGAAACCGCACGTGACCGCCGGGTGCGGCGGCTTCGTCGATATCGTCGCGCGCGTGCCGAAGATCGTCTTCTGCGGAACGTTCACCGCCGGCGGGCTCAAGACCGAGTACCGCAACGGCCGGCTGGCCATTCTGCAGGAGGGAAAGGTCGCGAAGTTCGTCCCCGAGGTCGAGCACGTCACCTTCAGTGGGCGTCGCGCTGTAGGCCTCGAGCAGGAGGTCCGGTACGTAACCGAGCGTTGTGTCATCGATCTGCTTCCGGAGGGACTGACCGTGACCGAAATCGCTCCGGGAATCGATCTGGAGCGTGACGTGCTTGCGCGCGCGGAAGTGGAACTGAAGGTTTCCGAGTCAGTGCGCGAGATGGAGTCTGAGCTTCTGGTTGAGGCTCCGATCGAACTTCAGCGGCGTTTGCAGCGCACGGCGGAAAGTCCCGTTCGGAAGGAGTTGCAGGGAGCGGAGTATGGCGAGTGAGAAGATCGTGCTCGAAATCGACGGGCACATCGGGCGGCTCACGCTGAATCGTCCTTCGAAACTGAACGCACTCGATCCGGAGATGCTCGATGCGCTCGATGAAACGATTCGCCGCGCGGATCGTGAGCCGGAGCTGCGGGTGCTCGTAATGTCGGGAGAAGGGGAGCGCGCCTTCTGCGCCGGAGCCGATATCAACGCGTGGCAAGAGCTTTCGGCAACCGCCATGTGGCATGAGTGGACGCGGCGTGGACACGCGCTCTTCCGCGCGATCGAGGAGCTGGCGGCGCCGACGATCGCGGCGATCGACGGTATTGCCTACGGCGGAGGGCTCGAGCTCGCGCTCGCCTGTGACCTTATCCTCGCGACGACTTCGTCGCGATTCGCATTCCCGGAGGCGGGAATTGCTACGATCCCGGGATGGGGAGGCACCGTGCGACTGCCGGAGCGCATCGGGATCGCGCGCTCGAAGTATATGATGTTCACCGCCGACCCGATCGATGCAGCGACCGCGAGTGAATGGGGTCTCGCCGAAGAGATATTGAGCGATCGTAACACTCTCGACGAACGTGTGGCGGCACTTGGCGAGCGAATTGCCGCGAACGCTCCAATAAGCGTTCAGACTACGAAACAGCTCTTACGCGGCGTCGGCCTTTCGCGAGTCACCCTCGGTGCCGAATCGATCGCCGGCGGGTTCGCCGCATCCACCGCCGATGCACGCGAAGGAATCGCCGCCTTCCGCGAGAAGCGCCGTCCGGATTTCTCGGGCGAGTAAGCGGACATCGGGTTCAATTCTCTCTTGACAGCTGCCGCAGGTGGACATACCATCGAACAATAACGAGTTGCATGCAAATCACAAATCGGTTTGTGTGCGTCACACCGGATCGGGCCTTCGGGGTAACGAGCTCCGAGCCACAGATTAAGGAGGACAGAGATGAAGACACCAATAGCGTGTTTTATTGCGGTAATGCTGTTACTGCCTGCTATGCAGCTGGTGGCCGGCGGCCAGGGCGAGGAGGATGTCTACGAAACGACCTTCGCGCACGTAGTCAGTGCCGATACTGCGAAGGGGCAGGCGGCCGAACGATTTGCCGAGCTGCTCGAAGAGCGGTCCGACGGACGAATCCGGGTCGAGGTCTTCCCGGACTCGCAGTTGGGGAACGACGGCGAGATCACAGAGCAGATGCTTCTCGGCGACATCGAGTTTAACGCTCCGTTTACCGGAGTGCTTCCGTCGTTCGCCGAACAGACGCAGCTCTTCGACCTGCCGTTCGCCTTTCCCGACATCGACACCGTCTACGACGCAATGTTTGGTGAAGTCGGCGAGATTATGGCCGAGTATCTGCAGGAGCAGGGGCTTCGCACGATCGGCTTCTGGGACGGCGGTTACAAGGCGATGACGAACAATGTACGGGAGATCCGGACGGTCGACGACATGCAGGGGCTACGCTTCCGTGTCTCGCAGAGCCCGCTCCTTATCCAGCAGTTCGAGGCTATGAACGCCAGCCCGCTCGACATCCCGTTTGCGGAGCTTTTCACCGCTCTTCAGCAGGGAACGGTTGATGGCCAGGAGAACACGCTGGCGAATATCTACACCCGCCAATTCTTCGAAGTCCAGGACTACATGAGCCTCACGAATCACGGCTACCTCGGCTATATTTTCCTCGTGAGCGAGCAATTCTACGCAAGCCTGCCGGAGGATCTCCAACAGATTGTAGATGAGGTCGCGCTGGAGGTTTCCGACTGGCAGTGGGAAGCGGCCGCCGACGAGAACGAGGAGTTCCTCGATCGGTTGCGGGAAGGCGATATCCAGATCTACGAGCCGACCGAGGATGAGCTCGACACGTTTCGCGATGCGACCGCGCCGGTTTACGATCACTTCCGTGACAATATCGATGGCGGTGCCGACCTCCTTCAGGCCCTTTACGACGTTCGGGGATTCGAGTAAACCGATTACCGTAGTCTAAAGACGCATAATCAACGGCAGCCGGTTTGGAGATGAATATGTTTCCGGCCGGCTGTCTCGCTGTTGTCACGCCATCACGGGGGCTCTGGCTGGTATGAAAAAGGTGCTCGCGCAACTCAACAGGGTGACTGAGCTTTTCGAGGATTACTTCCCGGCAATGCTCATGATCGCCACCTCGCTTGCGGTTTTCCTGCAGGTGATACTCCGATACTTCTTTGCCCGGTCGCTCATCTGGCCGGAGGAGTTCGCACGGTACGGAATCGTGTGGTTCGTCATGATTGGCGCAAGTCTTGCGGTACGTGAGAATAGCCATGCAAAGGTGGATGCGGTCATTCGTCTCTTTCCACCGAGAGGGCGGAAAGCGCTCGAGATTTTCGCAATAGTCGCATCGATAGGGTTTACCGCGCTTCTCACCATGATCGGAGTCGAGATGGTTTTTCGAATCGCTCGCATCGGAAACGTAACGCCGACGATGCGTATACCGATGTCCATCCCGTATGCAGGGATCCCGATCGGAGCCTTCCTCATGATGATACGCTACATTCAGGACCTTATTGCGTATCTGAAGAGGCCCGCCGATTCGTTGGAGGGCGAGCTCGCCG
>SLIN01000370.1 GCA_007135605.1 Spirochaetales bacterium | reverse complement strand
CGCGCAGGTCGTTGCGGATTGTGGCGCTCGATACGCCGAATTGCGATGTCAGTTGCGCCACCGTCGCCTTCCGGTGCAGCTGCACGAACTCGACGATTCTCATCTGACGCTCTTCGGCGAAAATCGTTCCCTCGTTGTTGCTCCCGACATTGCTGTTGTCACTCACCGTACCGGCTCCATCTCCAAGTATCCCGCCATCCACGGTCGGGCTCCGGGTCGCAAGCAAGTGTCAACGAACGCGATCCGGATGCAAGCAGATGTTAACGGCTCGCGCCGGACTCTGGCAAGCCGGCACATACACGGCTGCACGTTCGGTTTCGACCACAGCAGCGGTCTGCGCAATGAAGAGCGTTCGAAGACGGTTACAACCGCCCGGCCAGCACCTCATCGACCAGGTAATCCCACTCCTGCTCGAGCGTACCGTCCGGCATTCCGGCCCCGGCCCGGGAGTACCAGTACTGCGCGTTGCCGATGTCTCCTTCCTCCCGGTGCAGGTAGGCGTGGATGCGGCTGCCGGCAGGCTCTTCCATCTGCTGGCACAGCGTGTGCGCGCGATCCCAGTCTCCCTTCCGGTCATGCCACAGCGCCGTCAACGCCGGTGAGAGAGAATCGGGCGGGGCGCCCGCTTCGAGCGTATTCATGAACTCATCGCGTGTCATGCCGGCGAGCATGCCACGTTCGGCACGAAATGGTGAAGGGAGTGCATCGATGGATCCTCTTCGACTCCCGCTGCCCGCTCGCGCCGACCCCGACCGGCGCCGCCGTGTTACCATACGCCATGCAGCCGCGATTCGCCGTACAGCATCCGGCCGGGGCCGCCCGCGCTGTCATTCTCGTCGTGCACGGGCTCAATCTGCGTCCCGAGCGAATGCAGCCGATCTGTGAGCTCCTGCTCGAGCGGCAAGCGATCGTGGTGCGTATGGCGTTGCGCGGTCATCGCGGTCTCTACGAGCGGCTCGAAAGCGTGCGCCGCCGCGACTGGCTCGACGATTTCGCCGCCGCGTTCGATACGCTCGCCGAAGAAGCAGGCCGCTCCACCGGCGAAGGCCCGAAGCGGAGTCCGGGCACCGATCCGGTCGGGCACCAGAGAACAGGCACTTCGGTGTCGCCGCTGCCGATCGGCGTCCTCGGACAGTCGCTCGGCGCGCTCGCTTTCTGCGATTATCACAGCGCCGCAGCGGCGACCGGCTCAGGCGCAGCAGAGGACAGCGATATCGAGGCGATCGCCGCCGGGCACGGCGCCCGCGAGGCGCTCCTGCTCTCGCCGGCGATCGGGCTTCGCCCGCGCGTACATATCCTGCGCCCGCTCATAGCGCTCCATCGCCGCTTGCCGATTCCGAGCGCCTCCGATCCAACCGACCGGCTGTACGACCGGCTGCCGGCCGGCGCCTATCGCGCGCTCTTCGCCACCTACGCGGCCTTCCGACACTCGCTGCGGGCCGCACCGCTCCGACTGCCGTGCCGCATCGTCGTCAACGAGGGCGATGAGCTCGTCTCCACACGCGGAATCTCGCGACTGATCGAGACCGGAGCGCTTTCGGCCGCCGGTCTCGTGGTGCTCGCGCGGGGCGCCGGCGCCCGCGGGGCACATCACCTCGCCGTCGACCCCGATACGATGGGCGGCGAGAACTGGGAACGTTTCCGGGGCGAGGTCGATCGATTCGTCGATGCGGTGGCAACTTCAAAGAAAACAGAAGATCGAGTGTGAGCGACCGCGCAGAACGCTTCCACGACAGGCGCCCGGCCGCGGGCTGCCCCGGCCTGAAGCGGCCGGCATATCGCCGGCAGAGAGCCGCCATCGCGGCATGCAGTTGAGGGCACGAGTCGGCCGGCTACGTCCTCCGTCGTCGCGCGGCGGTGTCCTGGCGATAGAATGCACGCAGCAGCGCGTAGATATCCGGCAGCGAGCGCTCGAGGATAACCGGCGCGGCGAAAAACCGCTCGCTTGCCACGGCGAAAAACTCCTCGCGGCTTTCGGCCGCGTACTCCTCGAGCGGCCCGCGCCGGCCGCGGTCGACGAGCCGCCGCAGCTCCTCCAGGCGCCGGTCGAAAACATCAACCCATTCTCCTGCATTCATCTCCGGATGCAGCGGCGGCACGCCGTCGATTTCACCGGTTATGCGGTCGAGCTGATGCGCCATCTCGTGGATTACGACGGTGCTGTTCGAGCCGGCGAGATTCCGGCGGGAGAGAATCACCGAGCCGTACTGGAGAACTTCACCCTCGACATCATCCTCGTACTCGGAGACGATGCCGAACTCATCCTCTTCGGTCCAGCTGCGCCGATAGACGTCGGGGAAGAGGACGATGGTCCACCAGCCGCGATACCACCGGGCGCCGAGCTCGAGCACCGGGAGGGCGCAAGTGGCGGCGAGGTTCACACGCTCGGCGCCGTCGGGGTCGGGACCGTCGGAAGCGACGATCTCCTTTTCGGCGAGAAGCTCCTCGGCGAGCGTCTTCAGTCGGGCGAGCTCATCGGCGTTCAGATCCGCGAAAAGCGCGGAGGCGCCGGTCGTTTCGTGCCAGAGGTGCGGATCGATCGGATCCGGCGGCCGGCGAAAGCGCCGGCCGAGCCAGGTGAGGATACCCACGCACGCACGATAGCGTGTCAGTGGTCGCGGGTAAAGCCGAAGCGGAGGGTGGCCATTACCGGTGCCGTGCCCGCCGAAATCCCAATGAACTCAAGCTCTTCGTCACCTACCTCGAGCAGTGGGGCGCCGGCCTGGACGCTGAATCGCACGACATAGCGGAAGTGATCGGTCACCCGATACCCGCCCTCGAAGCCGACCTCTAATGCGGGTCCAACGGAATCCGAAAAACTGCCGTAGCTCTCGCCGTCCTCGGCGAGGTCACGGAACGTGATCGATCCGAATCCGGCCGAGACACCGAGACCGAGCTCGAAGCCGAGGTCGACGCGCCCCTCGGCGGTCACCGGGAAGCGGTAGCCGTGCTTCAACAGCACCCTGAGTCCGGCGGCCATGGCGTTCTCGAGGCGGTACGGGCCGTCTTCCTCGAAATCGGGAAACGTATCGTATTCCGCACCCTGCCCCTGAAACATGGCGCCGATTCCGATTTCGTAGCCGTAGAAGAAACCGCCGGCCGGCGAAACATTCACGCCGTTGAAGTGCCGCAGGTCGACGCCGGGCATGGCGTACGTGTCGCTCTGCCTGTCGTTCTGGCCCTCGACCTGATACGTCAGTTCGAGCACCGTAAGACTCAACCCGTACGACGGCGAGGCGACGTAGCGTCGCCATTCCTCGTCGACCTCTCCTCCGAACGCCGCTGTGGCTGAGGCGATCACGAATGCGCTCGCCAACAACAAGTAACCCATCCTTTTCATGGCTCACTCCTGCAATGTGGTTTCGGGGGATGCTCCGCGAGAGGTAGATGTCGCGAGGTACGGAAGTCTTGTGCAATCTATCACAATTTTCGCCGACATCCCCGAATATCATTATATCGTACACATCCGGATCGCGGTATCTCCGGCCGACTGTCGAGCCGAGAGAATCACCACTCGTTGCCGCGTTGACTGAGAGATACGCGAAATCGACGTGCCGGCAAAATCTTCTCCCGAGAAACTGGCAATCTTTTCCCCTACGTGCTACTTTAACTTGAGCTCGAGACTTGATTTTCTTACAGGCCCAAAAGCCATCCCGGAGGAGGTATGCGAATGGCGCACCTGACGCTGAAGAGTAGAACGAACCGTCGAGCCCTGCTCGCCGTAATCACCGCATTCCTGCTGTTCGCATGCTCGGACCCTGCGACGCAGAGCGCAGCGGCATCATACCCGACCTTCTCCTTCGTCGGCGCACCGAACCGCGAGATCACGTACGACCTGTCAATCACCGCTCCCGACATGAGACCGATCGAGCTCACCGACATCGGCCCGACCACCGGTTCGGTGCGGGTCGAGGTCCCGGCAGGCCCGGACCGCCTCATAGACATGCGCGCACGCAACGACATCTACTCCGGCTCGACTACCCGAACGCTCAGGGCCGGCCGCACCGAAAACGTGCGGCTTCACCTGCTGCCGGGGCCGGTGTTTGTTGATCGTGGGGGTGCCGGCGAGTCCGACCCGGGTGTAATTCAAGTCCGCGACCTCGGGGTGCCGGTGGAGAGTGTGTTCGACGGGGAGAGTGGGTTGGGGAGGTTTGCTCCGTTCGACGGACCAGTGCATCTCGAGACCGGGTTCACCGCCGATGGAACGCTGTGGTCGCTGGTCGATAGCGAGGTTGCAACGATCGAGGTGTACGGAGCATGGGAGGACTTGGTTAACGGATCGTTCGAGAATCCCATTGATCTGGCAGGTCTCGACCTTGACGCGATTGCCGCAGACATCTCGACCTCACACGATTGGATCGCCGTGGGCGGTGTCCATGACCAAGACGAGGGTATCGCTCTTTTCGACGACGCCGGAAACAGAAATGACAACTTCCGCAGTGAACCGGAGTTCCAGGTTGCATCGGCTAGCGGTCTCGCTTTCGGGGGAAGCGATCTTTTGTTCGCTGTCGGGGAGATCATCCATGAGGGTAATACGTTGGTCGCGATCGCGCGATTCGACATCGCTAACGACACCGAAGACCACAGAGAACTGCCGGGCAACCAGAGTGCGCCGGAATACGACGACGGGCTGAATCCGCCGTGGGCCGATGTCCGCGTAATCGGCAGCAACGTATTCGTGGTTTCGGCGGCCGCCGGCGATGGAGACGCGTCGGTGTACCACTTCGACCTCGACCTCAATCTACTCGGCCAGTGGGGCAACCGCACGAATTCCGGCTCGCCGGACTCCGGCGAGTTCTGGGGCCCTCGTCGTTTCGTCGCAACGCGACGCGAGAACGAGCTTATCGTGATCGATCAGAAGGATGATGATCAGCATATGTCCCCCGACCCAGAGTTGGACGGCACGGGACGCCTTGTACGCTTCGAATTCGACTCGAACAACGGATGGCAGGTGTTCGGCGAGGGGGACTTCGGATTCTTTGATACTCGTTTCGATACTGGGGTTAGTGGCTAACAATCGTTGCATACGTTGCCCGGTCAACTGCCGTCTGACGGATGACGTGATCAGCGCCAGCTGATGAAGGAAAAGCAGCGCACCCCCCTCATCCGCGCCGACTTCATCCTCCGAAAACACGACGAGATGAGCGTCAAGATCTACAATCGCAACGATCGGGCGACGCACATCGTGCGCAGGGAGTTACTGGATACACTGGCGCTCTTCGATCGCCCCCGCTCACCGGGCGATGCCGGCGACGAGTCGGTAGCCGAGCTTGCCCGGATCGGACTGCTTCGGCGCCTCCCGTCGGCCGCTCCGGGCTCGACCCCGACGATGGCGCAGCGCTCCGGGGTATTAACGCGGAAACTCGGCGGTTGGTTTCGAGCGCGCTCTCGCGCAGTCCGCGCCGGGCGGCTTACCCGCCGCCGGCAGGTAACATCATCCGCCGCTTCAACACCGGAACCGAGCGAGATCAACGCGATCGTCATCCCGTCGGTCGGAAGGACGGGAGAGATCATCCGCCTCGCGCGCGCGTTGGGTGACGTGCCGGGGATCAGCCGCCCGGCGCAGTCCGACCGGACGGCGCAAATCCATATCCAGATTCACCTCGACAGCCACGATTCGGCCGCATCGCACACGCTCCGCGAGCTGCTCGGGTCGGACTCGGGCGCGATCGAATACACCGTCAGCGACCGGAGCGGGGGCGACACCGTCATCGCCGGCATCGAGCGCTCCCTCGCACTCGATGCAGTCGAACGCCGCGCCCTCCGCTTCGGACTCGCCGGCGACAGTCGGTTCGGGATTACCACGGGCGCAACGCGTAACCGAACGCTGCTCGCGAACATCGGTTCGCGAATTCTCTCGCTCGACGATGATGTGTTGCCGCTCGGCCATACAGCCGGTCCGAGCGAACGAACCCGGGTAAGCACGTCCGATGAGCTCCGCATTCACTACGCGTCCGACCGCGAGGCGCTGTTGCGCGCCTATCCCGCCGGGCAGATCGACATCCGCAGAGCGGCCGGCACACTTCTCGGCGAGAGAATCTCGGCGAGTGACCTCGAACCGAACGGCAATCTCCGATGGCATGCCGACCGAATCTCGCCCGAGCTGTGGCGCCGGCTGGAGCAGTCCCGCGCGCGCATCGAGCTGGTCTCCTTCGGATATCTCGGCGACAGCGGCGCAGGTTCCACCCCGATCATGCCCGCGGGCGAAGCGCGCGCCCCGCAGCTGTTCGGAACGGAGCGCGAACAGGAGCTCGCGCTCACCGGCCGGGAGGTGCTGCA
Source organism: Spirochaetales bacterium (assembly GCA_007135605.1). Classification (GTDB taxonomy): domain Bacteria; phylum Spirochaetota; class Spirochaetia; order DSM-27196; family SKKC01; genus SLAN01. Next base: position 374 of record SLIN01000370.1, on the reverse strand, counting down.
GATCGCCGAACAACCGACGATCACCAACCACCCGTACTTCATGTCGGCGGCGTTTGCGCTCGATCTCACGGGCACGCCTCCTCCGTTCTTCCCGTTCGGCAGAGGTCAGGACGGGCTCTTCAGCCTGATGCTGACCCGGCTCTTCGATGACGCGCTCATCGCACACCTGCCGATCGCCCTGCTGCACGACCCGCAAGACGACCGCACCGACCGCCGTTCGGTATTGCCCGACCGCGTCCGTCTCGGCATTTGCCGTATCGTCGCAATTGTGAGCGGCTACTACGCGGCCCAGATCGCCGGCGGCACGCGGAACGAACGCCTCGTCGACTTCGGCGAATGGCTCGGCGAGTTTGCCGCCGGCCCGCCCTCCTCCT
>SLIN01000309.1 GCA_007135605.1 Spirochaetales bacterium | reverse complement strand
CGAGGTACGCTCTGCGGTAGCTATCGGCGGGTGAATCCCCGATTGCGACCCCACACGGATTATTGTGCTTCACAATGACTGTGGCAGGCTCATCGCCGAAATAGCGCAGTATGCCGATTGCCGTGTCGGCGTCGGTAATGTTGATCTTGCTTGGGTGTTTGCCACTCTGGAGTAGCTCCGGCTCCGAGGCGGTGCTGTTTCCCGGCTGAATCGTCTCCGTCTCGCCAATCCGCAGATTCCCGTTCACGAGACGATACAGCGCCGCCGGCTGGTCTGGATTCTCCCCGTAGCGCAACCCTTTCCGCTCGCCGTCGATATCCCATTCGGTCTTCTCGTACACCAATGTGCTGTCGGAAGCGCCGTCGTGGAATGTAATCGAAATACGGGGCGGAAAGGCGTCGGGATTCACCGTTCGATACATCTTACGTAGCGAGCTCATGATTTACTCCTCTTCGGCGTTCAAGTAGGTCGCAGCAGCGACGCTCGGGTTGAGCTCGCGAAGGTAGGCGTCTATCGCCGCATCGTATTCGGCCACGTGCGCGAACGCCTTGCGAGCAAGCTCAAATCGGGTGCTGAGGGAAAGCGCACCGTCACCGGCACGCACCTCGTCGATGACATGTGGATAGTCGGCGGGGTCGCACACGACGGCAACGCGGGGAAAGTTCTTCGCTGCCGCGCGAATCATGGTTGGCCCACCGATATCGATATTGCCTCGCGCCTGTTCGAGGTCGCTTTCCGAAGAGGCAATCGCCTCTCGGAACGGATAGAGATTCACCACAATGAGGTCGAACAGTTTCGCATCGGTTCGCTCGCGATCGGCGATGTGGTGGTCATTGTGCGCCTCCCCGAGGATTCCGAGATAGATGCGCCAGTCCAGCGTCTTGACGAGCCCGCCGTGGGTCTCCGGTTGACCGGTATACTCGGAAATCTCGGTTACCCGCTCCGAGTCGGAAAGGGCCTCTTTCAGGGCACGAAATGTTCCGCCGGTGGAGAGGAGTGATAAATGCGGGGATGCCTCCAGGATCTGCCCGATGAAATCGGCGAGATCTCGCTTATCGGAAACCGACACGATACCGTGGCGCAATACCACCGCATCGTCGACTCGTCCCATTCTGTGTTCGACCATTGCGCTATCCCTTCTCTCTCTCTTGGATTGATCCATTCAGATCGAGCGGCGTTCTCCTCGTTGAATAAAAGCGTACGCGTCGTGATTGTGGATACTTTCGGCGTTCTCCGCCTCCACGCTGAACCACGGAAAGTGAAAACGCGCCTCCACCGACTTCACTACCGCCCGCACCAGATCTTCCACGAACACCGGGTGATCGTACGCGTGCTCGGTAACGTACTTCTCGTCTGATCGCTTCAATAGCGTGTACAGGCCGCTTGATGCGCAGGACTCAACCTCGGCGATCAGATCTTCGAACCAGAAAAACTCACCGAGCTGAGCTCTGACTCGCACGACGCTGCGCTGGTTGTGCGCGCCGCGGCTGGAGATTTCCCGGGAGCACGGACACAGCGTCTGCACCGGCACATCCGCTCCGGCGACGAAGACCCGTCGATGCTCGGTAACCTCCGCCATGAAACAACAGTGGTAGTCGAGCATGCTTTCGCTTCCGCTGACCGGAGCGGACTTCTTCACGAAGTACGGAAAGCTGACCTGCGCGAATGCTCGCTCGGCATCTACCGTTTCACGAACCTCCTCCACCATATCGAGAAAGCGCGGCATGGTCAGATCGTGATGATGCCGGTTGAATACCTCGATAAACCGGCTCATGTGAGTACCGCGAAAGTGGTGCGGCAGGTTTGCATAAAGATCGACCGTTGCGGTGGTATGCTGTGATTTCGAGTACTTGTCGAGGACCGTCAGCGGATAACGAACATTCTTCACTCCGACCTTGTCGAGCGGCAGGTTCCGGTCGTCCGCGCTGCTTTGAACATCAACCACCGGGCGCTACCTCTCCATTCGACCGGCGTCCGGAGGACTCCATTCGACGTTGCGCTGAGTTCAGTGTGTTTTGTAGAAGCATCGTAATAGTCATCGGACCGACTCCCCCGGGTACCGGTGTGATCCAGGAAGCACGTTCGGAGGCCCTATCGTAGTCGACATCGCCCTGGAGCCGATACCCGCGCTTTTTCGACGGATCATCGACTCGAGACACGCCCACGTCTATCACCACAGCGCCCTCACGAACCATATCACCGCCGACGAATGCCGGACGTCCCATTGCGGCGACGAGAATGTCGGCTTGCAGGGTGTGCACCGAGAGATCGGGTGTACGGCTGTGACATACGGTTACGGTTGCATCGCCGTACTCACCGCGACGCAGCAGCAGGTTTGCCAAGCTCTTACCGACGAGCATACTCCGGCCGAGAACCACCACGTGACGCCCGGTCGTCGGAATTTCGTAGTGCTTCAGTAGTTCGATGACCCCGTACGGCGTACACGGGATAAATCCGTCTTCACCCAACATGAGCGTACCGAGGCTGAAGCGATGCAGCCCGTCCACATCCTTAGACGGATCAATCGCCTCGAGTACACGCCGTTGATCGATCTGATCGGGCAACGGCAATTGCACGAGGATCCCGTCGATCGCCTCGTCGATATTCAGCGATTGTACTGTTTCGAGCACTTCTGTCTGCGGGGCATCCGCGGCAAGGCGGATCTCCCGGCTGTAAATCCCTACCTCTTCGCACGCCTTCTCCTTGCCTCGAACGTAGGAGAGACTGGCCGGGTCGTCGCCGACGAGAACGACACCGAGTCCCGGCGGCCGCCACGTTTCGGCGAAAGTGCTTATTTCCGCCGCGATACGGCTGCGTACGCTCCGGGCAGCCTCGCGTCCATCAAGCTTCTCTGCTGCCATGTGCTGTGTAGTATCACGAATGTGGCATTCCATTCAACGTAAGCAGAACGGCCCCTGACGTGAATCGCCGGTGTGCACGCCCGTGCTTCGGATCGTCGCGACCCGGACATGACACGACTCGAGCGTGATTCTTGTATAATCCGAAAACGAAGTGATACTATCGTCCGGTAATGCAACACGCACATAACAGAGCCCGCATGTTCGGACAACCAAAGCCTCGCAGAGTTGCGTCGGCTTTTTTCTGTGTTGTGATCCTCGCTCTCGCCGCCGTGTCGGGGTATACACAGATTGAGGATGAGGAATTCATTGAGCCCGAATATCAGCTCGGAGACCAGTATTTCACGATTCGTGTCGGTAGCTTCGCTCCCCTCTTCTTCCATAATCCGCTCGAGGGAGAGGTCAATTCCACAAATCTTCGTCTCGGCGGCTCCGGTGCTCTATCCTGGCAGGGATACCTGAATAACCGATGGAGCATCGGCGGCGAGCTTGCCGGTGTCTTCACAAACAGCGTGAACCGCAGAACGCTGTTCATGGTACCGATTACCGCCAAGTTGAGTTACCTCTTCTCCAGTTGGCCGTTCGAGCTCCCGGTGCACATCGCCGCCGGCGGCGCGTTCCAGAGTCTGGAGGGTGACACCTATTTCGGTCCTATCGTGAAACCCGGTGTGGGAGCGTGGTGGAACGCGACCGGTGAGTGGGCGTTCGGAGTGCAGGCGGAGTACTGGTGGGTACCGCAGTTCTACCGGGGCGCGGATAATCGCCCGCCCGATACCGACACGCGCTTCGGCAACTTCCTCGACGTCACGCTCGGCGCTCGTTACAGCTTCTAAGGATAACATCGATGATAAGACTGCAATTGACACGAAAGGATCCCTTGAAAGTATTCAGTGCTCTTGCCGCCGCCCTCGTGCTGCTCGCCGTTTCCGCGTGTGAGCATCCGGTCGGTCTGTTTGCGAGCCTCGAAGAGGAGATTCCGATCGATGAGGATCGTGGGGTGCCGACCGACGACTACATGCGGACGATGCTCATAAGCGATGACGGTGAATACTACTTCGCCGAGTTTACGAGTTTATACGTGCGCCGGCGCGCCGAGGATCTCGATCTCACCGGTGAGCCGAATCGCAGCTGGACACGCATCGGCAAGCCGACCGCCGCCGGTGAACACGATACGCTCGGTTCTATCGCCGAGTATGCGGCCGACGACGAGCTCTGGGCCATCTACGGCGGTGAGCTGTATGCGCGGCCGAACGACGGTGGCGAAACCGGTCGGGGCGAGTGGTCGGAACGGTCGAGGCCCGAGGACTCAAGCCGCGCCTCCCGGCTCTTCACCGTGAACAGCAAGCTATTCCTCAGCACGCGGCTTTCAGGCGGCGGCTACGCTCTGTACCGCCGTGATGCCACAGACTGGGATCGCCTCGGGTTCGACGGGGTCGACGACGACAGCGTGAATCAAATCAACGCCATTGTGGAGTTTGACAACGCCTACTACGTCGCCACACAGAGCCGCATATACCTAACCGCCGATCTCGACAACGACGACTTCCAACCGGCGGACGATGGCCTCCCGACCTCCGCGAACTACCGTGAGCTGGAGGTAGGCGAGCTCGAAGGAACGCCGGCCCTATTCGCCGCGGGCAACAAGCACGTAAGCGTGACAACGGACGGGACCAACTGGAGTTCGAGCGACTCCCAGTCGCACGACGGCGAAGACGTACAGTTTACCGCGCTCGGCTGGTATGTCACCGAAAACGGTACCGGCTATCTCGTTGCCGGAACGGAAAAGTCCGGGCTGTATGAGGCGCCGGACGGCGATTTGGATCGACTGAGGCGCCAGGGTTCGGGTACCGACCTGTTCGGCCGCAAAGGTAACTTCCTGACCACCCGCCTATCCGGTGGAGCGGTCCACAGAATTTTCGTCGACGAGAACGGTCGCAGCTGGCGCAGCCAGAACAAGCCGCATATTTTCGTCGGAGCGCCCGGACGGGGACTATGGCGCGGGGAGCACGACGAGGAGTATGACGCACTGACCTGGCGTCGGGAATAGAAGGCGCTTCCAGAGGCGCGGGGAGCTCGACGAAGGAGTATGAAGCACTAGCCCGGCGTCGGGAGTAGCAGGTGCTTCTGGCTGACGCGCGGCGACGACCCGCCTCGCTCGGGCGGGGCGGCGCCGTCAGCGGCGACGCTCTCCTTCGAGCACATTCAGCAACGTTTCCTGTACAGCCGGATTCGGATAGTGCTTGCGCACCTCATCTTCGCTTAATCCTACAAGCTCGTGGCTCATATAATGGATCCACCCGTCGTCCTCGGGTCTGGCAACTTCGTGCCGCCGACAGTAGTAATCAGGCTTGATCGGTTGCGTATCGGGGCGAAACGATCGCACCTTATAGTCATGAACGGCAATACGCACATCCTCGCGCGGAATACCCTTCTCCAGAATGACTTCGACTAGGTGGTTCACCGTTCGACCGGAATCAAAAATGTCGTCAACGAGAAGCACGCGGTCACCACTCCGCAGATGCTCGGGGCTATACGTCCAACCGTCTATCATCACCCGTTCCTGGGTATGAATATCGGTGTAGCTCCTCGCAACGACGGCGGCGTAAAAGACCGGTCGTCGTTCGTTCCGCCGCACCATCTTGAAGTACTCGCTGATCACGTTTCCCAGGTATGCTCCACCCCGTAAACTTACATAGATCACATCGGGGATGAAGTCGTCACTGTGTATGCGAGCTGCGAGTTGGAGGGCGTTGTCCCGTATCGTATCGTACTCGATGAATTCCTTCGGCATAGTGTCCTTGATCTATCATTGAATTTGCGTTTCGCGCCGATCGTCCGCACGGAAATACACGATGTCAAGCTCCTCGCCGCGCACATCGCCGAGTACCTGATAGAACGCCTTCGCCGTACCGACCATATTGCCGTTGACACTGACAATCAAATCGCCCCGACGCAACCCGGCTTGTGCGGCCGGAGTTCTGCTCTCTACTGCCTGAACGAGCATTCCGTCGGTGTCTCGAGGGAGGTTGAACGAGCTCCGAGCCTGCTCTCCGGCGACATCGATTCGGAGGCCGGGCCACAGATGCGTCTGTGCGCTCGTGACTATTTCCTCCTCCTCTCGACGACCTATCGTCACCGTGAGCTCGATTCGCTCACCGCCCCGCAGTACGGTGAACGAGGCGTCTTCGCCGACGACAAGGTCACCGACAAAGAGCGTGAGCTCCTCCGGACTCCGCACGGTTCCTCCGTTTACCTCGAGGACAAAGTCGCCGGGCCGGATCCCGTATTGCCAGGCGGGGCTGTCGGTGAACACATTGTGCACCATCGCTCCGCGATTCAGCGGCGCACCGAGCTCCTCCCGTACAGCTCGAGGCGTTTCGGGAATACTGACTCCGAGCCACCCGTACTCCACCTCACCGGTTTCGATGAACTGGTCGATAGCACGTTTCGCGTTGTTAATCGGTATTGAGAAACCGAGGCCGACGCTTCCACCGGTCTGCGTGGTTATCCAGGTGTTGATTCCTACGACGTCGCCGGAAAGATTCACCAACGGTCCTCCGGAGTTACCCCGATTAATCGCGGCATCGGTTTGTATGAAATCACTGATATTGCCGGCGGGCCCTCCCATTCGTCCGAGCGCACTCACAATCCCCGCGGTGACCGTACTCTGAAAGCCGAACGGACTTCCTACCGCCAGGACCCAGTCTCCAACCTGCAGCTCGGAAGAGTCGCCGAGGTGTGCGATCGGAAGGTCGTCCGAGGTTTGAAATCGCAAGAGCGCAATATCTCGCCTGCCGTCGGTCCCGACAATCTCCGCCTCATGCTCGGTGAGATCGTCGAGAGTAATCGTGATTTCGCCGGAATTACCAAGCACATGATCGTTCGTCAGAACGTAGTAGATATCTGCATCTCTCCGGACTATCACACCGCTGCCGATTCCCGGTGGTTGCCTGTCGGGTGCATCACCCTCCGGATCACCGAAAAAGAAATCGTACCACGGTGTTTCACCGTTCAGCTCCGCCCGATCGTCTTCGGTAACCTCAATCTGGACAACCGACGGAATCGTCGCTGCGGCGACTTCGCGAAAACTCGATTGCAACTGTTGAGGCGTTACCCTCTCGCCGCTATCGTCGCGAGCCTCGACGCGGCCCGTGGGCTCAACGCCGGAAGCACAACTGAACAGCAATACCGAAAGAAGAAAGCCGACGATCCCTCCGGTCATCACGAGATTGAACAGGAAGAAACGGCGCGAGAAAAAGAGTTTACGACTTCTCATAACTACATTCCTGCCTCTGAATTAAAAGAGTATACAAACTACACTTCCTGCACAGCCATACGCCCATAATCTTTCAAGGTCGAAGCGTAAGAACCTCGACGCGATCCGGAAGCACAACCACCGTATGTTCGAAATGAACGGAAACCGACCCGTCTGCCGTCACCACGGTCCAATCGTCATCGAGTACCTCCACGTCGTCGTCTCCCAGGTTCACCATTGGCTCGATAGCCAGTACCATACCGGGCTTCAATCGAGGATTCGGACCGCGACCAACGTAATTCGGTATCTGTGGATCCTCGTGTAGGCTCAGGCCCAGGCCGTGACCACAATACGGCCGGACAATCCCGTAGCCGTGCTTCTTGTTGTGCTCGTAGATAACGCGCGAGATGTCCTTGACCCGATTACCGACAACAGCCGCACCAATCCCCAGTTCGAGACTTTCCTCCGCCACCCGCATGAGGGTTGATACTTCCCCGTTCACCGAGCCCGCCGTTACGGTAAGCGCCGAATCGCTGAAGTATCCGTTGAGCTCTACTCCGCAATCGATACTCACGACATCGCCTTCGACAAGCGGCGTATCATCTGGGATTCCGTGAATCACTGCGTCGTTCAACGAAAAACAGATCGATGCGGGGAACCCTTGATATCCGAGAAACGCGGGTCGACCACCATTGGACTCAATGTATTTGCGCGCTTCCGCGTCGATCTTGCGGGGCACCGCACCGGGCTTAACGAGATCACGACAAATGCTGAGGGTCTCTCCTAACAGCTGTCCCGACTTTCGTATCCCTTCCACCTGATGTTCATTCTTGAGCGTGATCTGGCTCTTCTCAAATAGCATTACTATCGGTTCTCTCCAATGAAACGAGAAAGCATTCGTGCACGTGCCGAAGTGGGGTCATACTCGATGGCCTTTCCTGCGTAATCCCGCGCTTCTTCGTGTCGACGACGAACAAGTGCGGTCTCGGCCGACCGGAGATAGATGTCCGACTGGACTTCCTTCGCTATCGATTCATGTTCGGCTGTCTCGAGAGCACGATCCCAAGCGCTCGCCGCATCACCGAATCGGTCATGCACGAACAGCAGCAGGCCGTAATTGTACTCATCGTACCACAATCTGCTTCGCGTCCGGTCAAGTATATCGATTGCATTATCAATACGTCCGTCGGAAAAGGCCTCAATCGAGCGTGCGCTTTTACGCCAGACCGCCTCCTTGCTCACCTCTGTGGCAAGGATAAGCGAAAGGCCTTCGCGATCACCCGACCGAACAGCCGCCGCTGCAAGGTGGCCGGCAATCGACTCCGACTCGGGATACGTGCTCAACAGCTCCCATCTCGCGCTCTTTCGTCGTTCGCTCGAGTAGGCGGGATCGGTCTCCACCATAGCGAGGGCAATCCGCGCGTCTCCAGAATCTGTTTCCGCATGCGTGTCGGCGAGCACAGAATAAGCGCGCTCGGAGTCACCTATTTGGCGATACACGTTTGCCAGGTCGAGAGCAATGCGGGTTTCACCCGGAAAAACATCATGTCCCTCTCGCAACCACCGAAGTCGTTCATCACGTTCCTGGCTAATTCGAGCCAGCCCGAGATACGGGAGACTCGATGCATCCGGATCCGCATCGATAACATCCTTCAGCAGCAGCCGGCGGGTCTCTACCTCACCGGCGTCGAGAGCAAGATCCGCCCTCGTCAACAGGATATGCGACGCCGTCTGATGCCGCCGGGGAACATACGCAAGCCAACGCTCCGCCGCATCCCGGTCACCATCTTCGACGAGAAACACGAACATGGCCTCCGCAAACTGCTCGCTCCTCGGCAATCGCTCGGAAATCTCTCGTGCCGTTGTCCGATCGCCCTCTCTAAGAGCGTAAAGCAGCGCATTGTACCCGAATGAGGCATCCTCTATTGCCTGCCATGCACGTTGAAGCGTATGTGTCGACGGATGACGGACGGCAGAAACCATGAGCGCCGCCGGCGAATCGCCTTCAGGCGGCTCACCGATACCCGATCGCAGCCACGCTTCCGCCTTTACACCGGCGTATTCACCGTCCGGCAGCTTCGCCGCCGCTTCTGCCGCAGCAGCCGGCTCTCCAGCATTGAGCTCGGCGATCGCGAATATCGCACGAAGCCGGTCACTATCGTTGTGCTGTTTGAACGCAACGCTCGCTGTGTCCCGGAAAAGTTGATCCACTCCTCCATCGGTCTCAACAATCCGTGCCAATCGCAGAAACGCCGGCCACTCGTCTGCCTCGGGCCCAACACGGGCATCCACCGCCCGGATTGCATCCGCAGCATCCGACCATCTCTCTTCGGCGACGAGTCGCTGGATTCTCGCACGAGTGCGAGATAACTCCAGGCTTATTCGTTGCTCAATGATTGCATTGCGAATCAGCACAGCAGTCACCGCAGAAAGCGAGACCGCAATCAGGAGTACAATGATGCTACTCGTGCGCCGCTGCATTACGTCCCCGCCGCAGCGTGTGTACGGCGAACTCCATCGAGCACTCCGTTAACGAACCGATACGACTCGCTCGACCCGAACTCACGCGCGAGGGTTACCGCTTCGTCGATCGTAACCGAAGGCGGGATGGAATCGACGTATACCAACGAATATACACTCAAACGGAGAATCGATAGATCCACCTTGGCTATTCGTGAGAAGTCCCAATGATCGAGCTGTCCCCGAATGCGATCATCGATCGCGTCGAGGTTCTCTATGGTTCCGGCTAAGAGCAGGCGCGCAAAGTCCAGCGCTTCGCGCGACCTGGACGCTGCTTTCGCACTCCTACTCTCTTCTTTCGCGGCGTCAAGCCACGCGAATTGCAGGAGCTCGTCGAGCGGTGGATGTGTACACTCATAAGCATACAGGGCCTGGAATGCAATGATTCGACCGTGCCTGCGGGCACCCATAACGCGCTTACCAGTCGAGATTCGACTCGGTAATCTCGATCTCCGCCTCGTCGCGCAATTGCGAGAGCACCGATTCGGTCGCCTCCTGAAACTCCTGCTGAAGGCGCTGGTTCATGATATACTCACGGATATTCTGACGGACTGTGAGATCCTGCCCCGGAACTAACTGATCCTCCAGATCCAGAAACCGCCGATCCCGCTTGTCCGTGATTCGGACAATATGTGCGCCGACGTTGGACTCGAGCACTCCGGTAACTTCGTCCATCTCGAGCTCGAACAGCGAATCAACGAACGTGCTACCGAGCTGCTGACGAAGCTGTCGATCGTTCTGCGGGAGATAACCGAAGTCCGAGCTGCCGAGGGCCGACTCAGACTGCGCTCGGTCGTACGCTTCACTGAACGACCGGTCACCCGCTTCGACTTCCTCCCATAGCTCGTTCAACGTCCCGACCGCTTCACTGCGCTCGCTCTCGTCGAGCTGCCGCGTATCCACGTAAATATGGCTGAACCGCACCATAGCCGGATTGATGAACTCCGTCACATTCTCGTTGTAGACTTCGCGAATCTCCGACTCACTCGGTTCATCGATACTCTCGAATCGCTGTCGCTCGACTTCCTGAATATACCGCTGCTGCAGAAGCTGTTTGCGAAGCTCGGTGCGATAGTCCTCGTACGACATGCCGAGCTGCTGTTCGACCGCAAGTCGAAACTGCTCTTCGCTGACCTGAGCTCCCAGTGACATGCGCTCTTGCGCAATCTGGCGATCCAGCTCCTCGTCGGAAACAGTGATTCCGTCCCGGTCCGCCGCCTGTTCGATCAGCTCCTCGTTTATCATAATCTCGAGAACTTCGCGGCGTTGCTCGGCGGACAGCGATGTGCCTGCCTGACGCTCATATAACTCGACTTGCGATCGCAAAGCCCGCTGTCCGATACTGGCCGTCCGAGTCAGGCGTACCCGTGCCACCGAGCGGTCGAGAACCTGCGAACCAAGCTCCCCGATCGGCAAAATAAGCAGTAACAATGAGAGGAATCCGTACTTCACAGTGGCGAAACGACGTAAGGTGTTCATCATGAGGAAGATAGCACATCCTCACTGAGGTTTTCTACCGTCGAACAGAGTTGTTCTACTCGCGTTCGCAGTAACCGATCTTCTGTTTCAGCTTCTTGATGCCGGTCATTTTGTCATCGAGCTGCAGCGCTCGTCGAAGATAGCCGATCGCCCGCTCGTATTCGCTACGGTCGGAATAGATCTCAGCGGCCTTTTTCAGAAAGAAGGCGGTGTCCTTTCGCGAGAAATCGAACGTTATAAGCTCTTCAAGGCATTCGAGAACCGTATCCGGCGACTCCTGCTCGATCATCTTGAAACAGGTTATCGTCTTGAGCTTCTCGGTAACCTCCTCGAGAAAGTGCCGGAAATACGGTCGCTCGCTCTCGCAGACCACAAGCCGACGGAGCAGCCGATAGGCTTCCAGATAGTCGGACCGCTCCTCGTACTCCTCCGCAAGCAGGAACGTACAATCCATGTAGTCTTCGCGATCGAGGTGGTCACGCAGATCGAAGTTGTCATACTCATTCAACCGCGAGAACAGCTCGACGGCATCATCCTCTCGACTATGGAGAAGATCAAAGAAAATGAGTTTGCTCTGGCTTTTTAGGTTCGTCTTTTGTGCTTTCAAGAACTCACGATAATCGAATCGGAATCTTCTATGTACGATATAGTGAGTTCGATCGTATAGCGCCCTGCGAGAGGGATTGCCGAGTGTCTCGTATGCCTTGAGAACGGACCGCATTCGTTCGAGCGCTCTTTCGCCCTCATCACCCGAAACATCTGGATGCAGCTCCTTCGCCTTCTTTCGAAACGCCCGCTTTATGTCCTCCTGCGAACAATCCGCCTCAACATCGAGTATGTCATAGTATGTTGTCGCAGTCGCCATCGATCCATCACTATCTTATCAGTGTCGTCAGTATAGAAGCCCGCCCGGCTCCCGTCAACGTAAATGTTCACCGTTCAACTGCGATAGGTGCTACCCGATATTCAGCCGCCGCCCGATCTCTTTCGCTTCACCAGGACTGCTGAGCACCTCGGAGTACTTCAGGAACATTCCTTCGCCCTCCATCTGCTTCATAAGACGGCTGAGACTCCGCCCGGAAAACGGGCCTCGCTTGGCGACGAACGCGAAACACCGTTTGCCGGCCACGATCCCCGAAGAGCTCAGGTATCGGCCGATCTGCTGCGGAACCTTGCCCGAGAAATACGAGACCGCTTCGGTACCAAAGCAGATATACTCGAATATGGTGAGCTTTCTGTCATCGTCACGAGATACATCGATTATCGAGACCTGGTGTCCCTGAGACTCGATTCCGGCAGCAATTGCCTGAGAGATCGCTTTAAGTCGTTCCGGGTGACCAACCGGGTAATAGAGGACCGCTACCCGCATGGCGCCACGTTACTCGACGCCTTCGAGCTCGCCGTCCTCCGGAGGTACGAGCTCACCGTCCAGTTCGAGCTCCGGCAGCTCGATCTCCTCTTCCTCAGCCGGGGACACCTCGTCGGGATCTACCTGCCACCATTCGACCCGGGCTCCCTCGCCTCGTAGTTGTGCGGCGGCCTCCTCGAGGTCGCCGCCTTCGCCGCGGTTGAACCAAGCGAGACCGAATGCGGTGAGCATGAACACCGCACCGAGAATCGATGTAGTTTTCGTCAGAATATTCCCCGAGCGATTGCCGATCTGCGAGGATCCCCCGCCTCCGCCGAATATCCCTCCGAGCCCTTCGCTTCCTTCATCCTGAATCAGGACGAGCGCCATGAGCAGCAACGCCGTGATCACGAAGACGACCAGGAGCAGAATGCTAATAGGTCCCATACTTCAATACCTACCAATAACGAGTTGTTCGAGCCGTGTTCAGGCGCCGGCACGCGCAATCGGAACGAACGATTCGGACATCAGCGACGCTCCGCCGACCAGTGCGCCGTCAATATTCGGTCGCTCCATAAGTCCGACTACGTTCTCCGGCTTCACCGAACCACCGTATTGAATGCACAGCGCTTCGGCAGCCGAATCGGAGTAGGCGTTCGCCATACGCTCACGAATCATTGCCTGAACTGCGTCGGCATCCTCCGGAGTTGCAGTGCGCCCGGTGCCGATAGCCCAGACCGGCTCGTACGCTATTGTAACCGAAACCAGGTGGCGTTCGTCCACACCATTCAGACCGGATTTTAGCTGTCCGGCCACAACATCGTTCACCCGTCCTGCATCTCGCTCCTCGAGAGTCTCCCCCACGCAGAGAATGACCTCGAGTGAATGCTCAAGAGCGAGTTTCACTTTGCGGTTAATCAGCTCATCGCTCTCACCGTAAACGTGCCGCCGTTCCGAGTGTCCAAGAATAACAACCGAAACACCGATATCGCGCAACATTAGCACCGATATTTCACCGGTGTGTGCGCCACTCTCTTCCGGCGCCATGTTCTGGGCCCCGAGTTTGATGTTCGTGCCCGAAACAACCTCGGAGACGGCGGACAGCGCAGTAAACGGCGGAGCAATCATAAGCTTATTCGTGTTACCGTCAAGCTCGGTAACGAGCGTCTGCGCCAGCTCTCGCGCTTCGCCGATTGTCTTGTGCATTTTCCAATTGCCTGCGAAGTACGGTTTTCTCATGCTCTGTTTTTCCTCTTCCTTCGTACCGTTCCGATTCGTTGTGTTGCGACTCGGAGCTTGTCGGACTTCACTTCGGAATTGAATATTGGGCGCATACCCTTGCGCGAACATGCATTATGAAGGGTGGAAGTATGCAATAGGTCGTGCCAATATTCAATTCTGCCCACATGTCCGACAAGCTCTTGAGGCCGTCGAACACGCTCCTATTCTCGCTCGAGTATCGCGATCCCGGGGAGCGTCTTGCCTTCGAGAAACTCGAGGCTCGCACCGCCACCGGTCGAAACATGATCCATGCGATCGGCGAGACCGAACTTATTCGCTGCAGCTACCGAGTCACCGCCTCCGACCACGGTCATACCCGAGCACTCTGCGACGAATTTCGCCGTTGCAAGGGTGCCTCCGGCGAACTTGTCGAACTCGAAAACTCCCATAGGTCCATTCCAGACGAGGTTTTTCGCTCCGATGATAACGTCACGCAACGTTTCTATCGTCTTCGGCCCGATATCCATGCCGATCTTTCCGTCGGGTATGTCGACGCCGTCGACCGTTTCCGCTGCGGCATCTTCGGAGAAGTCGGCGGCTGCCAGATGATCGACCGGAAGCAACAGCTGTACGCCGAGTCGTTCGGCCTCCTGCATAAGCTCCGAGGCGGTATCGAGATACTCCTCTTCCACGAGACTGTTCCCGATACCGTGCCCTTTCGCCTTCAGGAAGGTATAACTCATTCCGCCGCCGATGATCAGCGAGGTGCACTTCGGCATGAGCGTCTTCAGGACGTCAATCTTCGTAGAGACCTTCGCACCTCCGATAATCGCTACGAACGGCTTATCCGGATGCTTCAGAAGATGTTCGAAGAACGACACCTCCTTTTCTATGAGAAAGCCGGCCGCGCCCGGAAGGAGACGTGCCACGCCTTCAGTCGATGCATGAGCCCGGTGCGCGCTTCCGAACGCATCGTTCACATACACATCGCCGTGTGCAGCGAGCTTTCGAGAGAACTCCTCGTCATTCTTCGTCTCTTCGGCGTGAAATCTCGTATTCTCCAGCAGTACGACGCCTCCGGGCTGAAGCTCGCTGGTGAGTTTCTCCGATTCTTCGCCGACGCAATCCGGCGCCATTGTTACCTCACGGCCGACCAGCTCCGAAAGCCGTTTAGCAACCGGAGCGAGCCTGTACTTCTCATCCCGTTCACCTTTTGGCCTGCCGAGATGGCTCATGAGCACCAGTCGCGATCCGTTCTGTTCGAGTATGTAGTTCAATGTCGGGAGTGCGGCCCGGATTCGTGTGTCATCGGTGACCACTCCATCCTTGATCGGTACGTTGAAGTCTACCCGGACAAGCACACGCTTATCGGTAAAATCGAGATCTTTCAGTGTCTTGACGGCCATAGGATTCCCTCCTGTATGAGGCTCGGTTGCGGTGGACCGCATTACGGCGTTGGACACTCCCGAACCCCGCGTGCGGACGCCATTTCTCACGCCTTCGGCGTTCTCGCGCGTCGACCGTTCGCTCTCCGCCCGAGAACGCCCACGGCACCCATCGGGCAGGCGGACGCCGTGAAGCGTGTTCCGGCTTGTCGTTCGCCCTCCCGTCAGTCGACGAGACGCTTCGCGAGATCGACAACGCGCGTGGAATATCCCCATTCGTTGTCGTACCAGCTGAAGACCTTCACCATATTCCCGGCGAGGCTCATGGTACTCTGCGCGTCGATAATCGAGGAATGTGTGTTACCGATAATGTCGCGAGAGACGATCGGGTCCTCGACGTATTCCATGATGCCCTTCATCGGACCGTCGGCGGCCTTCTTGAGCTCGGCGTTTACCTCCTCCGCGGTCGCATCTCGATCGAGCACCGCGACGAGATCGGTGATCGATCCGGTAGAAACAGGGACGCGCAGGGCGATACCGTCGAGCTTACCGTTCAAGCTCGGTATGACCTTTCCGACGGCGGCTGCCGCCCCCGTAGTCGTCGGGATAATGTTCTCCGCCGCGGCCCGTGCACGTCGGAGGTCCTTGTGTGGAGCGTCATGAATATTCTGGTCGTTCGTATACGCATGCACGGTGGTCATGAAGCCCTTCTGAATGCCGAACGAGTCGTTGAGAACCTTGGCCATCGGTGCAAGACAATTTGTGGTACAGGAGGCGTTGCTGACGCACTCATCACTCGACTTGAGGTCGGAGTCATTTACTCCCAGCACGATCATGTTATCGATCGTGTCTTTCGAAGGGACGGTGAGAATCACCTTCTTCGCCGGGAACGTCGAGTTCTTCAGGTGATCTCCATAGCCGCCTTTCTTGCTTTCACGCTCCCGGAAAATGCCGGTCGACTCTATGACGACATCGGGTGCATCGCCCCACGGAATCCGGGTCGGATCCTTCTCGGCGCACACCTTGTACTTCTTGCCGTCGACGATGAGGTTCGATCCGTCCTCTTCAACGGTACCCTTGAACCGTCCCTGGACCGAGTCGTAGCGTAGCAGGTACGCCATCGTCTTCGTGTCCATGATGTCATTAAGCGCGACGACTTCTACTCCCTGCTCGAGCGCTATCTTGAACACATTTCGACCGATTCGGCCAAACCCGTTTATTGCGATCTTCATACTATCTCTCCTCGTTAAAATGTTTCCCTTTCGGCGTTCATCCGAATGATACGGGAAAGTGAAAATGGTGTCAATTTTGTGCCGCGGGGCGCAATACTAAATCGCTCATCACCGCGCCGATACGAAACCGAAACATCGACGGACGCAAAGGCTGCTCACCGAGCGCCTCGAAGCTCCCTGATCCGCCAATAGAGCGGCGCATATGCCGGGCGATCGTCGATCGATTCCACACGACCCTCCAGCGGCTGCAGAACCGTATCGCCGGTTTCCACCAAATCGAAGAACCCTTCTCTCGTCAGGCGGCCCTCGCTCACGAGGTCGTCCACAGCGGTGATCTCGATCCGCCCGACAAGATCATCCTCGTCAAACCGATAGCCGACACGGTCCGACGCAGTAGCGAACTGATCGCGCCGGACGACCAACAACTCCTCGCCTGTTTCGATTCCGTCGGCACTCCCCAGATTCACGAGAACCGCACCACCTCTGCGTTCGAGCAAACGCCCCCTGGCGGGAAGCTCCGCTTCGATGGCGGATACGACCGCGGTAGCAGCCCGCTGCACCCGTCGCGTCCCGCTTCGCCGTGCTCTCAGCTCGGCGATAAGATTTCCGGTATCCGCATGCCTCAGCTCGACCGCCATGCCGATACTCCGGTCGAACTCCGCGAAGTCGACAATGACGTAGTAGTCGAGCGCATCCGCCCTCGCGACTCGGAAGGCGTCGGCTGCAGTGGAGACCGGTCGGACCTCATCCGCCGCCTCGAGGATCTCATATCCGAGTAAGCGGTGGCGCAAGTACTCGGTTGCATAGTGAGCGCCCTGCGGACGGGATCCACGCGGTGCCGGATTGTAGTAGAACAGTCCGAATGTCATTCGGTCACGTGGGGTATCGAACTGGTCAATATCCCATCCCGCCGCGACTCCTTCGGCAAGAACACTCTCATATATGGAAATACCGTCGGTAATCTCACGATCTTCGAACCCGAGTGACTGCAGTACTCGCAGCTCTTCGAGAAACTTCCCGATCAAACCGCGACGGCGATGGAGTACCGCCAGATCGTAGCGCCCATCTCGGGAAAATGGGTAGAGAGATAATCCACGGCGGTAGTCGGCAGTCGCCTGTATGAAGAGATTCTCATCCGTAAGCGAAGCACCCCGGTTAAACCGGTACGCGGCGACGCTCTCACGCACATCATCTTCCAGATCGAAGCCACCGGCCACCGTGCTTTCGAGCGCGAGACGAGCGAGCTCATCATCGGGATTAATCGTGGTCGCCCGATCGAACGCGTTGACCGCCGCCTCGTAATCGTTCAGCCCGCGCTGTGCGAGTCCGAGCAGATACCATGCACGATTATCGTCCGAATCGATATCGACCAGAGTCCGTGCGGCCTCCTGCGCTGCCTCGTAGTCGCCCGCCTGAAGCTCGATTCGGGCCAACAGAGCCCATCCTCGATTGAACCGTTCATCCAGCGCGACCGCCGTCTCGGCGTGCTCCCGTGCACGTTCAATCTCACGTTCCGAAAGGAAGTAGTCGCCGAGAAGCTCGTTGACCAGCGGATCTCGCGGATGAAAGTCGAGCGCGAGGGAGAGATATCTCTCCGCTGCCTCGCTGTCCCCACGATCGTCATACAGCACTGCTAATGCCAGCAAGGCACGCCTGCTCTGAGGCTCGAGCTCCAGCACATCGAGGTATGCATTGATCGCCCTCGCTCGCCGGTCATCGGCCAGATCGAGTTCGGCCACTCCGATGCGCGCTTCGATATTGTTCGGCTCGATCTGAAGCGCACGTTCAAACGCGACGCGAGCATCGTCGAGCATGCCTCGAAGCAGAAGAATATCGCCTTCGAGCGTGATAATCGAAGTGTCACGCTCGCCGAGCCGCCGGGCTTCTTGCACCGCCTCGAGCGCCTCGTCAAGCTCGTTCAACTCCCGATATGCGATCGCGAGTCCATACCACGCATCCCGAAAGCCGGAGTTCAGGTCGAGCGCGTCACGATAGTACTGAACAGCAGTCGTGAAGTCTTCGGCGGCGGCGGCCGACTCGGCCGCTTCGAAACGATCGCGAGCGCTTTGCGCCGAAAGCGTGAGAGCTGAAAGGAGGAGAATGGCCACCGCGAACGCAATCCGCGAACCCGGCAACCGGTCACTTCGCCGCTTCCCCGGCATCGCCGGCCTTCCCCACGAATGATACTTTTACGGTCTTGATCTTGTGACCATCCATCTCCTGGATTATGAACTCGAGTCCGTCGTAGCCGACCTTCTCGAACTTGCTCGGTATTTTTCCGAACAGATCAAACACAAAACCTCCGAGTGTATCGAAGTCCTCCTCCGGAATGTCGACCCCGAGCGTTTCGTTCAGCTCTTCGATACTCAACCGCGCGTCGGCGAGATACGTGCCGTCTCCGAGGTCAAAGAGCTCCTCCTGCTCGTTATCAAACTCGTCCTGGATATCGCCGACGATTTCCTCGATGATGTCCTCGAGACATACGATTCCGCTGACTCCCCCGTATTCATCGACGGCCACTGCAATGTGTACTCGGCGTCGTCGCATTTCTCTCAGGAGCGAATCAAGCCGCTTGCTTTCGGGAACGAAATACGGCTTGCGGATAATCGCATCGACCTTGACTTCGTCATTCGTGATGAGGAAACGCAGGAGATCCTTCGCGTAGAGCACACCGACCACATTGTCGATATTGTCGCGGTACACCGGAAATCGCGAGTGGCCGCATGCAACGACTTTTTCGAAGACCTCGATACCGGTCATGTTCACACCGAGGAACGCGACATCGATCCGCGGTACCATAACCTCCTTAACAGTGGTATCGGAAAGTGTTTCCACACCCCGGATCATCTCCTCTTTTTCGGAGACCAACTCGTCGCTCGGCGGTTGTTCGTCGATTCGTCTTCCGAACAGCTTGTCCAGAATGCTCACGACGCCGTCCCCGGAATAAGCGAACGAAGCAGCTCTTCCTGACGCCGCAGCATCGGCTCGTCGGCGTCGTTGCTCTCGTGTTGCCAGCCGCATATGTGGAGCACACCGTGTATCAGGACACGGCGCAGCTCTTCTTCCTCCTCAATACTGAACGTGTCGGCGTTCCGGCGGACAGCCGGGAGAGAAATGATGATGTCCCCGGCGTGACGTCGTTCACCGACATCCACGCTGGAGGTGACCGGATAATCGGCGGACTCTGCCGAAACAAAAGTCAGAACGTCGGTCGGCTCATCCAACCCGCGATAGCGTCGGTTGAGCTCGCGAACGGCGTCATCCCCTTCGATGAGAACCGAGATAGAGTGATCCGGAAAGCCTTCCGCCGAAAGCACACGCCCGGCAAGCGACTCGAGAACGCACAACGGTACCGATACGTCCTCCGTTGAACCGAATTGTATGCTAACCGGTGACTCCCGATCGTATTCGGAAGAGGATCGGGCCCCGTCAGGCCCCTCAGGGTCACTCGGCTTCATATGCATGTACGATCTTGCGCACCAAACCGCTGCGCACGACATCTCGGCCGGCGAAGTGCGAGAAATGTATCTCCTCGATGCCGGAGAGGATCTCCAGTGCGTGGATGAGCCCGGACTGATGACTTTTCGGCAGATCGATCTGAGTGATATCGCCGGTGATGACCGCCGTCGAACCCTCGCCGAGACGGGTCAAAAACATCTTCATCTGCTCTCTGGTGGTGTTCTGCGCCTCGTCGAGAATCACATAACAATCACGCAAACTGCGTCCCCGCATGTACGCGAGCGGCGCAACTTCGATCATTCGGTTCTCATCCATACGGGCAATCACTTCGGCGGGGACGAGGCTCTCCATAGCGTCGTAGAGCGGGCGCAGGTAGGGACTGATCTTTTGCGTCAGGTCACCGGGAAGAAAACCCAGGCTCTCTCCCGCCTCCACCACCGGGCGGGTAAGGATAAGCTTCCGCCGTTCCCGCGCGAGAACCTTTGACAGTGCGTGGGCGACCGCGAGAAAGGTCTTACCGGTACCCGCCGGTCCGACGCAAAACGACATATCCTTCGTGTCGAGTCCCTCGATAAACGCGGCTTGTGCGGCGCCCTTCGGATAAACCACGCCGAAACCGCCCGGAACCGTTATGCATTTCGAACGAAGCAGCTCGACCGAGGCGTCTTCATTCGTGCGCAGGCTTCGATAAAGACTGCGTATTACCGCCGGGCCGGGGTTCTGGCCGCGTCGCGCCATCCCTTCAAGCTCCCGAAGCACGCTGGAGAAAAGCTCGCGCTCGGTTGGGTTCTCGGTTTCGATGTGAACCTCGTTTCCCCGCGAGAGCACCCGTCGCCCGAACAGCGCCTCGAGCTCCTTCAAGTTCGCGTCATTAGCACCACAGACATCCGCAACAAGATTGTTGCTCTCGAGAACCACCGCTGTCCGCTTACCCAATAAGGCTCCTTGCGATCATACAACTACATCAAAAACTTAGCGGACCCGCGATCACCCCGTCAAGCGAAATTTTGCGTTCACTCCAATCAGTGCGACCCTCTTCGGCGGCCGCATGGTACACCGTACCATTTGATTCGTCGGCCCCGTTCGGTGTAAGCAACACAATCATCCGGCTATGAAGATGTCCTCGACCAGTCGCCGCCGGCGGCGGCGCCGAACTCCGAAACGGACCTATTCGCTCGATTATCTGCTCGAAAAACAGCCGAAATCGCTCCGGAAGCATCAACTCTATGATGCGATGATGCGCTGTTATCGCGAATCCCCGGCACTGCGACGTGTCCGGATGAGTAGACGATGCTACTCGCTACTGCAACACGCCAGGATCACCCCGGAAAATCTGCACTACTTCTATCGCACCTATCGACTCCCGAGAAACGAGTTTTTCCCTCTCTTTCTCAGAATCCGACGCGAATACCTCGCCGAACGAGCCCGAAAACAGACGAAACGTCGAGAAGATATCCGCGGGATAGTACGCACTCTTCCTGAACCCGTCCTCGAGTTTTTCAAGTATCTCGGCTACCTCGAGGATCACTACAACTATGCCGGCGTGCACCCGCTATGGCAGAGCAAACTATTCCCGTCCTCGAAAAAGGCAGCCAGAACGTATACTGAGTACACGCCGCTGCAGTGGATCGAGCTCTTTCGACGTCATCTCGTTTCGCTCGAGCACCGATATCGCCGTTTCGATGAGGCGACCGGGCGGCGCCTACTGGCGTGCTTTGTCCTGGAGTGCGTCCCCCACCGTGTGCCTCCCACGTGGCCGCACCGATCACAGGTCAACCGCAACTACCGCCGGCTGAGCCTGCGCCACCATCCGGACCGTGGTGGCGACCCCCGCATGTTCATCCAACTGAAGCGCGCTCGGGATACGCTCTCCGGTGAGCTCTGAGTCACGCTTCCGGCCGCAGGCGGAGATCAGCTTCCGCAACACACCGATTAACCGACCCGCCGACACTCAACGCCGTGCTACCACTCTATCTCCCCGTCTTCGATCTCAAAGGAGCGTGAGATCTCGGGGATCGGTCTCCAATCGAGCGATATTTCGACTCGGCTGCGCCACTCGACGAAAGCCGGGCCCGCATTATTGTCGTTGGGACGGGTAACCACCGG